>NZ_JFYL01000014.1 GCF_000632455.1 Acinetobacter sp. Ver3
TAACAGAAATTCCCTCAAAGTGTAAATTAATTATTTCTTTAAAACTGCTATATTCATTTTTTTATATTCATTTGTATCATCCATAAGCAAGAAAACATGCGCTTTTAAAGCCGTGTCACTTGCAGAACTTGCATCGTTCAAGGGACAATAAGCCAAACTAAATTGTAGTCCTTATTATGTCCCAAACTTTAGACGTTCTCGGCGGTATTAGCGCTGAACAATTCCTTACGGAATATTGGCAAAAAAAACCGCTCCTCGTTCGTAATGCAGTTCCTGAAATTGTGGGTTTACTTGAACCCAATGATGTTATGGAGCTTGCACTCGATGAAAACGTGACTGCACGTTTGATCAAACAAAAAGATCGTGACCCTAATCAATGGAATGTGAAGTCATCGCCACTGCTCAAAGCAGACTTCCAAAAAATGCCAAAATTATGGACATTACTCGTTCAAGCGGTCGATCACTATTCGTTTGATCTTGCTGAGTTATGGAAAAAATTTCCTTTTATTCCTCAATGGCGTCGTGAAGATATTATGGTATCTTACGCACCACAAGGTGGTTCTGTCGGTAAGCACTTCGATTTTTATGATGTATTTTTAGTTCAAGGTTACGGACATCGCCGTTGGCAATTAGGGCAAATGTGTGATGAACAGACGGCACTCGTTGCAGGTCAGCCTTTAAAACTTTTGCAAGAAATGGAAGTTCATTTTGATGAAATTTTGGCGCCGGGCGATTTACTATACGTCCCACCAGGTCTTTCTCATTATGGCGTAGCTGAAGATGAGTGTTTAACCTATTCTTTCGGGTTCCGCATGCCAAATATCTCAGACATGATGGATAGTCTTGGTGATTCTTTCTCAGAACAAGAGCAACTGAAAAAACCATTATTAGATGTCACTCGCTCTGCCAGCACTGCTGTCGGCGAAATTTCAGATCATGAGCTTAGCTATTTGCGCGAACAACTTTTAGCTCAACTGCAAAATCCTCATATGCTAAATGAAGCCATCATGTGTCTCGCTTCGCAACCTGGTTATCCTAACAATATTCCAGAAAATGACGAAATTGGAACAGGTGATTTAGAAGAAGCACTTGAAGAAGGTTATTTATTAAAAATCGAACCTGCTTCACGTTTGCTTTATAGCAACTTCAATGATGAACTTAACTTTTGGGCGAATGGAGAGCGCTTATGTATCTCCGAAGAATTTAAACCTCATTTAAAACGTATCGCTGATGGTGAAATGATCGCTTTAGATGAAAGTTTATATGATCAACATATTCTTGAAGATCTCGCAGAACTTTTGAACAGTTCGATCATTATGTTGCTACCTTCGGAAGAAAACTAAACCCATAAATATAAATTGTTAGCTTACAGCTGTAAGCTAACAATTCACTACTTGTCTGATTCCATAGAAGTTCGTAAGGTAATTACAGTAAAGAACGATGGAAAATAAAAATGGCAAGTCCTGCTCAAGCAATAAGACATAAATTACTGAACACTTTTTTTTCAAGACATTCTGTATGGTTCGCATGTATTATCATCGCCCTGAGTATTACGTGGATTAGGCTATTTTACAGTCCCCATTATATTTATTATTTTCTATCCGACAGTGTCATTAATATTATTTGGCTACTGACCAGTTTACTCAGTGTCTTAGGCCTATATGATGTACTTCAAAATAAACATTCAATTTTGAAGAACTACCCAATCATGGGGCATTTTCGCTTCTTATTTGAAGATTTCAGACCCGAAATTCGTCAATATTTTATTGAATCAGACCAAGACGCTTTACCCTTTTCAAGAATGCAACGTAGCTTAGTTTATCAGCGTGCAAAGAATGAAAATGCTGATAAGCCTTTTGGTTCAATTATTGATGTATATCAAGAGGACTATCGTTTCATTACCCACTCTCTTGCACCGAAACTCCCAGCTGATACCAGCACCTTCCGTATTAAAGTGGGTAATGATCAGTGCGCTCAACCTTATAGTGCATCAATCATGAATATCTCAGCAATGAGTTTTGGGAGTTTAAGTGCTAATGCAATACGCGCACTTAATCTCGGTGCCCACATGGGTCAGTTCTATCATGATACTGGCGAAGGAAGCCTAAGCCCCTACCATCTTGAAAATAATGGAGATATTGTTTGGCAAATCGCCAGTGGATATTTTGGTTGTCGAACTGAAGAAGGTCTATTTGATCCTGAAAAATTTAAAGCTCAAGCTAAACATCCCAATATCAAAATGATTGAGCTAAAACTGTCTCAAGGTGCAAAACCAGGTCACGGCGGTATTTTACCCAAACATAAGATTACAGAAGAAATTTCGAAAATTCGTGGTGTTCCTCGTGATCGCGATTGTATTTCCCCGCCAAGCCACCCTAGCTTTAATACACCGATTGAAATGATGTATTTTATTCAAAAGTTACGTGAACTATCAGGTGGTAAACCTGTTGGATTCAAATTATGTATCGGACAGCCTTGGCAATTTATGAGTATTGTCAAAGCGATGCTTGAAACCAATATTGTTCCTGATTTTATCGTCGTAGATGGATCAGAAGGTGGAACCGGTGCTGCACCGATTGAATTTAGCGATAATATCGGTACACCTCTGCGTGAAGCTCTATTGTTTGCACACAATACCTTAGTAGGTGCTGGATTAAGAGATAAAGTAAAAATTGGTGCAAGTGGTAAAATCATTAGTGCTTTTGATATTGCAAGTACCTTTGCCTTAGGTGCAGATTGGGTGAATTCAGCTCGTGGATTTATGTTTGCTGTCGGTTGTATCCAAGCTCAAAGTTGCCATACCAATCAGTGTCCAGTTGGGGTAGCAACACAAGATGCTGAGCGCCAAAAAGCAGTCCATGTACCAACGAAAGCAGAACGTGTTTATAATTTCCACAAAAATACATTACATGCACTAGCAGAAATGATAGCAGCTGCAGGTTTAAATCATCCGAGTGAAATTAAAGCTCATCATCTCGCGCAACGTATAAATGATCGTGAAATCAAAAATTATGCTCAATTACATTTTTGGTTAGAATCGGGTCAACTATTGAACTGTAAAGATAAAGACGAAGAAAATTTCTATTTCAGAATGTGGAATTTGGCAGATGCCAGCAAATTCTAGTTTCATCAAAAAGGTGCTGAAATCAGCACCTTTATTTTAAAAGTATCCTTTATGACTTTGAGCATGCAAGAACGCTGGGATTAGACCCGTTAATGCTGCCCGTATATCAGCACGCTCATTGATCAACTGATGGGATCCCTCCTCTAGCATAAGCAAGGTCTGGAGGCGAAACTTTCTGCGAATAAATTCGATATTATAACGCCAGTCTACGGTTTGATCTTGGGCACCTTGAGCGAGCCATACTGGAATTCGGCATGCAGGTCGATTTTCCATTTCCAACATCCACTTTGACATTGCTAATATCCAATCCATCCCCATCATACGCGGTTGTAATGGATCTTTTAGACGTACAAATCTTAAAAATTCAGGGTTGTGATTATTGCGCTTAAAATGTCTTGGAACTTCACGTTTGATACGGCGAATGATGCCTAAGCCTACTGGATTATGCCACCATGCTGTTTTTGCAGGTCTGACTAACGGCGACAAGAGCAATACGCGTTCTACAATTGGATTTTTACGTTGTTCAGCAAACTCCAACAAATGATGCATCCAAATTGCACCACCAGTACTCTGTCCGATACCTAGCCATGGTTTAGGCAATTGATCCGCTTGTTTTACATATTGGTGAACCGCATGGAGTACTTGCTGATAATGATCAAAGTTCTGAATGCTGGCAGCATTCCCATCACTTAACCCATGTCCAGGCAAGTCATAAGTTAAAACACTAAACCCTTGATCCAGCAATTCACCAATAATTGGTTGGTAAATCCCACTGTGTTCCAAATAGCCATGCAATAAGAATACAGTACCTTTCACCTGCTCTATGCGAGGTTGATACACCTGCACATGAAGTTTGAACAAAGGCATTTTGATATAACCCTGCCAATAATTCGCTTCAAGACGATCAAGTGCGTAAAGATGACGATAAGCTTGAATCTCTTTCGAAGGAGAATAAGGTCGATTTAAATTTAATGGTTCCAATCTTAAAGGTGTTTGTTCTCGATTCGGAATGGGTAAATCGAGTTGTTTCAACACATTTGGATTCAGAAATGGAATATCAGACATTATGGCACCTCCCGACAACCGCTAGAGCCAAACATTACATCTCTGATCGTGGCAAGTAATTCATAATTTGCACGACGACTGTGATCGTAATTTAATTGGCTAGGACGCCATGTTGTCAGCATTGTAGGCATGGGCGCTTCAACAGGAATTGTCTTGATACCGTTCAAAGCAAAAAGACGTCGTGTACGTGTCATATGATAACGATCGGTAATCAGAATCACTGTCGGCGCTCCTCCTTTTTTTTGTAATAATAATGAACTAAAGCGTGTATTCTCACAGGTATTCATGCTGCGTTGCTCTAATAGATTCGCTTCTACGCCACGCGATGCTAGCCAAGCTTGCATGTACGGTGCTTCAACACCACTCAACACAATAGGTAAATCCGTTTGCTTCTCAATCTCAAGTGTTTTTTCTAGTCTAGAGCGTGTATAATCATTAACTACGATATCAATTTTATTATCCCCTAGCGTCAACCCACCACCCAACACTACTATCGCATAAGGTTTATCTTGTTGATTTGATAAAGTTTTATTTTCATTTTGAATCAACGCGATATCTTTGTAGATTTGCGGATCTAATGTTTGAACCTCGTCTTCTTCTAAGGGATGATTTCTAAGGAAAAATTCATATTTTTCCATTAAAGCCAAGCGCTGATTTTTTTCTTCATTGATGGATGAGTTTGTTGAATCAGTTTGGCTTATGGCAACATCACTGGCTAAATCAGGCTGATCAATTGCGAAGACAACATCCTCTTTAGTTTCATTCTTTGTATTTGCATCTATAAGCAATTCATCTTTAATTTTTTGTTTTAATAAAACATAGCGAGTTTGAATTTCAGCAAGCTGTTCAGCCCCTTGATCATTCAATTGTTCTTCAATAAGTTTGAGATAAGCTTGTCTTGCAATCCACAGCCTTGAACCAGGCTCCAAATCCTCCTTATCAGTTAACGCTGCCATTTGCTGGCTCTTGGCCGCAATTTCGTCAACTTTGATAGGTACAAATGCGTGAAGTGATTTCACAACAAGTGCTGAATAAAATGGTGTATACCAGAAAACCATGAGACAGCCCAAAAGTGCGAATATGATCGCCATCATACGCACCGTTGTCACCATCCAATGTTTTCTAGACATATTGTCCTTTTTAAACCAAATGAGATTGAATAGAACCTTTTTGATCGAACAAAACAGGCTCAGGTTCTAATAAAATACCAAACTTATTTAACACATCTTGCTGCACAGAGCGATAGGTTGCTTGCACATCTGTGAGAGATGCATCGGCGTAATTGACTAAAACTAAAGCCTGTCGATCAAACATTCCCACTTTTCCTAATTTTTTTCCTTTCCAGCCTGATTGGTCAATCAACCAACCAGCTGCAACTTTTACAGAACCATCCGCTTGAGGATAGTGTGGAATCGTGGGATGAAGCCGTAAAACTTCCTCAAATTTCGTTTTAATTAAAATCGGATTTTTAAAAAAGCTCCCTGCATTTGGATATTCTGCAGGATCTGGGAGTTTACTTTGACGAATTTTGATCACTTGTTGCTGTAAATTATATGGCGTAATGTCATCGCCCATCGCAGCTTTTAAATCTCCATAATTCATTTTGAGTTGTGGCTGTTTAAGTAATTTAAAGATGACCGCAGTAATAACAAACCGCTCAGGGTGATCTTTAAAAATGCTGTGTCGATATGAAAAATGACAATCACTCGCTTGGATTTGAACGATTACATTTTTAGTACGATCAAAAGCCTCTACAAATTCAATAAATTCACCGACTTCAACACCATAGGCACCGATGTTCTGAACAGGTGCAGCACCCACCCACCCTGGAATCAATGCGAGATTTTGCAATCCATAGAAACCTTGCTCTGTTGTCCATAGCACGAACTCATGCCAGTGACGTCCAGCACCTACTCGAATTGTGACATTGGTATCATCTTCAGCAAGCAGGACAAGATCATCTAAATGTAATTGAACAACTAAAGCATCTAAATACTCGGGAAGCAGCATATTACTCCCCCCAGAAAGTATCATCATGTTTAATTGAGCTTGCTCACCAAATTGAATTGCTTCTCGCAAATCTTGAAGAGATCGAACAATACAATAATGGGATGCAACAGCATTTAAATTCAACGTATTGAAAGACTGGAGTTGTATATTGGTTTGAATATCAATCATATTTTCATCTTACTCAACGTTTGACTGCTGCAACATTGGTTTTAAGTAACTAATCCATGCTTTACTGTTCGACTCACATTGATCTAAGACCAACTCAAAGCCATCATCTCCACCATAGTAAGGATCTGGTACGGGTTGATTTAAATATGAAGGATCCTTGGCACTCATGAGCTCTATTTTTGCTCGCAGTTCATGGTTTTGAAATATTTGCGCTGCTTCAGCTTGCAGTTTCTGAATATTGACTAGGTTTTCATGATCCATCGCCAAGATTAAATCAAATTCCTGAAAGTCTTCAATACGAATCTGTCTCGCACGTAATGAAGATAAATCATATCCTCGTTTCAATGCGTGCTTTTGACTTCGATGATCAGGCGCTTTGTTTGGGTGGTAATTACTGGTTCCAGCTGAATCAACTTGAATATTTAATTTTTCTAAATCAGCAAAGTGTTTCATTACCACTTCTGCTGTTGGGGAACGACAAATATTTCCTAAACATACACATAAAATTTTGTATGGCATTTTCGTCGTCATCTTCGCCTCAAAAATACATATACTTTCGCAGTGCATATGTTAAGTTATTTAAGGAGTGAATCCTATAGAACTGTAAAACAATAATCTTATTTAAAGCGCAAAAAGGATGTGTGATGAGCCAATTTCAATTTCAAACTGTCGGGAATATTATTTCTGGTTTAGGGAGTATTCAACAGCTTGGCTCAATTTTAAAACAACATCGATTTAATAAAGTTCTTCTCGTCACAGATCAAGGAATGATTGATCATCACCTCCACCAACCTATTCTTCACATTTTCAACGCTACTGGGACTGAGTTCAGTATTTTTTCCGATGTCGTTGCAGACCCTCCTGAGGAAGTCATCTTAAATGCAGTAGATGAAGCAATACGTTTACACATTGATGCAGTCATTGGTTTTGGCGGTGGTAGCTCTTTAGACGTGGCAAAAGTTATTGCCGTACTTTCACACCCCAATCAAACCCAAACGATTTCTGAGTTATATGGCGTCAATCAAGCTCAACCGCCACGATTACCACTCATCTTAGTGCCTACAACTGCAGGTACGGGTTCTGAAGTTACACCAATCTCTATTGTCACTACAGGCAAAACAACAAAAACAGGAATTGTTTCACCCGTTCTGTATGCGGATACTGCCATTTTAGATGCCACTTTTACTCAAGGTCTTCCGGCTCACATCACTGCAGCAACAGGAATTGATGCAATGGTGCATGCAATTGAAGCCTACACCTCAAAACTAAAGAAAAATTTCTATTCTGATTTGCTCGCTAAACAAGCATTGGATTTATTGAATCAAAATTTAAAACTTGTTCTAGAGCAACCCCAAAACCTAGAAGCGCGTCAAAAAATGCTCTTAGGTTCTATGTTGGCTGGGCAGGCATTTGCAAATGCACCTGTTGGAGCGGTTCATGCGCTTGCCTATCCTTTGGGCGGGCATTATCACTTATCGCATGGTCATACCAATGCAATCGTGCTTGTTGAAACACTGAAATTCAATGCACCTCAAGCGAAGAAATACTATGCTGAACTGATGCAATGGATTGACCCTTATAGCAAAGGCAATACTGATGGCTTATGTGATTTGTTTATCGATCATATGGAAAGGCATGTTAGCCAGAGTGGGTTGAGCTTAAAACTCAATGAGCTAGGTGTACAAGAATCAGATTTAGAGATGTTAGCTAATGATGCAATGCAACAAACGCGCCTCTTACAAAACAATCCTAGAGCTCTAAGCTATGCTGATGCTTTAAGCATCTACCAAGCAATTTATCATTAAATGACTCGAATCTTTAATCAACTTTCTAAATAAAATATGACAACTATTTCAAAAAAAACCAGAGCTGACTATCAATTCTTTTTTCCAATCCAAACCCGTTGGGCTGATAATGACGTGTATGGGCATGTCAATAACGTCACTTATTACAGCTACTTTGACACCGCCGCAAATGCGCTACTTATTCAACACGCACTATTTGACTTTAAAACTTCGCCTATCATTGGGCTCGTTGTTGAATCAAAATGTACATATTTTTCTGAACTATCCTACCCCGAAGTGATTGATGTTGCTGTCGCTATCGAAAAGATTGGACGATCTTCAGTGACGTATAGCATTTCAATATTTAAGAAAAATCAATCAGAGCCTGCTGCTCAAGGTTATTTTGTCCATGTATTTGTCGACCGTCACTCTCGTAAAAGTATTGAATTACCAAACTCAATACGCGAAGCCTTAACTACGTTTATAACAAAATAAACTTAAGACTTAAGCTGAATATTATGTAGCTCACCGCCGAAAGTTTTTAACAAGTCTTCCACGACGGGTTCTTGATGAATCAATTCTTCAGCACGTCGATATGCCTTTTGCTTACGCTTTTCCTGCAGATCGAAAGGCGTTTCACCGTTTGGTTCGTTGTATTTTACGATTAATTGAGATTTTAAAAATGATTGCTTGAGTGCTGCTTCTAAACTCGGAATGAGCGAGTGCAATAAAGCTTCGTATTTTGCAGGGATATAGAATTCACATGTCCCATCAATTTGACCTTGCATAAGACCTTGTTGTGCTAATTCTTGTACCGCAGGTGTTAATGGACTATTTCTGAACCAATATTCCCACTTTTGAGTATCCCATTCACCTTCCAATTCGACAGGCTCAAGTTTAAGAATATCTTGAGGCATTAAACCTTTTAAGCCAACATCTGTGACAACAATTTTATTCTCATCGGGTAGATCTAGACTTTGGAAATGAGGGCCATTCGATGTTCCTTCTTCTTGAACTGACAATTCAGCACTTTCAGCAGAAAGTTCATTTGGTTTAGGCTCTAAAAAGAAAATATTGTCTTGATCAACAATTGAAGATTCAACAGGTTCTGAATTAAAGCTTGCTCCAAATGAAGTCAGCTCAATCTCCTCACTGCCTACCACAGAGTTGGTTAAATTCTCTTGTTTCACCTCAACAGATACAGACTGACCGACATCATCCGCATGATTTAATTCTGTTGAATGTAAGCTTTCAGATTCAGTTTTTTCAGGCTGAATTGACTCAGCTGGAATAACCTCATCATCAGATGCCATCATCTGCTGAAATAAGATTAAATCCGTATTTTCCTCATCATTTACATCACGACTAGGCTGAATCAAACTCGTATTATTCTCAGGTGAACTAATTTTCGATCCTGCTTCTTGATGATCTGCCGGTATAGATTCTGAATTCTCTGTCGAAATCTGATTGAAATTTTCAGCTTCTTTTAAGACATTTGATTCTTCTGGAGGTGCTTGAGTGGTCAGCTGCTCATTATTCGCCATCGGGCGGAATGCCAACAACCTGAGCACACACATTTCAAAGCCTTGCTCTTGAGTCACTGCAATTTGTAATTCAGCACGACCTTTACATGCGATTTGATAATACAATTGTAGATCCTGAGCCGAAATCATGCTCGAAAGCTGCATAATTTTCTGATTAATCTCAGCACTATATTTTAAACTCAAGTCTGGTAAATATTGGAGTAAAGCCAACTCATGTAAAGTTGAAATGAGTTGATCCAACACCAAAGAAACATCAAGTGCTTGTTGACGGAATTGGAGTAATAAAGCACTGACTTTAGCACGTTGATTTTGATGTATCGCCAAAATAAGGTCGAAAATAATCGTGCGATCAATCAAACCCAGCATTTCTTTCACATCTTGGTGGTGAATCGCACCTTGCCCATATGCAATTGCTTGATCTGTTAGCGACAGTGCATCACGTAAAGAACCTTGTGCTGACTCAGCGATCTGCCAAATCGCATCAGCTTCCGCATTAATTGATTCTTTAGTTAAAATTTGTGTGAGATGTGAAGTGATTTCATCAACCGCCAATGGGCGTAAAGTAAATTGCAAACAACGTGAAATAACCGTAATTGGAAGTTTTTGAGGATCTGTCGTCGCAAATAAAAATTTGACATGTTCAGGCGGTTCTTCAAGTGTCTTGAGTAAAGCATTGAATGAATGTGTGGACAGCATGTGTACTTCATCAATGAGATACACTTTAAAACGACCTTGCGTTGGTGCATAAGGTACGTTATCCAATAATTCTCGTGTATCCTCAACTTTGGTTCGGGATGCTGCGTCAATTTCAATTAAGTCTATAAATCGACCTTCATTGATTGCGGTACACGTTGGACATACTTCACACGGTGTAGATGTTACACCTGTTTCACAGTTCAGACATTTAGCAAGAATCCTTGCAATCGTCGTTTTACCAACGCCACGCGTCCCCGTAAAAAGATAAGCATGATGCAGTCGACCACGCTCTAAAGCACTGGTTAATGCACGCGACACATGGTTTTGACCAACCAATTCTAAAAAATTACGTGGACGATATTTACGCGCAAGAACCTGATACATGAATGCTCCCTAATTACAGGACTAAGCATACTGTTTTTTTTGGCAAGAGTGAATGCGTTACAGATCATTCATACATTCAAAAAACAATTTAAACCCAAGTCTTTTTTCTTGGGAAAATTTAACCTGTTAAATTCAAACTAAAATCATCAAAATTTTCGTATTCCTCACCAGTCCCATCGATACGAATTTCTAGCATTTTGTTGACCAAATCGACAAGAATGATATTTCTGGTTGGGACACCGCTTAATTGAATCACAGACTTCTCAGTATTAATGAATTTAAACTGACCTTTTATTTCTTCTGCTTGGTTATGACCACTTAGACTTAATCGTGATAATACATACGTTTGGTCTGCGTTAAGTTGTAAATCAACAGCCATACCAGGACAATCCTCACAACGCGAAAAACACCCCATACATGGCGTAGTACCTTGATACAAACCAATATATTGAGGTGTTACTTGATTTTTTATTGAATCATTCTGTTTCAAGAGTTGATTTGATTGCGTGGACTGATCGCAAGAAGCCATATGAATCGACGAGATCAAAACGAATGGGATGACAGTACTACGGCGCATAATCACAAATCAATTTTAACAATTTTGTGAAAATTACCATATCTCAAGTCTGCATATGAATCAATGCGTATGTTGGTGCACGTGAACCCCATCATCATGTAAAACTTGATCAGGGTAAGCGAGTCCAATCCCTTTAATTACTTCAGCAAAATATGACCCTTTATCTGTATAAACTTTAATAATTGCATATTGATCTTCAATACTTTGAGTAATCGTAAAATAGTTTAGATCAGCAGGATAATCCTCAAATTGCCCCTTATATCTCACAATTCCATCCTCAACTTGTTCAATCTCAGTAATTTCGGCCACACGATTGATACCAAATTGCAAAAGTTTCAAGGGAAATTTACTGCCCTCTTTCATGCTCGCCACTTGATCAGGGCTAAACTTAAATAAATAACCCGTGTCAGCCCGATGCTGAAAACTTTCTGGAAGAATCATATGCCGTTCAATATTTTGTTCTAGTACAGGCATAAGCTCAGGCATCAGATGAGAACTCGATGACTCATTCTTATTTTTAAGGCGTTCGTCATGAGCATTAACATTTTGACCCAGTTCATTTTCAACTTGATGCTGCTGTAAGCTTGCAGATGATTTGTCTTTTTCAGGTTTTAAATATAACGTAAATGTAGCAGTCACAAAGACTGCTACACCCAATAAAATATAAATTACTTTCATAGATTATTTGAATAGCGACACTGCTTTAGCATTTTTATTAATCATAGTGACAGCATCACGATCATTCGTGCCCCCTAATTGGTATCCATACTTTGGATGGAATAAATCTGGGCTTGAGAAATAAGAGATACTATTACCTCCCATAATCGTACTACCCAAAGGATGCTCCAAACCACGTGCTGGTCCAGCGGTATCATGATGATCCACCCCCATATTATGACCGAATTCATGACGTAAAACAGTGATTCCACAGTTAATACTTCCACTACCGATCATATAATTGGAGTTAGGGTTTACAAGTAAGTACGCTAAACCACAGCCCTCTTCATCACCTTCATAATATATAGCATCAGCTTTTAAGCGATTACGCTCATTCTGAATAACTTTGTCCACACGACCAATATCAAGGACGTTGTTTAATGTTTTAGAACCTGGTGTTTTATATTGCAGGTAACCAACGTTGCGCAGATAAAACTTGGCATTTGAATTCTCTGCAGACACATTGGTTAGGTCAAAGCCTTCAATCAATCTAATTTTCGCTGCATTTGCACCTAATTTCTCTGCAACAGCAGGACTACTCACTAAAAGCATGTCAATCGTTGAACTATCAGCTTGCCATCCTTGAGATGTATAGACAAAACGTTGCGTTTCACCAGTTTGAATCGTTTGTCGTAAATTATTGGATGCTTGAATTGTACTGCTCCACGTCGCTCCAGAACTTATGATTATCTTGTCATTGATTTGAGCACGATCAGTTAAATTAATTACTGATTGCCAATTTCCATTTGCCAACTTAACACGTGTCACTGGTTGTTTAGGATCAGGAACTTTTTGATTATTTAAATCTTTCGCTTGTATCACACGTTCTGGTGCAGAGACTAAAATCCACTTCGCTAATTCTTTTACAAACATAAATTCATATCGATCACCTCTATTTAGTTTTAAAGTTGCTGAGGTATTGATATTCTGATTTGAAATAGTAGCTTCCCATGTTGCAGTCGACTTCACGATCACACGATCACGGTCATATGCTGAACTTGGTAATGTGAATTGTGACACCCAGTTTCCATCACCAAAAATAATTTCAGTTAAAGGGCTATCGGTTTTATTTAACTGAGTACCCACTGAACTAACATTTAGTTGTCTCGGCTTAATATATTCAGGCACCCATTTTTTTAGTCTTTGATTAAATACAAACCAATAGCGATCTCCTTTTTTTAAATTAAAATTACTCGAAAAAAGAAGATTTGTTGTATCAATTGATGAATCCCTGCCTGCATCAGATTCAATCAACATCACCGTATTGTTAGCCACATCACTCGGCAAGACTATTTTCTTTGCCCAAGCGCCATCTCTTAGATGAACTCGCTGTATTATTTGTTGATTAGATACAATATTTTGTACACTTGAATTATCGACAATGGCACTAGGTGTACTGTTGATTCGCCATTTTTTTAAAGATTCACTATAAATAAAGTCGAATGTGTTTCCTCTATTGATTTGAATTGATTCAAGCGGAATATCTATATTGGAAGTATCTAGATATGCAGCATATCCCGCCGTCGAAGAAATTCTAATCTTGTCATTATTTTTTGGATTGTTTGGCAGATAGATTTGCTTCGTCCAATTTCCATCACCCAATTTAAATTCTAATTCAGCATAACCGCTCGGAATCTGACCGCTTTGCTGATTTTGGTTTGGTGTAAGTACTCTACTTGCCACAACACCACTCATCAAACAACCCATTAGTAAAAAGGTAATTTTTTTATTCATCATGTCACTATTTGTTTATTTTAGTTAAAGTTAGTGTACATTATAAATACAAATTCCCCTTTGTAAATGTTAAAACCATCCCTTTTTACCATTATTAATGTGATCTACACATCTCAATGCCTCTTGCGATAAACTCCACAAACGATAATCCCCTGTAATAGACCCAACAGGATAATTATGGGTATAGGCAAAACTTAATTTTCTTTCAGGATCACACCAAGCCCCTGATCCGTTATAACCCATATGACCAAAACCGTTTTTTGCACTTTTACCCAGCGTGATAACTCTGTGATAACCCAAACGCCAATGCATAGGTATTGGCATCACCTTGTCTCGATCATAGCTTTGTATTTGTGAAAGTTGTTTGAATACAAGTGGCTTGATAAATTGTCTTGATTCAAACTGACCATAGTGCGCCATCATGGCATAGATTTTCGCTAAACTTCTGGCTGTAAATACACCATTTGCAGCAGGAATGGGTTGAGTCAAAACACGATCATCAAAAAAGCTAAATCCCTTCATCCCTTTAGGAATCATTGCATCTATAAAATCATCAGGGTTTTGACCAGAATATTGAATGATCCGATCCGAAAATGAAATTTTCGGTTTTTTCTGCTTTTGTTGTGCAACTTGAGTAGTTGATGGCTTTCTTTTAGTATTTGGTTTTTCTAAAGGTTTAGCTATTCTTGAAAGTTGATCCTGAGGGACGCCAAAATAGGCACCATCTAATTGAAGTGGTTCAACTAAATATTGATTCATCAGATCAGAAAGATTTTGCTGAGTCGCTTTTTCAATCAGCCCTCCCAATAACCAGCCATACGTAAGTGCTTGATATGCATAATTTGAATTGGGTTTAAAACGTGGTGTCGCGCTAGCCATCACATTGAGCATATGATCCCAGTCTGCCATTTCAGATGCTTGAGCAATGACATTTCTAACATCATATAAACCACTACGATGACTCAATATGTCAGCCAAAGTAATCTTAGATTTTCCATGTTCAGCAAATTCTGGCCAATAATCAGCTATGGGTTGACGATAGTCTAATCTCCCTTCACTCACTAGAATATGTGCCAAAGTCGCTAAGATCCCCTTTCCGGTGGAATAGCACATCGCCATCGTGTCTTCTGACCACTCTTCACTCGCAGACTTTTTTCCAACATAAATATCAACCACTTTTTCTTGGCCATAGTATACAGCCAATGATGCACCACCTTGTTCCGCACGAGAGTCTTGTAAACGACTAAACAAATGTGCCAAATCTGCAAACTGATGGTGAACCGTACCCTTATAATTATATGTGTCAGCGTAAATTAAATCTTTTAGAATTTTCATCTTCTATCCTTGATTTATAGTTATAAAAAGCCTAACGAATATGTTAGGCCTTGAGCATTTATTAAAGTGGTTTCACAACACCTGAAACATGAGGTTTTTGCGATTTTGCATTACGAACTAATAAATGTGTCGCTTGATCGCGCTCACCCGTTAAAAATTCAACCTCAGATGGTAAAAACATAGGCAACTTAAAATAAACATCAGCATCATAAGCATCCGGTAAACTAATACTTGCTAATGCTTTAGCCTTACTCCACATTCCATGAGCAATCGCTTGTTTAAAACCAAATGCTTTCGCTGTAACTGCATGAATATGAATGAGGTTAAAATCACCTGAAACAAGCGCATAACGACGACCCGTATTTTCGGCGACTTTCCAATTTCCCTGTGATTTAAATTTAGGCAACTGATCTTCTTTAGCCTTTGAAGCGGATGAAATATTTGTTTTTTGACGAGAAAGATAGGTCGTTAAACCTTCCATCACCACATCATTACCTACTTTTGCAGTCGTAATAAAATCAAATTGCAAACCTTTATCATGGGGTTTTAACTCGCCAAATTTACATGATAGCGTGATGGTTTCATTCACTCCAATTTTACGGTACTGCTTAACTTGATTACGAATATGAACTAAACCCAACAATGCGAATGGGAAAGGTTCTTGTGTCATCATTTGCATCTGCAAACTTTGAGAAATGACTGCCAAGTAAGTCGATGGTACATATCCATTATTCTTATAACCACAAATTTCGTTATAAGATTTTAAATGGTCATGATCAACACGATATTCATCAACGATGTAATCCACTTGTGGCAGTGTCTTTTCGCCTTTCGGTTTTTTAAAAATTAAACCTTTAATGACTTTAGGATAAGCTAAATAAGCTTTTGGCAATTGACTAAAGTGACGTGTTTTCATGTTAAAAATTCCCATTTATCTTTATAAAAAATTTACAGTTTGCAGCTCAACAAAACGATCATAACAAATCATACGAGCAATAAAGAGAGCAATGCCTGAACATTACTCTCTTTCATTTAACAATCTATGACCACTAAAGCTTAAGCACCTAATAAACTTTGACCGCACACACGTACAATGTTTCCATTCAGCCCCGTTGAAGCTGATGAAGCAAATAATGCTATTGTTTCAGCCACATCAACTGGTTGACCACCTTGACTCATCGAATTCATACGGCGACCCGCTTCACGAATTGCGAATGGAATCGCTGCTGTCATTTGAGTTTCAATAAATCCAGGAGCAACAGCATTAATCGTTACACCATTTTTCAAAATTGGTGCTGTAAATTTCACTAAACCAATCACACCAGCTTTAGAAGCTGCGTAGTTCGTTTGACCGAGGTTACCCGCAATACCTGAAATCGAAGATACGCAAACGATGCGACCATTTTCATTGATGCCTTCATTAGACAACAAATAGTCATTCACACGCTCAATCGCAGATAAGTTAATGTTAATCACAAGATCCCAAAGCTCTGGCTTCATATTAGCAAGCGTTTTATCACGTGTAATACCGGCATTATGGACAATCACATCTAGCCCGCCTTGAGCAGCCGCTGCAGCTTTGATTTTTTCTCCAGCATCTGGTGCAGTGATATCAATCGCTAAAGTCGATCCACCAATTTCACTCGCAACACGATCAAGATCTGCTTGTTGTTGTGGTACATCTAAGCAAATGACATGAGCACCATCACGCGACAAAACATGCGCAATCGCTTCACCAATACCGCGACTTGCACCTGTGACCACTGCAGTTTTGCCCGCAAGTGGTTTAGTCCAGTCAACATCAACAACATTTGCTTTTGAAACACGAATGACTTGACCTGATACATACGCTGAGCGCGGAGAAAGTACAAAACGAAGTGTAGATTCAAGATTTAAAGCAGCATCTTGATCTACATAAACCAATTGTGCAGCAATACCTTTCTTAAATTCTTTACCTACAGATTTCACGAAACCTTCTAATGCACGTTGAGCAATCGCTTGTTTCACTGTAGGTGCTGATTCTGGTGTCAAGCCAACGACGACTACACGACCTGAAGTTTGAATTTGGCGAGCAATTGGATTAAAGAATTTATACAATTCAATTAACTGTTCAGAGTCCTGAATACCCGAAGCATCAAAAACAACTGCTTTGAATTTCGACTCTTTATCGCCTTCATTAAACGCACCTAAGTTCAACCCTACTTTAGCTGCAGCTTGTTGTAACTCAGCATTGTTTCCCGCATAGCTGTTGGCATGAATATTACTCAGAACTTGCGCAATTTCACCATTAAAAAGACTTTTAGACGCAGAACCGAATAAAACAGCGCCTTGAACAACAGGCGTTGCTGATTCAAAACGATCTAAGTGAATTGGAGATGGTAAACCTAAATTTTTGATGACAAATTTACCAATTGGAGATTTTGCAAAAGCTTGATATTGGTCAGTCATGAATATGATCTCTCGATAGAATAATTTTTTGAAGGATCTATGATGTAGATGAAGTTCAGTTCAAACTCTGATACTTAGTAAATTAATCGATCCCTGCGTTTCAGTTAAATAATACTTGAGTTACTCTATGTATGTCTTGACCTGAAAGCATTGCTAAATGTCATTTTAGTCAATACGACCTCTTAGCGATTATGCTAATGTAGCACTCAAGAATATCCCAAATATGCTTGGAAAAGCCTTATGAGCAAAACAACTCAAGAAAATCCAACAACTGAGAATTCTGCGAAAGCGACTGTGTCAAATACATCAAAAGCTCGTTCAAATGCGAGTAGTGGTAATGCAAACAGCGCCAACAACGCAAATACTCCAAAAGCGACTCGCCCTCGTACGTCGACGACTCGCAAAAAAACAGCAGCAACAAATAAAACTAAAGCTGAAAATCAAACTTCAGCAACTACGACTCAATCTTCCGCTGAACAGGAAAAAACTATGACTCAAAATACTGTACGCCGTGTTGCAATTATCGGTGGTAATCGTATTCCTTTTGCACGTTCTAATGGTGCTTATTTCACAGCTACAAATACGGATATGCTTACAGCGGCATTGAATGGTCTAGTTGAGCGTTTTAATCTTCAAGGTCAACGTCTGGGTGAAGTCGTTGCTGGTGCTGTACTGAAGCACAGCCGTGATTTCAATATGACGCGTGAATGTGTGTTAAGCACAGAGCTTGCACCTGAAACTCCAGCTTACGATATCCAACAAGCTTGTGGCACTGGGCTTCAAGCTGCTTTCCTCGTAGCGAATAAAATTGCACTAGGTCAAATTGAGGTGGGTATTGCAGGTGGTGTAGATACCACTTCAGATGCTCCTATCGCATTTGGTGATGGATTACGTAAAGCTCTTTTAGAACTCAATGTTGCAAAAACAGGTAAAGATCGCCTTAAAGCGTTAACTAAAATTAACGTAAAAGATTTGCTAGACGCGCCTAAAAATGGTGAACCTCGCACTGGCTTATCTATGGGCGATCACCAAGCAATCACAACACTTGAGTGGGGCATTTCTCGTGAAGCTCAAGATGAACTTGCTGCATCGTCTCATCAGAAAATGGCTGCAGCTTATGAAGCAGGATTCTTTGACGATTTAATGACGCCATTCCTTGGCCTTGAGCGCGACAACAACTTACGTCCTGATTCAACTGTAGAAAAGCTTTCAAAACTTAAGCCAGCGTTTGGCAAAGGTGATGCTCGTACAATGACTGCGGGTAACTCTACTCCACTTACCGATGGTGCTTCTTGTGTATTATTAGCATCAGAAGAATGGGCTAAAGCAAATGGTCACGAAATTTTAGCGTATTTAAGTTTCTCTGAAACTGCTGCTGTAGATTTCATTGGTAAAAAAGAAGGTTTGTTAATGGCTCCTGCTTACGCAGTTCCACGTATGCTCGAGCGTGCTAATTTAAAACTTCAAGATTTCGACTACTATGAAATTCATGAAGCATTTGCATCTCAAGTTCTTTCTACATTAAAAGCCTGGGAAGATCCTAAATTCTGTAAAGAGCGTCTAGGCTTAGATGTACCTTTAGGTTCAATTGATCGTGCGAAGTTAAACGTTAAAGGCTCTTCGTTGGCTGCGGGTCACCCATTTGCCGCAACGGGTGGTCGTATTATCGCAACTGCTGCAAAAATTTTAAATGAAAAAGGTTCAGGTCGTGTACTTGTGTCGATCTGTGCTGCAGGTGGTCAAGGTGTAACGGCTATTATTGAAAAATAAATCGATGTTCTTAACAAAAAAGCATCTCTATTGAGATGCTTTTTTATTTTAAGTTTTAATGATTTAAACTCTCAGGTGCATAACCCAGTTTAGCTTCAACCCCATCATAGAACCACTGAAATATAAACGTATACACCAGAATACTAAGCGTCAAAGCTAAGTCGACGATAAAAGCTTGTATGAGCGTCATATCCATCATATATGCAACAATTGGGATGGTTACTAACATCAAGCCACCTTCAAATCCTAGCGCATGCAATATACGAATTTTTACAGTACGCTTCCACTGATTACGCGCTTCAATTTTTTCGAAATAATGATTGAAAATCATATTCCAGATCACTGAGAGCACAGCCATAATAACACCTAATGTACCTGCAATCTCCATTGGAACTTCAAAAATAAAACTCAAAGAAATTGCGATGATCACCAATAGAATGATTTCATAGCTTATTGCGTGAATAATTCTTCTCTTAGAAAAAAACATGCGTTCACTCATCAATATTGTTATTCATGAGCGCATTTTATTTTCAAAATATTGAATGATCGAGTTAGAATCTATCAAAATTTTTGAAAGAACAAACATGAATATTAATCAAGAACAATTGGTCGTTTTTAAAACGGTGATGGAAACAGGTTCTTTTTCCGCAGCCGCACGTCAATTAGGCAAGGTCCCATCTGCTGTCAGTATGGCGATTTCCAATTTAGAGATTGATCTGAATCTTCATCTATTTGAAAGAATAGGACGTGAACCACAACCAACACTTCAAGCCAAAGTTTTGTATGAACGTACTAATCATTTATTGATTGAAATGAATCAATGGAAACAACATGCATTTGGTTTGAGTAGCGGCATCGAAACCGAATTAAATATTGTGGTGGTATCTGAGTTACTGCATAGTAGATGGACTGATTATATTGTTTTATTAGAACAACAATTTCCTCAACTACAAATCAATATATTCAGCGCACCACAAGAAGATGCTCAACAAATGATTTTAACGGGTAAAGCACATTTAGCCTTGATGTTTGAGCGTGAGCATATTGAGGCAAATGAACAATTTGTGGAATTGATGAAAGAAAGTTTAATTCCAGTTGCATCTGTTCATCATCCGCTGTGCCAAAATCAAAAAGTAAGCTATGAAGAAATTTTTCAAAGTCGTCAGATTGTAGTCGCTAGTCGCGATCGAAACATTAAACCAGAGTTACTCTTTTCCAAAGATGCATGGCGTACAGACAATCACCATTCTGCATGTAGATTAATTTCACAAGGACTTGGATGGGGGGTTTTACCCACTGAAATGCTGATAGAACAACCAACATTAAAGAAAAAACTTAAAGCTCTACAATTTTCAGATTTCACCCCAAAATTTGATTATTTTATCGATCTAGTCTGGAGTAAAGAGCAACCACTGGGCAAAGCTGCTCAATTTTTAATTCATCACATCAGAAATAAAAGAAAAATGTAGGAAAATGACTTGATTTAAAACTTTTGTAGCATGTTTCAAAATAATCATGTGTTATAAAGATGATATAAGTAATGAAACAAAGAATTAGATCGCAATGACTGAAACAGCTTTATCTCAATTAAAAAACTTCACTACAATTGTTGCAGACACAGGTGACTTAAACGCTATAAAAAAATTTAAGCCATTGGATGCTACCACTAACCCTTCACTCATCACGGCAGCAGCTTCATTCCCTGAAAACAAAGAACTGATTGAAGCTGCATTTGATCAAGCAAAGTCAGAGGGTTATCAGTCAGATGAGTTAATCGATAGAACAATTGATATCCTGACTGTCAAATTAGGTGTGGAAATTCTAAAAGCAGTTAAAGGTCGAGTATCAACGGAAGTTGATGCAGCACTTTCATACGATACAGCCGCGACAATTGCTAAAGCTAAAGAATTACTCGCACTCTATGCGACTTATGGTGTTGATCAAAACCGAATTTTAATTAAAATCGCCTCAACATGGGAAGGTATTCAAGCTGCTAAGGTTCTTGAAGCAGAAGGCATTCATTGCAACTTAACTTTGTTGTTTGGTTTACATCAAGCAAAAGCATGTGCGGATGCTCAGGTCACGTTAATTTCACCATTTGTAGGACGTATCCTCGATTGGTATAAAAAAGCTGAAAATGTGGATCACTATCCAATTGAACAAGATCCTGGTGTGCAATCCGTTAAACATATTTACGAGTTCTATAAACAAAATCAGGTAAAAACTGAAGTTATGGGTGCAAGCTTTCGTAGCGTAGAACAGGTTCTTGGACTTGCTGGATGCGATCTCTTAACTGTATCACCAAATTTACTTGATGAGTTGGCTCAAGATCATCGCCAAGTTGAAGTTCAGTTAAATGCAAATGCACACAGCTCAAATATCGAATCGCTTAGTCCAATCACTGAAATAGATTTTAAAGCGCAAATTCAGAAAGATCTTATGGCATCGCAATTATTGCAAGGCGGTATTGATGGCTTTATTAAGGCAAGAGATCAACTCAGCTCTCTGTTAAAACAATCATTTGGCATAGATGCTGATATTAAAGCTTAATTGCACCTATCCATCATTCTTTCAATCGAGCTCTTAGGAGCTCGATTATTTTTAAGAGATAAATGAGTGTTTGGTATAACTGATCTTCCAACCTATTTAATAGGTACATTACTTATTATTTTATTACCTGGACCTAACTCTCTCTATGTCATGTCTATTGCGACTCGCTTTGGCATAAAAGTGGGCTATCAAGGTGCTTTCGGTATTTTGTGTGGAGATAGCATCCTTATTTTGCTAACTGTCTTAGGTGCCGCAACATTATTGCATCAATTTCCCTGGATTTTTTTCGCCCTAAAAATTATTGGTGCTTTATACCTTAGTTATTTAGGTATCCGCTTAATATATGCAGCCTATTTAACTTGGAAACGTCCAAGTAAAGATCAAGCTAATGTTTCTATTGAACAAAAACAAGAAAAATTTCATCCTTTTCGTACCGCATTACTCATCAGTCTAATTAACCCAAAGGCAATACTGTTCTTTTTATCTTTTTTTGTTCAATTTGTAGATCCAGCTTATCCTTATCCAGCCCAAAGCTTTTTAATGCTTGCTGTAATTTTACAATTGATGAGTATGGCCTACTTAAGTATGTTGATCTTTACAGGTATCAAAATTTCAAATTACTTCAACACGCATTATAAAGTAGCTGTTGCTTCTGTTGCCGCTATTGGTATTTTATTTGGATTGTTCGGAATCAAACTTGCGACATCAACAATGTAATCTTAAGATCACAGACTCATTAGGGAAATAATATAAAAATGCTCAAAAACGTGATAACAAGAATAAAAAAAGATTTTAGTCTACCTGCTGTTTTCGCTGGCTTTATTACATTTTTAATTGGCATTAGCGTTTCATCTGTACTGGTTATTCAAGCTGGACAAGTATTAGGTGCAAATCAAGCACAGATTAGCTCATGGTTTTGGGCACTGGGTTTGAGTATAGGATTATCAGGACTGATCTTAAGCTGGAAGTTTAAATATCCAGTTGCGACATCATGGTCAACAGCAGGACTAGCACTGATTATCGCTACAGGCTCAGGATACAATTTGAATGAGGCGATAGGGGCATTTCTAATATGTGGAATTATGACTGCTGTATTGGGCTTTTTTGGAATATTTCAAAGAATTCTTGAATTTTTACCGCAATCTCTTACAAGCGCCATGTTAGCTGGAGTGTTGTTAAAATTTGGCATTACATTATTTACGGTCATGCAAGACCAATTAATCTATGTTTTAGTCTTGATAAGTACATATTTTGTAAGTAAAAAAACATTACCACGTCACTCCATTGTCATTACATTATTAGCTTGCATTCTCCTCACACCTTTATTCTTTGAATATACAGCAACCAAAATTCACTACGGAATGACGTATCCAGTATGGATTCAGCCTGAATTTCACTGGTCAAGTATTCTGGGTTTAGCTATTCCCCTCTTGATCATCAATATGGCTTCGCAATATTTACCTGGTTTAGCAATGATCAGATCCTATGGTTACAAACCTCATGTCAACCAATTAGTAAGTTGGACAGGAATTGCTCAAGCAATATTCGCTCCGTTCGGGGCATTTTCAACCAATATCGCAGCAATTAGTGCAGCTGTGAGCCTAGATGAACAAGTTCATCAAGACCCTGCTAAACGCTATATTGCTGGAATTTCTTGTGGAGTGTTCTATATTTTTATGGGCATTTTTGCAGCGACACTAACGGGATTATTACTGTCATTCCCTAGAGAAATGATCACCACTTTGGCGGCGATCGCACTTTTTGCAACGATTGGACATAACATCAGTATCGCATTTAAAGAAGATTTAGATCGTGATGCTGCTTTAATCACTTTTTTAATGTCTGCATCTGGAGTTCAGTTTTTGGGCATTGGATCTGCTTTTTGGGGATTGGTTATTGGATTTATTATTTATCATTTGATGCGTATACAAATTAAAAAGCCTATTTAAAAAAATAGGCTTTTGGGAATTAAATTACAGGATATTCACCCGTACCTTCAGGCCAAGGTGTCAATAATTCATATCCTTCATCAGTCACAGCAACCATATGTTCCCATTGTGCAGACCAAGATTTATCTGCTGTAACTACTGTCCATCCATCTTTTAATTCTTTAACTTTAGCTTTGCCTGCATTCACCATAGGCTCAATGGTAAACACCATTCCTTTTCTTAATACTAATCCCTGACCAGGCTGTCCGTAATGCAATACATTCGGTTGCTCATGGTAAGTTTTTCCAATACCGTGACCACAATATTCACGTACAATCGTATAACCTTCGCGTTGCGCAACTTGTTGAATAGCATGACCCACGTCACCAAGTGTCGCGCCAGGTTTAACCGTTTTAATACCTGCAAGCATCGCTTCATAAGTCGTATCGACTAATTTTTTTGCTTCAGGTTTAATTGTACCTACATAGTACATTCGACTGGTATCACCAAAATAACCATCCTTGATGATTGCAACATCAATATTAATGATATCTCCATCCTCTAAGATAATATTGGAAGCAGGGATACCATGACATACAACTTCATTTTTCGAAATACAGGTTGTTTTTGTATATCCGTAATAACCGACATTTGCTGGTGTCACCTTGAGTGTATTGACGATGTAATCATTACAGATATCATCAAGATACTCAGTACTCACACCTGGCTTCACATAATCACCAATCATCGCAAGCACTTGTGCCGCAAGCCGACCCGATATTCTTAGTTTTTCAATATCTTGTTCAGTTTTAATGGTGACAGCTGTTGCCTTCATGATGAACCCCTCTTTAATTCAGGATTCATTATAGGACTTTCATTTGTCGATCACAAACGCTATAGACTGTCTGTAACTCAATCATTTTTGACTACTATTTAACCAATCAGTACATTATTTTATTTTGCGAATCTAGGTCTACGCTCTGCTTGATTTCAATTCAATAAATAAATTTATTTTATTAGTTTTATAAATACATAGACTTAATTTAACTCATAATTTCCCATCCAATAAAATTATTCGCTTCTTGCTTTTTTACTATTCCATTCGATGGATGACCACCCTCCCTATTTACTGACATTTGCTCTAAAATCGCTTTCTTTTTTCTTGAACCGATCTCCCTTATGACCAATTTGCGTACACGGGACATTATTGCCTTAGGTTTTATGACCTTTGCACTATTTATCGGTGCAGGCAATATTATCTTCCCACCTATTGTTGCTCAACAAGCGGGTGAACATGTTTGGTTAGCTGCTTTTGGCTTCTTAATTACTGCTGTTGGCCTTCCTGTTATCACGATCATTGCGCTATCGCGTGTTGAAGGCTCTATTCAACTTTTAAGCTCTCCACTGGGTAAGATTGCAAGTTTAATCTTAACCGTAGCATGCTATCTTGCTGTCGGACCACTTTTCGCGACACCTCGGACAGCTACAGTTTCTTTTGAAATTGGTTTTTCGAGTTATTTCGGAACGTCCTCATCTACCTTGTTGATCTACAGTGCAATTTATTTTGCATTTGTAACGTTAATCTCACTTTATCCGAATAAAATTTTGGATACTGTCGGCTATGTTTTATCTCCACTCAAAATTCTCTCTTTGATCATTTTAGGTGGCAGTGCCTTTTTAGTTTCTGCAGATTATATCCCTGCTCCCATTGGAAACTATGTCAATAGTCCTGCTTCAGAAGGTTTTGTTAATGGTTATTTAACCATGGACACTTTAGGGGCTTTAGTATTTGGTATTGTCATTATTAATGCGATACGTTCACGTGGTGTAACTGATCAAAAGTTAATTACCAAATATGCAGTGATCGCAAGTTTAATTTCAGGTATTGGCCTTACACTGGTTTACATTAGCCTATTTAAACTTGGACTGAGTAGCCACGAAGCTGCACCTAACGCTGCAAATGGTGCCATTATTCTCCATGGCTATGTTCAGCATGCTTTTGGTGACTTTGGCTCATATTTTCTAGGGGCGATGATTTTTATTGCATGTATGGTTACGGCAATTGGTTTGACTTGTGCATGTGCAGAATATTTCTCACAAATCACGAAGATTACTTACAAAAAATGGGTTTTCATTCTTGTTGGTTTCTCATTTGTCATTTCCAACTTAGGTTTAACCAAGTTAATCGCCTTCTCTGTACCTGTATTAAGTGCAATCTATCCCCCAGCGATTGTGGTGATCATGATGGGCTTTATGTGGAAGTTCTTTAATTCCGCTCCACGCGTCATTGCGCCTGTTACAGCGGTTGCTTTCATATTCGGTATTATTGATGGACTTAAGGTTGCAGAATTAGATCATTTCTTGCCAGCATTTATGAACAATCTACCATTGGCTGAACAAAATTTAGCATGGTTGATTCCTTCTTTAGTTGTATTTGTCATTGTCTACACACTGGATAGACTGAAGAAGTAAATTCAGGTGATTTATCAATAAATATTGTTTTACCCAAACCGTATTTGTTCTGTAATCAATAATTGTCTCGTTTATCCAACAGACTATTATTGCTTACCCACCTTAAATTTGACCTCATCAGTCAGAATTGGAATGACTTTTGCTACTATTTATTTGTTTTGCAAGATGCTAAAAAGTAATTAGATTAAAGAATTACAAGAAACTCTATTCATCTCATCGCCATTTATCGAAACAATTCTAGCACTTAGCTCACATAGTATCTTAATTTCAAATATTTCAACTTTTGTCATAATAATGTCATAATTTATTTACATAATAGAGTGTTAAAAACTTGCTTTATTCTTCAATCCCCTGTACAAGTATATAAACAAAGTCGACTAAATCATTCAGATTTGTCATGAATTATCAGGAGGGATGGAGATGTTATCATTACATTTCAACAAGCAAGTCTTCATTAATACTCTTAAAGCGAACAACAATGCTGTCGTTTTTTTAAGCACAATGTTTGCTCTCATGCTGACACTTGTTGTGCAAGGTACAATTCAAGGCACGTTGAAGCTTGAATATTTTGCTTATGCACTTGCTGCAACGCTAGCATTTTACGTGTGGGCCTTTATTGACACGAAATATCGTACTCAAAAACTTTCTGATCAAGAAGCGCATTTAGACTAAGAGGTGGATGCAAAAGCATCCATCTTAAAGTCAATGTCATAATTTATAGAACTCTATCAAAACAACAAGTT
Source organism: Acinetobacter sp. Ver3 (assembly GCF_000632455.1). Lineage (GTDB taxonomy): Bacteria > Pseudomonadota > Gammaproteobacteria > Pseudomonadales > Moraxellaceae > Acinetobacter. Next base: position 27,050 of record NZ_JFYL01000014.1, read on the forward strand.
TTTAAATTCTGCTCTACTTATCTACTTAAAATAACCCAATATACAAACCATAAAGCAAACCTAAGGTCGCCCCAACCTCACCTACGACCAATAGTACCATCGCACCTCTCATGAGCAATTTTGGTAATTCAATACGCCCTAATTGATGTGGTTCTTTAAACTGATTTGTCGTATCTTTCAATAAGCCATGCAAAATATAACTTACAATAGAAAATGCAAAAAAGAAAATATTAATCAAAATAAAGAGCAAATTTGTCGATTCATTCAACGCTGAAAAATATGCCATTACAGCTAGAATTAAAGTTGCAGGTGCATATAGCAAACTACTTCTATGCGCAATATCAACATAATAATGTGCTCGAGCTTGTTTAGATAAGCTGATTTGCACATACTTCCAAACACCAGTAAGCATACCGGTCAATAAAAAAATACCACTAAAAAAAATAGCAAGTCTTACCGATAATTCCATTTGATCAATCATGATCTTACATTCCTTCGCTATAAAACAGATTGCAATATGTTTAGCATCTTATCTCATATTTCGTACTACGACTTGGCTACCTCCATACCTTGTATAAAAATTTAAGCCAAAAAAAGCTCCTTTACGGAGCTTTTTTTATCAGACACTAAAGCGTAATTTTAACGGTTTTAATTCGATTATCTTCCATTTCTAGAATTTCAAAATTAACCCCTTGATGTTCGATCACCATACCAACTTCAACCGCCCCACTCGTTTTATCTAAAATCAGTCCTGCAACACTGAAGTAACCTGAGTCTTCTTGCACCAGATCTAAATCTAATATATCGAGCGCCAGCTCTAATTGATATAAATCTAACATACCAGACGCCTTCCAAGTGGTATCATCGATTTTAACCAATTCAAGCTGTTCATCAGCATCTGGGAATTCACCAGCAATTGCTTCAAAAACATCTAATGGTGAGATTAAGCCTTGAATATTGCCATATTCATTTGTAACAAGCACCAATGAACCTTTAGAAGTTCTTAATGTATTAATTGCATCAATCACTTTCATTTTTTCATAAATGAAAATAGGACGGACACGTTTCATCAAATCTTTTAGTTGATCTGGATCATCTAATGCATCAATCAATTCTTTTGCACGTACAATCGTGATGACTTTATCCAATTGTCCACGGCAAACTGGGAAAAGACTATGAGGTACAGCTAATACCTGTTCACGAATTGCTTCGGCATCGTCTTCAATATTTACCCAAGAAATTTGATTTCGAGGTGTCATAATTGAAGCAACTGAACGTTCAGCAAGTGATAGCACACCACCAACCATATAACGTTCTTCATCACCAAAAGCTTGTTGAATTTCTTCAACTTCTTTCGATGTTGCAATATCGGCATCTAATTTACTGCCCATCAATTTCAAAATTGAATCTGCAGTTCGATGACGTAATGGGATCTTCGCTTGATTTTTTTCAAGATTACGATTCGAAAATTGATTAAATGCTTCAATTAGAATTGCAACACCAATACCTGAATAAATATAACCTTTAGGGATATGGAATCCAAAACCTTCAGCGATTAAACTTACACCGATCAATAACAAGAAACTTAAACAAAGGATAACCACCGTAGGATGGCGGTTAACAAACGTAGTTAACGGTTTTGATGCAATTAACATGACAACCATAGCCACAATCATCGCAGCCATCATCACGTAAATATTATCTACCATACCAATCGCAGTGATCACTGAGTCGAGTGAAAATACCGCATCAAGCACGACGATCTGAGCCACAACTGCAGCAAAACCAGCGTATACGACATTGTTATTCGTTTTAATCTCGGGTTTACCCTCCATTTTTTCATGGAGTTCATTGACAGCCTTATACACAAGGAATAGACCACCAAACAGTAATATCAAATCTCGACCTGAGAATGTTTTTCCAAAAATTTCAATCAATGGTTGAGTTAAAGTCACTAACCACGAGATCGCAAAAAGCAGACCTAGACGCATTAATAATGCGAGGGATAAACCGATTACACGGGCTTTATCACGTTGTTCTGGAGGAAGTTTTTCTGCAAGTATCGCAATAAATACTAAGTTATCAATACCTAAAACGATTTCAAGAATGATAAGGGTAATTAACCCTATCCAAATGCCAGGATCCAATAAAAATTCCATATTAGATCTCCTGGTTCTTATTATTTAAGATAATGTAAGAAGCTAAATTAGGCCAACACGGCGACGGGTCCATATATAAAGTTACCTTTTCAGAAATGATGAAACTATTATGCATAAGAATTTTATTTTGTAATTACTTTTTTTATGTTGAAAACAATTTTTTATGTAAATTTAGATCATATCTTTAGTCGTAATTGCCATCCTTGAATAGTCTTTGACATTTTCGACACAAAAAAAAATATCAGTGCCAAGTTATAGTTCCTCTATTTTTCAATAGAATTTGGTCAGCGTGGAATTGACATAAAGATATAATCACGAAGATCAAAAGAGCTGTATTTTTAGAATCTTCTGTTTTGATATAAATAAAGATATTTAAAGATCATTGAAATATGTTTTATAAAACTGAAGCCTATAGGTATCATGCCTTTTGTCTGATTTAAGGTAAGCGCTTGAACATAAGTTGATTATTTGAACAAAGTTCTTTTAATATAGGTTATGCTTCATGTAATATTTAAATCAATAAAAACAATTAAGTTACACTGACAAGGACGTAGCGATGTCAAAAAAATATGCAAAATTTTTACCTTCATCTGAAAATTTTGAACTCGAAAATTTTCCATTCTATTGGATCACTCAAGTCCATTCTCAGTATGTACTGAATGTTGACCATGTGCTCAAAAAGTATGGCGTTGATAATTCTCGTCGACGTTTGCTTGTCGCATTGTCTACTAAGCCAGATGCAAGTGTTTCAGAACTCTCTGATATGATAGTGTCAAAAATGTCGACGACTACAAAAATCGTTTACCGTTTAAAAGATGAAGGAATGGTTGATACTTACTCGTGTGAAAACGATGCCCGTATTACGCGTGTGGTACTAACACCAAAAGGTTTGGAAATGACAAAAAAAATTAATGACCTGATGAGTGTGGTTCTTGAACAAACATTTGAGGGATTAACCCCACTTCAAATTGAAAAACTAATGGAAAGCTTAAAGCATATTTTCAAAAATTTAGCGCATTAATTTTCCTAAACTTTAGATTAAAGCCCATCATCAAACATATTGAGTTGGGCTGTATTGTTCTGCCGTGGTTTTGGACAATAAAAACATTCAAATTCCTCTACTGGAAAGCCTTCAACAAAGTTCTGAATGTCGGGGGATTTTAAACTCAACCACTGATCTAATTTATGGTGCGGAATAATAATTACTGACCGTTTAACATCTCCAGGCTCATGAAAATCCTTCATCATTTCGTGATGAATAGCATCCATGGTAATCATCGTTGCTGAACGATAAATAATTTGATCAATTTTCGTGATTTCATACAACGCTGCGATAAAAAATGCCTGACCATCTTTTCTTCTCACACCCCATCGTTGCGGTCGTCCATTAATATATTTTGCTTCATAAAACTCAGTGACTGGAATTACACCAAATTTACATTTTTCAAATGCTTCTTGAAAACTTCTTTTTTCGCTTAATGTTTCATTGCGTGCATTATAGGTTTTCTTCGCTATTTCTGTATCAGTTGCCCATTTTGGTATAAAACCAAAATTAACTAACCTCCACTCGTAGCCATGATCAGATTTAAATAACAACGGGGTTTCGTAGCTTGGATAAACCTCTTCCACATATTCAAATGGAATATGTGGAAGTTCTAATGCTTGGATTTGATGCGCTTGTATTGGCTTAAAGTTGGCACACATAGCATAATTTTCAATACTATAAAAAACTTAGGCTATTATAGCCGATCCAATTCAGTTCATTATGATGATATTGGTACTGTCATCCAGTGTGTACGCGTGAATTCATCCATAATCCAATGCCCATTAAAGCGCCCTAATCCAGAGTTCTTTTCTCCACCGAATGGTGCATTAGCATGGTCCGCGACACTTATACCATTAATATGTGTCATTCCAATATCGAGTTTTGAAGCGATTTCTACTCCGCGCTCAATATCAGATGTACATACAGCACCAGATAAACCAAACGGTGTGTCATTGGCGATTTGAATTGCATGTGCCTCATCATCTGCTCTGATGATTGGCAGAATTGGTCCGAAGCTTTCCTCTTGAGCAATTGCATATGTCGGCAACACATCGATAAACACATGAGGTGAAACCAAATTATTTTCAATACCCCCAGCATAGACCAACTTAGCACCTTCTATTTGAGCCTGATCAATAATTCGTTGATGCTGCTTCACTTGTGTATTATTGATAATAGGCCCTATGAGCGTCTCATCAAGATTAGGATCACCCACAGGAATATCTTTTACTTTGTTTAAAAGCTTTTCAACATATTCATTGTGAATTGATTGATCTACGATGACACGATTAGTGCTCATACAGATTTGGCCTTGGTGAAGGAAGCGTCCCTTGATCGTCAAATCGACTGCCAAATCTAAATCTGCATCTTTAAGAATTAATAATGGCGCATTTCCCCCAAGCTCTAAAGCAAGTCGTTTAATTCTAGAGCTGGCCATCGCTTTAGCACCAACATTTTGTCCTACTTCTGTAGAGCCAGTGAATGAAATCATTTTCGGGATAGGATGCTCGACAAAATAATCCCCTATTTCACTACCACTACCCACAATGACATTCAGTACACCAGCGGGCACACCCGCCTCTTCAAACAATTTCCCTAATAATGTTCCACCTGTAACAGGTGTGTCACTCGCAGGTTTTAGTACCACTGTATTTCCACATGCGATTGCGCAAACAACCGATCGCATTGACAAATGAAATGGAAAATTCCAAGGGCTAATGACAGCAATAACACCCAACGCTTTGCGTTGATAAAAACTTTTTCTCGCAGGATCTTTACTTTCTAGCTGAACAGTTTGGATTTGATCAGGAAAAGTGAATGATTCTGAGATAATACCAAGCGCAGCACTCACTTCAATATTTGCTTTGAGACGCGTACTTCCAGACTCGGTAATCAGCCAATCTATAATTTCGTCTTTACGTAATTGTATGATGTCATGCAGCTTCTGAATGACTTTCTTGCGATCTACAGCAGAAGCAATTAAGCCAAGATCAAATGCTTGTTGTGCTGCAGAAAAAGCAAGATCAACATCAGACTGATTCGCCGCTTGAATTTGGTGTATTTCTTTTAAATCAAATGGATTTAAATTTTGTATGACACGCTCTGAAGAGCCTTTTAACCAAGAACCGTTAATAAACTGTTGATTTAAATTTGAATATTGCGTATTTTATGTCCCTCTACATGCCACTTTTTACCCAATGGTCAACTATTTTACACAATCGTAAAAAAAGCCTCCGGAGAGGCTTTTTTATTTTAATTAGTCACCAGTGTAACCTTTAAGCTTCAAGCGGTAAGCATGAAGTAATGGTTCTGTATAACCTGATGGTTGTTCAGCACCTTTAAACACTAAATCATATGCTGCTTGGTAAGCATAACCGTCAAACCCAGGCGCCATTGGTGTGTACGCTGGATCGTTCGCATTTTGCTCATCTACAATTTTAGCCATACGTTGCATTACTTCTTCAACTTGCTCTTTAGTCACGATACCGTGACGTAACCAGTTAGCAACGTGTTGAGATGAAATACGTAAAGTTGCACGGTCTTCCATCAAACCAACGTTGTTGATGTCTGGAACTTTAGAACAACCAACACCCAAATCAACCCAACGAACAACATAACCAAGAATACCCTGAAGGTTATTTTCTAACTCTTTGGTTTTCTCATCATCAGTCCAATTCGTATCAGTCGCTAATGGTGGAGTTAATAAATCATCTAAAGGTAATGCTTCAGTTTTTAACAACTCTTGTTGACGCGCTGAAACATTACATTGGTGATAGTGGATCGCATGAATTACAGCACCAGATGGTGATGGAACCCAAGCACAGCTCGCACCAGCTTCAGGATGCTCAATTTTAGTTTTATACATGTCTAAAAGCATATCTGGTTTAGGCCACATACCTTTACCAATTTGTGCTTTGCCACGTAAGCCTGCTTGTAAACCAACCATTACGTTACGGTTTTCATATGCAGGGAACCAAATTTGAGATTTAACTTCACCCTTACGAACGAATGGACCTGCTTCCATAAAGGTATGGATTTCGTCACCTGTACGGTCCATGAATCCTGTGTTAATGAAGATGGTACGATCTTTCGCTTGAGCAATACAGTTTTTCAAGTTTACAGAAGTACGGCGCTCTTCATCCATGATCCCGATTTTAAGCGTTTTTGCTGGCAAACCTAGAGCTTGTTCTGCACGCTCAAATAGTTCAACTGCAAATGCAACTTCTTCAGGGCCATGCATCTTAGGTTTAACGATATACATTGAACCTTTACGAGAGTTCTTGATTTCATTTTGACCTTTGATGTCAGCAAACGTTAATAACGGTGTGATCAATGCATCCATGATACCTTCATAGATTTCTTGACCATCCACAAGGATCGCCGGGTTCGTCATCAAATGACCAACGTTACGAAGAAGCATCAATGAACGACCGTGTAAAGTTGTTTCGCCACCGATCAGATTTTTGTGGGTACGGTCTTTGTTTAAAGCACGAGTAATGGTTTTACCATTTTTCTCGATTTTCTCTTCCAAAGTACCCTTCATCAAACCTAACCAGTTACGGTAGCCTTCAACTTTTTCTTCAGCATCAACCGCAGCAATTGAGTCTTCCAAATCTTGGATCGTTGTTACCGCAGATTCTAAAACAAGATCTTTTACGCCAGCAGCATCCGTTTGACCAATTGGGCTTGTCGCATCGATTTCAATGATGACATGTAGACCATTATTTAATAAAACGATCTCTGTCGGCGCAGACTCTTCACCATTAAAACCTACAAATTGAGCTTCTTTAGCCAAATTCGTTGTGCTGCCATCTTTAAGCGTTACCACTAATTTTTTTGCTTCAACAGCGTATTTCGTAGCATCCGCATGTGATCCATTTGCTAAAGGGAAAGTTTCATTTAAGAAATTTTTAGCAAAGGCGATAACTTTTTCGCCGCGAACAGGGTTATACCCCTTACCTTTTTCCGCACCACCTTCTTCCGAGATAACATCGAAACCATACAATGCGTCATATAAAGAGCCCCAACGAGCATTTGCAGCGTTCAAGCAGTAACGTGCATTACGTACAGGCACAACCAATTGTGCACCCGCCAATAGTGCGATTTCTTCATCTACATTTTCAGTTGTAATTTGAAAATCTTCTACTTCTGGTAATAAGTAGCCAATTTCTGTCAGGAAAGCTTTGTAAGCTCCTAATTCAAATTTATTATTGCGGTGCCATTCATCAATTTTCGCTTGAATGTCATCACGCTTAGCCAAGAGTGCTTTATTTTTTGGGCTAAGATCAACAACGACTTGTTCAAAGTTTTTCCAGTAAGTTTCACTGTCTAAACCAGAACCTGGTAGTGCTTCATTTTCGATGAAATCGTAGAGTTCTTTAGCAATCGCTAACTTGCCTTTCTGAATACGTGCAGTCATTGTCTTTCCTGATATTGCTACTTTTTATACAAGAGAATCTAGTATACCCATTTATAAATTGCTGAATAGTAATATCACATTGCTAAATAGTGATCATTTATTATAGACACCAATCAGCTGAGACTTTTGATCTATTACTTATTGAGTCGCTTTAATTCAACAATCTAATTACAGTGTATAAAGTTTTATAAAGGTAGAAATTAGACTTAAGTGCCAATTTCCATCAAATTTGATTTAATTTAAACCAATATGTCTATTTTCTCTACGCTTTTAAGCGACGATTTCAAATTTATTCAACTCCAAATAAAAAAACCCAAACATCATCTGTTTGGGTTCATTTTTGAATTCTCACATTTATTCAGTAGGCATATCAATTTGTCGATGCGCAGATTGTAAATAGTCATCTGATTGCATTTCAAGTAAACGTGAACGTGTACGTTCGATTTCAAACGCTAATTTTTCGCCACTATATATATCAATGATACTGGCATGTGAGGTCAGTAATAATTTAACACCACGATCATAAAACTCATCGACTAAATAAATGAATCGGCGTGTCCCTTCTGATAAATAATCATTTAGATCGGGAACATTACTGACTAGGACTGTATTATAAGTATTCGCAATTTCGATAAAGTCCGCAGGACTTCGTGGCTTCATACAGAGTTCAGAAAACTCACACCATAATACATCTTCAGTATGACCAATCGTATCGACATTACGTCCATTAATGATGATCGGTTCTTCACTCACATTTTGAGCGCTGGTTAATGCTGAAAAACGTTGTGCCATCCATACCTGATTATCATGGCTTAAAGGTGATTTGAACAATTGCGCTTGTTTCAGTACACGCAAACGATAGTCAACACCTGCATCCACATTCAAAATGACACAGTTCTTTTTTACCATTTCAATCGTTGGAATAAAGCGGTCGCGATGTATGCCGTTCTTGTATAAACCATCTGGTGCAATGTTTGATGTCGCAACAAGTGTAATTCCACGAACAAATAGCTTTTGGAATAAATCACTTAAAATCATCGCATCAGTGACATTTGATACAAAGAATTCATCAAAACAAATCACAACCGCATCTTTGTAAATTTGATCAGCAACGATGTCGAGTGGATTTTGTTGTCCTGAATTTTTATTTAACTCTTTATGCACATATTGCATAAAATGATGGAAATGCATACGCGTCTTGCGACGGAAAGGTATCGCATCATAAAACTGGTCCATCAACCAAGTTTTTCCACGCCCAACACCACCCCACATATAAACACCCTTCGGGGCAGTTTGACGGCGAAAACGTCGAAACGCTTTTTTAGAAGCTTTATATCGTAAGATCAGTTCTTCCCAAACACGATTAAGTTCATGTACAGCTTGAGCTTGAGCATCATCAGGCATAAATTGTCCTGACGAAATTGCGTGAGCATAACGTTCTGCAGGTGATTGCGGAGTGTGACTTAAACTATTTTGCGAAGAATGAGAATGGAACATAGATATAGATTACTTTTTTAGGCCGTCGGAAGTATAACGAATATTTAAAAAAATGATAAATAACACTTTGGCATATACCATTTGAGCATACATGCTGAGGTTATTTCCCATACTGTCGTGGACTTTGTCCAAACCATCTTTTAAAAGCATGGTTAAATGCTGCAGGTTCTGAATATCCAAGCATTTCAGCTATTACTTCGATCGAATACTCTTTGTACTCAATCAATCGAAGCGCTTTCTCTCGAATGAGTTGCTCCCGTATTTGCTTATAGCTTGTATTCAGTTGGTTAAGCTGATGTCGCAAAGTACGCTCTGGAATATTCAAAGCTTGAGCAGTTTCTGCCATTGTTGGAATCTGCCCCGTTTGTAAATCCAAATAATCGTGAATTCTTTGAATCAACTGGTGTTGATTCAATTGTTGCGCATTTAATCTTTCGATCTCAGCATTACATCTTTGTTGGTGGACATTAAATGTGATTTGATCAGCTGAAGGCAACTTCAATTCTAAAATTTCTGCATCAAAAATCAGTCGAAATTTGTCTTGTTCAAACCGAACTTGTTCACTGAAATAATTCAAATACTTGTTCAAAAAAATGGATTCTTTCGGTCGTGAAAACGGCAATTCAATCTGCACTTCAGGAAAAGGCAATCCTATCATTTTGTAGATATCTTGCACGAATTTAACCGTACCTGAAATTTCACATTGAGCCCTGAACTCATCAACTTCACTTTGTAAATTGAGAGGCTCATAACATAAAGCCGCATAGACACTCGTCTGCTCTAATGTAAGTCTACCCGATAAATGGGTAAGCGCTTGATAGCGTATTCCATTTGTGAGAGCCGCACCGACATTCGGGCTTGTGACCAATAGCATGAGAAGCGGACCATAGCCTGCGAGCGCATAATGTTGACCGACATCTGAACCGAGCAGCGGGTTAACCCCTTTAGCAATAATTCTTTGAATGATTTGTTCTAATTCAGGTTGAATCGTTGAACTCGGATCTAAGGCATCCGCCTTTAAACCGACAGCTTCCAATCTTTCGTCCACATTTATTCCGACTTGTCGCATACCCTGTATGAGATACAACAAACCGAGAATCGACCTTTTCATAAATCAGAATTTTAAAATTAAAGTTGCATATGTTTTACCCTAAAAAAAAGGGAAAGAATATTGCCGAAAATATCAATATTAAATGTCAATGAAATCATGTCAGTTTCAGTCCAGACTGATTATGATAGCTTCAAATAATATAAACGAGTATTAAAATGGAAGTTACATCAGATCAGCTAGATACAAATTCAGTCGACTTAACTGAAACGCAATTCATCAAGAAAAATACTAAAATTGCGATTATCGGCGCTGGATTTGGAGGATTAGCCACAGCGATTCAACTTCTTAAACGCGGTATTAAAGATTTTGTTATTCTTGAAAAAGCTACAGATGTAGGTGGTACTTGGCGTGAAAATCAATACCCGGGTGCTGCATGTGATGTGCAGTCTCATATGTATTCATTATCTTTTGCACCCAAATCTGATTGGACAAAACGATATGCTGAAGCACCTGAAATTTTCCAATATATTCAAGATCTTATCCAAGAATATGGTTTAAAAAAATTTATTCAATTTGATACCGAAGTCATTTCGACACGCTTCGATGAGCAAGCTCATGCGTGGGAAATCTCCATCAAGAATCAAAGTGCTCTACACAGTCAATTCCTTATTTTTGCCTCTGGTCCATTGCATATTCCTCAAATTCCAAAGATTAAAGGAATCGAAAAATTTAAAGGCGAAGTATTCCACTCCTCATCTTGGAATCATGCTTATGACCTGAATGGTAAACGTGTAGCCAGTATCGGCACAGGTGGAAGTGCAATTCAATATATTCCTGAGATTGCACCAAAAACCAAACAGTTATACGTGTTTCAAAGAACGGCTGCATGGGTAATACCGCGCGATGAACGAGCTTATAATGCTTTAGACAAAAAACTATTTGCCCAATACGACTGGTTTAGAAAATTGCATCGAGCACGCTTATATTGGTCTAACGAATCACGCGTAGTTCCGATTGTAAAACCTCAAATGATGCGACTGGGTCAAAAACTTGCAGAAGCTTTTATTCGCTTCCAAGTCAAAGATAAAGAAATAGCAAAAAAATTGACACCAGATTACACCATGGGGTGTAAAAGAATTTTGGTATCAAATCGATATTTCCCAACATTTAATCGCAAGAATGTAGAACTCGTGACGGACAGCATTCAAGAAATTACTGAAAATGCGATTGTTACCAAAGATGGTCAAGTACGAGAAATAGATTGCTTAATTTACGGTACTGGTTTTATTACTGATCCACGAATTTATTTAAAAGATTTTAAATGTTATGGCGAAAATGGCATTGAGTTGAAAGAAGCATGGAAAGAGGGTGCTGAAAGCTACTATGGAATTTCTACCAAAGGATTTCCAAATCTCTTTCAACTTTTAGGCCCGAATACTGTTTTAGGTCATAACTCTGTAATTTTTATGATCGAATCTCAAGTGAATTACATTCTACAACTGATTGAAGCTGTAGAAAAATCCAAAACCAAAGCAATCGTGGTCAAAGATTTAGTTCAAGAAGAATTCAACCGTAAAATCCAAGAAAAATTTGCAGGCACAGTTTGGCAATCTGGCTGTGTGAGTTGGTATCAGCAAGAAGGCGGAAAGAATTTTTCACTTTGGCCGAGTTATACATGGAAGTATTGGCTAGAAACCAAAAATGCAAATCTAGCCGATTATCGTTTCTTGAATTAAATGAATAAAAAAATCAGCTCAATTGAGCTGATTTTTTTTACTGAGCCAGCGCTTTTTGAATATCATCTTCAATACTTTCTGGTTTAGTTGTAGGTGCATATCGATTAAGCACTTTGCCATCTTTTCCAATCAAAAATTTGGTAAAGTTCCACTTAATTCCACTTCCTAAAATGCCTTTGCTGTTGTTGGTGAGATACCGAAAAATCACATGGGCTTCAGGACCTTTTACATCCACTTTAGCGAACATCGGAAAGGATACACCGTAATTTCTCTGGCAAAAACTACCAATTTCTTCATGCGTACCCGGATCTTGCCCACCAAATTGATTACACGGAAATCCTAATACCTCAAAACCTTGATCTTTATACTTTTCATACAGCGCTTCCAACCCTGCAAATTGTGGCGTGAATCCACATTTGCTGGCTGTGTTGACTATCAATAGCACTTTACCTTCATAGTCCGAAAATTGCTTATTTTCCCCTTCTAGCAATTCTGCCTCAAATTGATAAATATTGGTCATGGATAGGTTTCCTCATCATTTTTTTCTTGGGTTTTTAATTCTAATGAAGCTGAGTTTACACAATAACGAAGACCTGTAGGTTCAGGTCCATCCTCAAAAACATGACCTAGATGTGCGTCACAATGATGACAAACAATCTCAGTACGAATCATGCCATGTGAGTGATCATCATGTTCTTCAATGACTGTTTGGTTGATTGGACGATAAAAACTAGGCCATCCACAACCACTGTCATATTTGGTTTCTGAAGTAAATAAAGGTTCGCCACAGCAACGACAAACATAAGTTCCTTCTTGTTTGGTATTCCAATATCGCCCTGTGAAAGCAGGCTCAGTTCCCTTTTGACGGGTAATGCGATACTCCTCTGGTGATAACTCTCTTTGCCATTCTCGGTCTGTTTTATTGAGTTTTCCCATGATTAACTCCTTTAAATCTTTGACATTCAATGTCATGCTTCAGTACCTTCATATTTACGCTAGAGCTTGAAAAATTTCTAGCTAAATTTCTACATAGATTGTGATATTTAGTAATCTATTTTTATTCACTCAAAAATAATTGGATGGGAATATGTCCGTTTTAGGTAACACTACTCCACGCGAAATTAAGAAATCGTCTAAGCTCGAGCATGTATGCTATGACATTCGTGGACCTGTGTTACGCGCCGCCAACGAAATGGAAGAAGCCGGACATAAGATAATTAAACTCAATATCGGCAACCCAGCGCCCTTCGGTTTTGAAGCACCCCAAGAAATTATCAATGATGTTGCGTTGAATTTACCAAATGCAATTGGCTATACAGACTCAAAAGGGATTTTCCCTGCCCGCAAAGCGGTTTGTCAGTATTACCAGCAAAAAGGTATTTTCAATATGCATGTCAATGATGTGTATATTGGGAATGGTGTTTCTGAGCTGATTGTAATGGCTATGCAAGGCCTGTTAGATGACGGCGATGAAATGCTGGTACCAATGCCAGATTATCCATTATGGACTGCCGCCGTTAATCTTTCTGGTGGTACAGCAATTCATTATAAATGTGATGAGGAAGACAATTGGTATCCTGATATTCAGGATATGGAAAACAAAATTACGCCTAATACTCGTGGGATCGTGATTATCAATCCGAACAACCCAACGGGTGCTGTTTATCCACGCCATGTCTTAGAAAAAATTGTCGCTCTTGCAAAAAAATATGACCTGATTTTATTTGCTGATGAGATCTACGATAAGATCGTTTACGATGGAATCGAACATGTATCGGTCGCTGCCCTTGCGGGTAATCAACTGTGTATTTCATTTAACGGATTATCTAAATCCTATCGAATTGCTGGATACCGTTCAGGCTGGATGGCAATTACGGGTGATAAGACACGTGCAGCAGATTATATTGAAGGTCTAGACATGCTCGCGTCAATGCGCCTGTGTGCTAACCATCAAGCTCAATATGCTATTCAAACTGCATTGGGTGGCTACCAGTCTATCAACGATTTAATTCGTCCAGGTGGTCGTTTGTATGAGCAACGCAATATTGCTTGGCAAATGTTGAATGAAATCCCAGGTGTAAGCTGTGTTAAACCTGAAGGTGCAATGTATTGTTTCCCTAAACTTGATCCTGAAATTTACCCGATTCAGGATGATGAACAGTTTATGCTTGACTTCCTCAAAGCAGAAAAAGTGTTATTGGTACAAGGCACAGGATTCAACTGGCCTACCCCTGATCATTTCCGTGTGGTGTTCTTGCCTGCTGAAAATGAACTTCGTGAAGCGATTAACCGTTTAGGAAGATTCTTGGCGAAAATGCGTTAATTCAGTCGTTTTATGTGAATAATGTATTTAAAACCCCCAGATTTCAATCTGGGGGTTTTATATTTAATATTTTGATTATTTCATGATATTAATTTCATTTTGATTATATACAAGCACCCTTCTTTTCCTTTATCGTGATTAAGCATTATCCATGCACAATACTATAAAAAACATTTAGGAAAAAAGATGAAAAAGACGCTAACCGCACTGACTCTATCGATTGGCTTGTTATTACCCCTAACGAGCTTTGCTAAAAATAACGTTGTCGTCGTTGCAACTGGGGGAACGATTGCGGGTGCTGGTGCAAGCTCAACCAACAGCGCCACTTACACTGCCGCAAAAGTTCCAGTGGATGACTTACTGAATGCCGTTCCTCAAATTAAAGATTTAGCCAATGTGAGCGGCGTACAAGCAATGCAGGTTGCTTCTGAAAGCATTACAGACAAAGAATTACTTTCCCTTGCCCGCCAAGTCAATGATTTGGTTAAAAAGTCAGATGTAAATGGCGTTGTCATTACACATGGCACAGATACTTTAGAAGAAACCGCTTTTTTTCTTAATCTAGTCGTACAAACGGAAAAACCTATTGTTGTTGTCGGCTCAATGCGCCCATCGACGGCTTTATCTGCTGATGGCCCACTAAATTTATATAGTGCAGTTGCTCTGGCAGCAGACCCGAGTGCAAAAAATAAGGGGGTGTTCGTCCTTATGAACGATAGTATTTTTGCAGCTCGAGATGTGACTAAAGGCATTAATATTCATACTAATGCCTTTGTAAGCCAATGGGGAGCTTTAGGGACGTTGGTAGAATCTAAACCTTATTGGTTCCGAAGTTCTGTTAAGCGATTTAATCAGCGGTCAGAATTTAATATCGAGAATATTAAGGGTGATACACTCCCATTAGTTCAAATTGTCTATGGCTCTGGCAACATGATTCCTGATGCTTATCAAGCGTATGCCAAGGCTGGGGTTAAAGCCATTGTCCATGCAGGTACAGGAAACGGCTCAGTCGCGAAAAATATTGTTCCCACGCTGAATCAACTTCAGCAAAGTGGTATACAAATTGTACGTTCTTCACGAGTGCCACAAGGATTCGTTCTCCGTAATGCCGAACAGCCAGATGACAAATATGGTTGGGTAGTTGCACATGATTTTAACCCTCAAAAAGCTAAAATTTTAACCGCGCTTGCTTTAACCAAAACCAAAGATGCAAAAGAAATACAACGCATGTTCTGGGAATATTAAGCCCAATTTTCATGTTATAAAAAAGTGCCGAATGGCACTTTTTTTGATTGATATAAAATCGCCTTTATTCAAATCGAAGATAATTTGTGCGAATCATATAAAATATCGTGGATTCTCAGCTCTAAATCACTTTGCATGATAAAATACGCTCTGCTCTTGTAAAGGACTCATCTATGCAGTTTGTTCATCTCGGTGTTCATACAGAATTTTCTATTACTGAATCAATCGTACGTATACCTGATCTAATGAAGTCTGCTGTACAGGATTCTATGCCTGCACTCGCGATGACAGATTTATCGAACTTACATGCAGCAGTGAAGTTTTATACCTCGTGTCTTAAAAAAGGGATTAAACCTATTTTAGGAAGTGTGATTCGTTTGAATGATGAATCACATCGTATGACTTTACTGGCGATGAATAATGAGGGTTGGCGTAGTTTAACTGAAGTAGTATCGCGCGGCTTTATTGAAGGACAACAACTCAGTATCCCGTGTGTAAAAAAAGAATGGGTGTTAGAACAAGCGCCGGGCATGATTGGACTTTTAGGGATTAAAAGTGATGTTGGAGAAATGCTGTGTTCAAGTAGCCCAGAAAAAGCTGAACCCTTACTTGAAGCTTGGATCGAAAAATTTGGCAATCGTGTCTATTTAGCACTCACGCGCACCAATCGCCCACAAGAAGAAGATTTTATTATTGAAGCTGTTAAATTAGCCGCAAAATATCAAATCGGTGTTGTCGCTCATAATGATGTTCATTTTATTAGAGAAGAAGACTTTGAAGCCCATGAAGCGCGCGTCTGCATCGCAGATGGCTATGTTTTAGGTGATAATCGTCGTCCACGTACTTACAGCCCTGAGCAATATTTCAAAACAACAGCGCAAATGGTGGAGTTATTTGCTGATATCCCCAGTGCTATTCAAAATACAGTTGAAATTGCTAAACGCTGTAATGTGACACTTCGCTTAGGTAAATACTTTTTACCTGACTATCCAATTCCTGAAGGTCATACGATTGATACCTTCTTTGCCCATTTGTCTAAAGAAGGATTAGAAGAACGTCTTAATCACCTCTATCCTGTGGAGAAACGTGGAGAAGACTGGCCTGAAATTCGCAAAGAATATGACGATCGTTTAGATTTTGAAATCAAGATTATTAACTCGATGGGATTCCCAGGTTACTTCTTGATTGTCATGGACTTCATTCAGTGGTCCAAGAACAATGGCGTACCTGTAGGCCCGGGCCGTGGTTCAGGTGCAGGCTCATTAGTTGCATACAGTTTAAAAATTACAGATTTAGATCCACTACCATACGGACTTCTTTTCGAACGTTTCTTAAACCCTGAACGTGTTTCGATGCCAGACTTTGACGTGGATTTTTGTATCGCAGGTCGTGATCGTGTAATTGATTATGTTGCACGAACTTATGGGCGTGATGCTGTATCGCAAATTGCAACCTTTGGTACGATGGCAGCGAAAGGTGCAATTCGTGATGTTGCACGAGTTTTAGGTAAGTCTTACGGCTTAGCAGATCGTATTTCTAAAATGATCCCGACTAAACCTTTGGGTTTAAGTTTAGAAGAATCTTTAGAAGCAGAACCACAACTTAAAGATATTGTAACCAACCCATCCAACCCAGATTATGAAGATGCATCAGAAATCTGGGAAATGGCGCTTAAACTTGAAGGAATAACGCGTAACACAGGTAAGCACGCAGGTGGTGTTGTAATCGCACCGACCAAGATTACGGACTTCTCAGCTGTACTGTGTGAAGAAGATGGTACTGGTCGTGTCGCTCAATTTGATAAAGACGATGTTGAGGCGGCAGGTCTTGTTAAATTTGACTTCTTGGGGTTGCGAAATCTTACTGTAATCGAAGATGCTATTCAGCACATTAACCAACGATTAAAGTTTGATATACCTCTAAAGATTGAAAATATTCCGCTGAATGACAAAGCGGCGTATTCAATATTTGCTGAAGCAAATACCACTGCGGTATTCCAATTTGAATCCGTGGGCATGAAAAAGATGCTCAAGGAAGCAAGACCAAGTAAATTTGAAGAAATTATTGCCTTCGTGTCATTGTACCGCCCGGGTCCAATGGATCTAATTCCAGACTTTATTCATCGGATGCATGGTGGAGAGTTCGAATACTTACATCCCCTATTAGAAGGTGTCTTAGAGCCTACCTATGGGATTATGGTATATCAAGAACAGGTTATGCAAGCAGCTCAGTATTGTGCTGGATATAGCCTTGGTGGTGCTGACTTACTTCGTCGTGCGATGGGTAAAAAGAAACCTGAAGAGATGGTTAAACAACGCCAAATCTTTATTGAAGGTGCTGCAAAAAAAGATATCGATGAGCAAACGGCGAACCATATCTTCGACTATATGGAAAAATTTGCAGGCTATGGTTTCAACAAATCACATGCTGCAGCCTATGCATTAGTGGCTTATCAGACGGCTTGGTTAAAAGCACACTATCCTTCTGAGTTTATGTCCGCTGTACTGACTTCGGAAATGCAAAACACGGATAGTATTGTATTCTTGATTGATGACTGTCGTAACAATGGTCTCGACGTGTTACCACCTTCCGTCAATATGTCGATTTATCAATTCCATGCAATTGATGAAAAAACCATTGTATATGGTCTGGGTGCAATCAAGGGTGTAGGTGAAGCAGCAATGCAATCTGTCATTGATTCACGTAAGCAACTTGGACCTTATAAAGATTTATTTGATTTCTGCCATCGCATTGATCTGAAGAAAATCAATAAACGCACACTTGAAGCTTTGATTCGCTCAGGTGCATTAGATTGTCTCGGGCTTGAACGCGCGACTTTAATGGCTCAATTGCCTGAAGCTGTACAAGCTGCCGAACAAGCTCGTTCAAACCGCGAAACTGGCATTATGGATTTATTTGGTGAAGTTGAGGAAGTTCAACGTAAACCTACTAAACCTGTAAAACCTTGGTCTGATGAAGTCCGCTTGAAAGGTGAAAAAGATACCTTAGGTTTATACTTAACGGGGCACCCAATCGATGTGTATCGCCCCGAGTTAAAAGCGTTTATTTCTAACAAAATTAATGAGCTGACTCCAACACGTCGTGGAGTAACTACTGTATTTGCCGGCTTGGTTGTGGATGTCGCAAATTTCCCTAACCGCATGATGATCACACTCGATGATGGTACTGCTCGAATCGAAGTCTCAGCAAATCATGAACGCTTCCAACGTTTTAAAGATATTATTGTGAATGAAAGAGTGATCGTGCTTGAAGGTGAAATTTATGAACGTGAAGGCTTCGACCGTCCGATGGGACGCCTTACTAAGGCGTTTACATTAAACGAAATTCGTCAAAAACGTGCAAATCACATCCTCATCAAATTACAACCTGAGCATATTCAGCCAAATCTTGGTCAAGAGCTTTCACAGATCATTCAACCGTTTTGTAATGTAGATATGTGTCAGCATGTGCCATTACAAGTACAACTCGACTTTCCATATGCAACGGCTGATTTTCATTTACCACCGCAATGGAATGTCGCACCACTCGATGACTTATTGTTCAAACTGCGCGACTATTTTGGTAAAGAGGCCTTACATGTGGAGTATCATGTTAAATCAAAAGCTGCACGTTCCCACGCCGCAGAACCAAAATCAGAACCAGTCATCACATCACATGCCTCTCCACCTGACCAGATCAGTATGGATGAAGCAATGGATCAATACATGACGGAAGTCAGTCAATACTCTTAATTTTGGAAGATTTATGAATTTAATTGATAATGCTGCTGTCTCAGCGCATTTGTCTCATGTGCGTATTGTCATGGTGAATACTACCCTGCCTGCGAATATCGGTAGCGCACTTAGAGCAATGAAAACCATGGGGCTTTCAAAATTGGTTTTAGTTGCACCTAAAACTTATCCTCATCCTGATATTGATGCACTTGCAGCCGGTGCAACCGATTTAATTGATCAAATTCAGATTGTAGAAACGCTTGAAGAAGCCATCGCAGATTGTCATTTAGTCTTTGGTACAAGTGCTCGTAGCCGAACTATTCCATGGCCTTTATTAGATGCTCGACCTGCTGCTGATAAATCTATGCAAGCGGTGATCAAAGAACAACAAGAAATAGCCGTAATATTTGGGCGTGAAGATCGCGGATTAACCAATGAAGAATTGGCTATGGCGAATTACCATGTGACCATCCCTGTGAATACAGACTATGGTGTACTCAATGTCGCTCAAGCCATTCAAATTATTTGCTATGAAATGCGAATGGCGACTACGGCTCTCATGGAACAAGTTGAAGATCCTCAAGCTGTTATGAAAGTGACTGATGAAGATTCAATGCATTGGGATGAGCCGTTGGTAACACATCAACAGATGGAACAATTTTATCCTCATTTTGAGAAAATGTTGCACGAAATCGAATTTTTAGACCCAGAAAACCCACGATTATTGCCTTTACGCTTGCGTCGCTTATTCGGACGTATACAATTAGATCGTATGGAGTACCATCTTCTTAGAGGTATTTTTAGTCGTGTTCAGGCATTGAACAATGGCACATGGAAAAAGTCAGATTCTAAAGAGAAATCAAAAGATGCTTAAACAGCTTAAAGAAGATATTCAAGCTGTGTTTGCCCGCGATCCTGCGGCGCGCAACACATTTGAAGTTTTAACCACTTATCCAGGAATTCACGCACTGATTATGCATCGTGTTGCGCATGAGCTTTGGAAAAAAGAGTGTAAAACTTCAGCCCGCATGCTGTCTTCTTTTAGTCGTTTTGCAACTGGTATCGAAATTCACCCGGGTGCCAAAATTGGCAAACGTTTTTTTATAGATCACGGTATGGGTGTGGTCATTGGGGAAACAGCTGAAATTGGTGATGATGTGACGCTCTATCATGGCGTGACATTAGGTGGCACCACTTGGAATAAAGGCAAACGTCACCCAACGTTAGAAGATGGCGTAGTCGTTGGCGCAGGTGCGAAAATTTTGGGACCATTTACCGTACATAAAAATGCGAAAGTGGGTTCAAATGCTGTGGTCACCAAAGAAGTCCCTGAAGGGGCTACTGCCGTAGGTAACCCAGCGCGATTTATTATTAAAAATCAGCAAAAAGATTTGGACAAAGAATCTGAACGACGCAATTATGCAGAAAGCATCGGTTTTCAGCCTTATGCTACAACCCAAGATCAATCAGATCCTATGTTAGAAGGTATGCGAGTATTATTGGATCGTATACAGCACAATGAAAAGCGCATGAACACTTTATGTCAGCGACTTTCATTACTTGATCCAACATTTAATAACGCTCAAAGTAATGGACAACCATTTAGTGCTGAAGAGTTAAAAATCATTGACGAAGTTCGTCGTGAGTGCGAAGCTCAAACAGCACAATCAAAAGCTTAATGTATAAGTTTGACTAAGTTAGGTGAATCTGAGTTGCATGTTGTTTCGACTTTTCATAGACTCAGATTCAACCTGAACTAGAATTTAAAAACATAATATTGGAAGAAAATATGACGATTAAGCCCCTCATTGCCACCATGATCGCTGTTTCATTATTGAGTGCTTGTAGCTCTCCAGCAGTAAAAAAACAATCTAAAACAAACGATCCGATCGTCTTTTCTGAGCCTGATTTAAGTGCGCCATTTTATGCATTAAATCCTTTTAACTATAGCCAACCACCAGTATTCGAGCTTGAACTAAAAAAAGCTGCTGCTGCACCACTTCAAAAACTTGAGGTGACTGATCCAAATAATCCAAACAGAAAGATGATCCTCGAACAAAACAAATTAATCGTACCGACTGTGAATAGTTCACAACGTGCGATGAAATACACGGTTTTAGCGGGTCAAAATGAAATCGATATTACAGAAATTGATGACTTCCTCCAGATGGTTGAAGGTAAAGCACGTCACTATCCTCCTCGCTTTACAGATCGTCAAGAACGTCGCGGTTTTGAAGCTAAATTACGTGAAGTTTCAGCTCAACTAGATACTTTAGCAGCGAAAGATAACGCGTCATTCGATATCTTAATTCGTGCATTTAAAGCAAGTATATTGGGTCGTAACCTTGATCTTGGTTCTGCTTACACCACTAAATCTTTAAAATATGCACAACAAATCCTGAAGATCAACAAAGAAGATGCAGAAGCGAACTTCTGGTTTGGTTTCTCTTTGTCTGAAGGTGGTGGTCAAAAAGAAGCTATTCCATATATCGACAAGGCCATCAAAGCTGGTGTTCAAGAAGCTTATCTCGTAGCTGTCAATAACTACCTCGCATTGAGCCAAAAGAAAAATGCAATCACAACTTTAAAAAATTACAAAGTGAAATACCCTGAAGAAACTGAAGTTGCTGACCGCTTGATTCAAGAAATTGAGAAACAAGGTCGCTACAATGTTTGGCAGATTTTAAACAATCCTGCGAAATCATAATCTTATTTCACAAAATATAGACTGATTATTCAGTCTATTTTTTTTAGCACTTATTTTTATATCCCTAAAAATAACGTATGCTCAGCGTTAATGATTCATGCTGACAGTTGAAAATATGTTTATGATGAACAATAAATACATCGGCGCCCTACTGCTCGCAACACCACTATTTATGACAGGTTGCCAAGTCGTCAGTGTAAAAAATCAAGCGCTTAATGTCTCGATCGCGAATGAACGAGATAGCATATTAACGCGTAAAAAAATGAGCGAAGCGAGTCTGAATGTCCTCTCCATGACAGGCAGTGAGGCTGAAATTTGTTCTAATGATCCCGATAAATGTGTATCTGATCTAAAAAAAATTAAACAAATTCAAGATGAACAACTTTATTCAACTGCAAGTGAAGCATATTTGACACGGGCATTAGCCCTCAGTAATTCTTCAGCCTGTAATACCAGTTTAATTAATAAATATCAGTCAGAAGAAAAGCAAAAAATTCATCAAGAAAACTATAGTCAATGTCTTGATCAACAGTTAGCAATGCTTGATAAAAGTATTCGTTATAGTTATGCCTATCTATTCAAGACAAAACGCCAACCAAGCGACCGTATTTTCGATAATAGACAAGTTCAAATACGAGATTTCTACAATCAAGCCTTGGCGAAAATGGTGATGACCTATGGTATGCGCTATACGGGTGAAAAAGTTCCCAAACAAATAAAAATTGGTGAAAGCATTTATACCATCAACTATGACCATTTCCCTCAGATTGCTAATCAAAAATTAGATAGCCTGCTTTCAAGCTACAACCTCAATTTTAGTGGCTTGCGTTCGATTAACCGTCGGGATGGTTTCGGTGCGGAATTTGTCGCAACGCTTCCAGCGCCAGAGCGAAATAGCGATTCAGGTAAATATATTGTAGATCCATTAAATCACGCTTATAAAAATGGTCGTAACCCTAACATTCATCCACCACGTTATCTTTCAGTCACGATGACCGCTGAGCCTGCGCGTCAAAGTAATGTAGAGGATATTCTGAATGACCCGCATTTCACCCTGAATATTTATGATCCTTATGGATTAGATCAATTAAAAGTAGGTGGAAAAGTTTATCCTTTAGCTGCGAATTACTCTGCGCCTTATGGTTTGTGGCTTGCCGAAAATAACTTAGGTGCTGCTGCATATTTGAGTTTGATTGATCGTGACAATACAATCACAATGCCCCATCTCTTTATGCTCGAACCGTATAATCCAAACAAAAAAATTATTGTTTTGGTGCATGGACTTGCAAGCAGTCCAGAAGCTTGGATTGCATTAACCAATGACATTATGGGAGATAATGTTCTAAGAGAGCATTATCAAGTTTGGCAAGTATTTTACTCAACCAATATGCCAATTTTAGAAAGTCGCTTTCAAGTGAATGCGATCATTAAACAAGCATTTAATTCACTTGATCAATCTACGGCATCAGCTAAAGATGCAGTTCTGATTGGACATAGTATGGGTGGTATTATTTCAAGATTATTGGTGAGCCAAGCTGATTTAACACAACCTGCATTGTCTCAATTAAAAAATTCTCAAATTAGCCGCTTTAAGAATGAACCTTTATTTAAAGCTCGTTTACAAATCAAACCTGTGCCACAGTTTAATCGTGCTATTTTCTTAGCAGCACCTCATCGAGGTACAGATTATGCTGATCGTTGGTTTACACGAGCTGCCCGTAAAGTGATCAAGTTGCCAGGTGCATTTTTGGGTGCATTTGCTGAATCGCTCTCAGATAAAGATATTAATATTAAACATTTTGTCAAAGACTTAGGTCATGGATTGATTCAAAATGGTCCGAGTGATCTGAGTCACAACTCTCCTTTCACCAAATTAACCTCACCTGTGATGCCAGTCAAAGGGTTTAAATTTCACTCCATCATGGGGAATGTGACTGAGAGTAAAGATCCTACTGTTATGTCAGATGGGATCGTGCCTTATCAAAGTGCGCATCTTAAAGGGGCACAATCTGAGATTATTATCAAAGGTGGTCATTCAATTCAGGAAACGCCTGAAGCTGTGTTGGAATTAAGACGAATCCTAAGACTTCATTTGACAGAGCTTGGAATTGCCAAATAACGATTTCCTTTAGCTTTTATCAGCCGATGTATCAAAGATGCATCGGCTTTTTGTTTTTATAGTCCCAAATGACGACTTTTGAATCCCACTCATATTTTTAATTCCCTTCTCCATAAAATATTTGAGAAAAAATGGATAACGATTAGAACAAACTGGATAGCCTGACTCCGTTAATCACTGTTCAATAGATTCAAAGATAAATGAAATCAAGTGATATAAGGAGTTAGACCATGGGATCTCGTAGCAGCATCGAATGGCATGATTTTATTGAAGGATGTATCGATTTTCGACCAGAGGATGGCGTCTATCGTATCGCACGTGACATGTTTACTGAACCAGAACTTTTTGATCTAGAAATGGAAATGATCTTTGAAAAGGTATGGATCTACGCGTGTCATGAAAGTGAAATTCCAAAACCAAATGACTTTGTCACTGTTCAAATTGGTCGCCAACCGCTCATCATTAACCGTGATGGTCAAGGTAATTTAAATGCAATGGTCAATGCCTGCGAGCACCGTGGTGCTACATTGACCCGAGTTGCTAAAGGTAATCAATCCACATTTACCTGCCCGTTCCATGCTTGGTGTTACAAATCGGATGGTCGCCTCGTAAAAGTTAAAGCTCCTGGTGAGTATTGTGATGACTTTGATAAATCATCACGAGGTCTAAAAAAAGCACGTATTGCAAGTTATAAAGGATTTGTCTTCGTTAGTTTAGATACAACAGCTACAGACACCTTAGAAGATTATTTAGGTGATACACGTGTTTTCCTTGATCTTATGGTTGAACAATCACCTACAGGTGAATTAGAAGTTTTACCGGGTAAATCAGCATATACCTTTGCTGGAAACTGGAAGCTGCAAAATGAAAATGGTGTAGATGGCTACCACGTAAGTACTGTTCACTATAACTATGTCTCTACAGTTCAATATCGTCAGCAACTGAATGCACAAAAAGGGACGGGACCAAAAGACACACTTGATTACAGTAAATTAGGTGCAGGTGATGACACAACTGATGATGGTTGGTTCTCATTTAAAAATGGTCATAACGTTTTGTTTAGTGACATGCCTAACCCAACTGTACGTCCTGGTTACGCAACTGTGATGCCATATCTGGTTGAGAAATATGGTCAAAAACGTGCTGAATGGGCAATGCACCGTCTCAGAAACTTAAACCTATATCCAAGCCTTTTCTTTATGGATCAAATCAGTTCGCAACTTCGTATTATTCGTCCAGTTGCGTGGAATAAAACTGAAGTCATTAGCCAGTGTATTGGTGTTAAAGGTGAGTCGGCTGAAGCACGTCGTAACCGTATTCGTCAATTCGAAGATTTCTTCAACGTATCGGGCTTAGGCACGCCTGACGATTTAGTTGAATTCCGTGAACAACAGCGTGGTTTCCAAGCTCGTTTAGAACGCTGGAGTGATATTTCGCGCGGTTATCATAAATGGAATTATGGCGACAGCCCGAATGCTCAAACACTTGGTATTAAACCAGTCATTACGGGAACTGAAATCACTCAAGAAGGTTTATATGTCAATCAACACCAAGTTTGGCGCGATCTCATGTTAAAAGGCTTAAAAAATAAAGCACTTAAACTCACTGAAGATACTTCTGAACCACACGAATGCCCTGCATCACAAGCGACAACTGAGGAGGCTTAATCATGACACAAGCTCTTGTACATCAAGTTTCTCAATTTTTATATGAAAAATCTGCGCTTTGTGACAACTATGAATGGGACGCATATTTAGAACTCTATGATGAAGACAGCGAATACCACATTCCACAATGGATTAGTGACCATGAATACGTCACTGATCCAAACCAAGGACTTTCGTATATCTATTATGAAAACCGTGCTGGCCTTGAAGATCGCGTATTCCGTATTGGAACTGGTAAAGCTGCATCAGCTACGCCCCTTCCGCGTCTCATGCATGCGATTCACAACATCCGTGTAAAAACACTTGAAGATGGATTATTAGAAGTTAAAGCGGGTTGGTCGACATTCTATAACCGCCAAGGTTTAGAAGGCTATTTTTACGGGCATGTCACTTATATACTTCGTCAACATGAAGACACTTTCCGCATTCGTAAACAGCACACCATTTTGTTGAATGACAAAATTGATTCTGTGCTCGACTTCTATCACGTTTAAGGAGTAAAAGAATGAGTCATTCTGTTGCACTCAACTTTGCAGATGGTAAAACGTTCTTTATCTCTGTGAATAATGATGAGCTTTTACTTGATGCTGCGTTCCGTCAAGGTATCACATTACCTTTAGACTGCCGTGAAGGCGTTTGCGCAACCTGTCAAGGGCAATGTGAAAGTGGCAATTACACTCAAGATTATGTCGATGAAGAAGCATTAACCGAACGTGATCTGGCAGAGCGTAAAATTTTAGCTTGTCAAACACGAGTGCAATCGAATGCTGCATTCTATTTCGATCATGACTCAAGTTTCTGTAATGCTGGTGAAACACTTCAACTCGAAACCAAAGTGACTCACGTAGAATTGGTCTCTGAAACTACGGCAATCATTCATGTAGATGCCAGTCAACATACGCAGAAAATTGATTATTTACCGGGTCAATATGCTCGATTAAAAATTCCTGGTGCAAATGATTGGCGTTCTTATTCCTTTGCGAATTTACCCAATGAAGGTAATCAATTACAGTTTTTAATTCGCTTACTCCCGCAAGGTCTCATGAGTGACTATCTGCGAGATCGAGCAAAAGTTGGGGATACAATTTTACTCGAAGCACCTTTAGGAAGTTTTTATCTTCGCGAAGTGGAAAAAGAAAAGCCATTAGTCTTTGTCGCAGGAGGTACTGGATTGTCAGCATTTTTAGGAATGCTAGATCAAATTGTGAAACAACCTCAAATTCCACCAGTACATCTATATTATGGTGTAAACAAAGAGCAAGATTTGTGTGAACAAGAAAGGTTAAAAGCATACTCAGCTAAGATTCCACACTTTGAGTATCATCCCGTAATCGGACAACCTTCTAATGATTGGACTGGAAAAAAAGGATTTATCCACGAACATTTAGATCAATCGCAATTAAGCGAATCAGCATTCGATATGTATTTGTGTGGTCCGCCACCAATGATCGAAGCTGTCAAAAATTGGTTAGCTGATCACCAGATAGACAACGGACGTGTTTACAGTGAGAAGTTTATTCAAAGTCATAGCTCTAGATAATTAAATGAGCTGATGACTATCACTAAGGACTATCGTTAATATTCTTTGCAAACGATAGTCCTTTTTTGTTCTAACGTTTGAATATATGGAAATTTTAAATGCAAAAAATAATTGTAAATGACGTTATTGATCGGGAAAAAATGTCCCCTTTACAATGGACAGTTTTCTTTCTGGGGTTTTTGGTTTTTTTCTGTGATGGATTAGACACTGGCATCTTAGGCTTTATTGCACCATCATTGTTAGATGATTGGGGTATTTCAAAACCAGATCTAGCACCTGTGCTCAGTGCGGCCTTAGTAGGCATGTCGATCGGCGCCATTATCTCAGGACCATTATCAGATAAATTTGGACGCAAGGGTGTCATCGTAATGACGACTTTGTTGTTTTCAATTTTCACCATCATGTGTGGATTTGCTTCTAACACGCAAGAACTTATGATCTATCGTTTTATTACAGGGGTCGGACTTGGTGCGGCTATGCCGAATATCAGCACAATGGTATCCGAATACATGCCTCTAAAACGTAAAGCATTCCTGACCGGATTAGCAGGTTGCGGATTTATGTTAGGGATCTCAAGTGGCGGTGTCTTATCTGCGTTCTTATTAGAGAATCAAGGGTGGGCAAATGTCATTATTATTGGCGGTGTAATCCCACTCATTGTATTGGTATTTTTGATTACCAAGTTACCTGAATCACCCCAATACCTCATCAAACAAAATCGTCAAGAAAAAGCAAAACCAATTCTTGAGAAGATTCACGGTCAAACATTTGATCAAAGTACTGTATTTGTTCTACCTGAAGCAGAAGTATTAGATCCTAAACAAAGCCCTGTTAAAATTTTATTTAGCAAATACTTTTGGGGTTCAGCAATGCTTTGGCTTTGTTGCTTTACCAGCCTAATGGTGTTTTATCTGTTAACCAGCTGGATGCCGACTATTCTTAAAACCGCTGGATTCACAACAGAACAGTTTAGTTTAATTGCAGCGATTTTCCCATTCGGCGGTGTAATAGGTGCATGCTTTATGGGTTGGTATATGGACAAAGTCAATCCAAATACTGTGATTAAATATTCTTATCTCGCAGCATTTGTATTGTTCTTCGTTGCAGCATTTGTGAGTCAAAGTATTGTTTTACTCGGTATTGCAATTTTCTTAATTGGCGCATTATTAGTTGGTGCTCAATCATCATTACTTCCGTTAACAGCACTGTTCTATCCTTCAGTTTGCCGCGGTGTAGGTGTTTCATGGATGCATGGTATTGGACGTATCGGTGCGATCTTAGGTGCGTTCTACGGATCACTGATTTTTACATTTGAATTATCTCTAGCAGGTATTTTCTATATCCTAGCAATTCCAACCTTCATTTCATTTATTGCGCTTGCATTAAAAGGATTAAAAAAACCTGAATCAGCTAATACATCAACTGCTGAAATGACGCAGTAATTTAAAATCAGTCATTAAAAAGCCCCCAATAAAGGGGCTTTTTTTAAACCATAATTTTAAGAGTTTCACTCGGGAGAACCCCATATTTGGCTTTGTATTCTTGAGAAAATCGTCCTAAATGTCTGAATCCCCAGTCATAAGCCGATCTTGAAATGGAAATATTTGAATTGTTCTGCAGCAAAGCATGATGAATCTGTTCAAGTCTATAGTTTTTTAAATAATCCATAGGACTCATATGCAGCGCTTGTTGAAACTCACGGTATAAAGTCGATTTTGAAGTCCCCGATATCATGACTAAATCTGATGCATCCAACTCTTGATCAGCAAAACGATGAATAAACTCTCTGACCACCATGACTGGCTTCGGAAGCTGATACTCTTGGAGCGATCTTAATTCATTGGAATAATTATTGTGCTGGGTTAAAAGCAAAGCCTTAATCAAAAAACTTTCATAATCTTGAGAAAGCAGATTTAAACCATCAAAACGAGAATAATCTTGCCTGAGCGATAAACATTGTTGAATATTATTCCACCACAATCTTAGGAAGTTATCTTCACTAAATGGCATATCTGGCTCAAAAATCACCCGCTCTTTAACAGGTTTAGAAAGCAAATTGGAAAGTACAGATTTGACACTTTCTTCAGGAATCACCACTTGAAATTTTTTACAATTACGGTGAATGATGAGTTCTTGCTGATCCTGACTAGAAACAATGATTCCATTATTACTATGTGATAAATGTGTTTCTCCATTCATACGCAATGTTTGCTGTCCATGAATAGGTAAACTGATACTATATGCACCTAGCTGCTGAATTTGAATAGACACATCTGTGCCATAACTGATACAGCCAATTGCCATTTTTTTACTCGGCAAGCGTATACCTGAATAATGAAAATCAAGCTGATCTTTACGAGCAGTTTCTAATTGATGTGAACCACAAATAAGGCTCATTAATCGTTGAGCAACATTCAATTCACGCGATGCGTGACTAAGATCCTTATGTTGGCTGAGTGTGATCATCCTGTTCACCTAGCTATTTTGAATCATGATAAATACTATAAAACATTTTTAATAATAATGTCGAAATAAAGTCTCTTTACTTCGACTAAATATTTACATATATTTTTGAACACAGATTAGTAAATTAAAAAATACTAATTTGGTATCTTATATTACTTAATAGGTATTTTTATTTTTTATAATATTTTCATTAATTTATATTAAAATCATAATGGTAAAAAATTCGGTTTTATTTGACATTCAGCGATTATAGAGATAGATTTTTAAATAACGTCCTAAGGATAGGACCGATATAAATAAATGTAATTTTTTCAATTACCAATATAGCTATTAAATTTTAAAATTATTATTTCTGGTCTGAATAAGCTGTCATTAAAAAGTAA
>NZ_JFYL01000015.1 GCF_000632455.1 Acinetobacter sp. Ver3
CTTAAATAAGTGGCTTTTTTATTACAAGAATTTTGGTGGAGATGGCGGGATACGTATCACGTATATAAACCATTGTTTTACAGAGTAGTTTTTAACTCAGGATACAGACCGTGTAACATCTGTGTAACAAGTTAACTTTGCACCCCACTTAAATTTTGTAAAAAATCACTTAAACCTGAGTTCGATTGATGCTTTCGGATTTGAACTCAGGACATTATAACACCGATATATTGAATCCGTATCCTGTGAATTAATAGAACAAAAATTTGCCATTGTGAAACACAGTTCTGGCTTCTTTGTTGTGGACCAGTTTATTTCCCTTGTGGTCGTAGACTTCGATAATTTTATCTTTTTCATCCACAAGGCAAAGCAAACTAATTCTGTATGTATAGTCGACATTGAAGTTTTTAATAATTTTTCTTGTTTTCATACTGGTGCCCTTTTTTAAGAGCACCATAGCATGTTCATTAGTTTGTGTGAATTTTAATAAAGGCATCAACCTTTGCTGAACACTCAGCACCAATCTCCAAACTTTCAATGTAACGAGTATATAACTCACCCATTGTATTATTTGAAAGCGCTTTGTATTCATCACAAGGTATCATTAGGCTTGCGGGTATTTGCGGCAATGCGGGCGGTTTCGGCGTTTGACATGCCTGCATCATCAAGCTTGCACTCAGTATAAACGCGCTCAGTAATAATTTTTTGAGTTTCATGTTTAATATCTCGAAATTGGATTTTGATATTGTTGCGCTCGGTTTCAAGCTCATTCTCAACAATGAATACTTTTGTTTTCCAAGCATCCAAGGCTGATTGATATGCATCATTGACTTTATTAATGCGCTTTACACATTCAGCATCAGCTTCAGCCAACTTTCCGCTTAAATGATTTGTATATGCAATTTGACCAAGCCATAAAATAAAAAAAGTCGCTATTGCGACCAAGTTTCGATATTTCCACAGAAGTTGAATAATGGGCATTACTTACTCCACTTTTTGTATGCTTCAGCTAACTTTGTGTCATAACTGTTTTTTGCATATGCTGGACCATTGTATCCACGAGCAAAACCTTTCCAATCTTTGCGCTTGAGCTCATCGACCAGTCCATTTACTTTGATAAATCGACACATCGCGTCAAGTTGACTAGCTTCGTCTTTGTACATCGCATTGATGAAATTTTGCAAAGAAGGGTAGCCGAGTGACTTCCAATGATAGCCCATGACTTGACCTAAACCCCACGAACAAGACTCTAAAGCTACATCACGATTAAGCTTTGATGCGCGTTCAAGTTTGCCATGCTGTTCTGAAAATTTACCGTATCCGCCAGCAGTCGGATTGCATAAATCAGGGTAAGTTTTAGCCCATTCATTCGACTTTGTGATCCAATTGATTGCCCTTAGTCTTCGGTAAAAGACATGGCGCTCATAAAGAATGACAGGCGTGCCATCAATATTAAATCCTGAGCTTTTACACTCAACTTCAATGACTGCTCGAAGTGCTGCGTAGTCAACACCAAGAGCTTTTGCCTGCTCATGGATTTGTTGAGTTGTTATCTTTTTTTGCATTTAGATCAACCTTATCAATTTTATCACTCACATAATGAGTGCCTTTGAAGCCGATTGCAGACGACACGCCAACAGCCACAATTTCAGGTACGTTAAACCATGTCATAAGTGACCAAGCACCAATTGCGAAAAGCCCGCACATAAAGGCTTCTAACCAATCTGCTTTACCGTGTTTTCTTGCAGTGCGAAAAATTGCCATTAAAAAAGCCATTACGAAACTCGCAATGGCTGTATAAAATGGCTCAAGTGACGCAATGACTAATTTTAAGTCATCCATATATTCCCCTAAAATTGAATAGCCTCAACCTCTTCTTTCGATGAGGCTGAGAAAATAGCTTGTCGAGCAACTCGCCCACGTTCATGAGTTGATGAAATATGAGCTTGTAATGCTTGATAAAGCTGATTAAGTTGCTGTGCTGTAAGCTCAACAGTAGTGTTGTCAGCTAAAGTCCATATCTGATCTACCCCCGCAGCAGCAGCACCCATGATTCGACCTTGTGACACTTGATCCGAATCATAAACATTACCTTCAAATTCAAAGCCACCGAACTCAAGCTGATCACGCCCTGTCTTAATCTCAGCCCATTTTTGTGCTTTGATTTCATCAAGTGAGCGTGGATCAATCCATTCCTTAGTCTCGTAACTAAAGACATGAAATTGGGATGGCTGTGGTGGCATATCCACCCAACCTTCCTGATAGTACATATTTGGGCTTGGTGGATCTGTTACGGCAATACAACCATGCGGAGTATTGAGAGCTACTATATCTTCGTTACCGCTTATGGTGTATTGAGGTTTACCAAAAGAATTAACAATAGTGGTCATTTTTTAAGCTCCATTACTGCAAGGGTAGCACTAATAATTGTTGGTGGCTCAGAGAATACTGACATTTGAGTGCCAGAGTTAGTTCTATCACTTGTCACCCCTAATCTAATAGAGTAGGTAGCTAGGCCAACTCCGGCATCATCAATTACAACTGGAATAGAAGCTAGACCGCTATGCTCCCTAACCTGATTAGTGTCCTTGAAACTGGTTGGAACACGTGCCCATGAAAGCAAATCGCCATTTTTAAAAACCAATACTCCTACGTATTGTTCTTCTTTTGGGATTGTGCTTCCAGAACTGGTGTAAAGCGTACCGTATATTTTATCCATCCATATTGATCCTTCTATGCGACACTTACCCCCGTTACGATTAAGAGTTAAGGATAAGATATCACCAAAATACTGGGATGAATCAATAAGGGAGGTAACACCTCCACCATAAGTAGTAGGCTGCCTAGTACTATTTCTTTGAATAGGTGAAGAAAGTCTGGTGGCAGCAGGTACAGTTACCGCATTATCTGCAATCTTCAGTGTATCAACTTGCAAATCACCAATCTTCGCAGTAGTCACAGCCAAATCATCAATTTGAGCAGACTTAACCGCCAACTCTTTTATATGAGCAGTATCGATAGAAGCATAATCCATAAACGCAGATTTCATATAAGCACCAACAGGAAAAACAGTGCCTGTATTTGGATCGGTGTAAGGTGTAGAGCGGAAGATGAATGGGTAGCTAACACCCTCATCTCCACCCGCAGGATTGCCCAATGCGAAGCTATCGGAATGGACAATAAAATCCGAACGACCGCCCTCAACCCCCAAGCCAAAGCCTGAAACATATTTTCCTGATTGAATCCTTAAATAGTATTGAGCATCCAAGCCTTCTATTTTCTGCTGAACATCAATAAAAGCCTGATTATTTTCCAAGTCAGAATTTTCAATCTTTTCTATCAAGCCTTGGCTCAAGTGCGATTCTGATAACTGACCTGACAAAATATCCAGCACAGCGGACGCATCGGCTGATGTTGTTGCACTTGCGTATTGCGACCACGGGCCAACATTCCCGATTCGGTCAATCAATCGACCACGGAAATAACGGGTCAAGTTCGGCTGCATGCCCTGAATGACGTGCGTATCCGTTGGGTAAGCAAACAAACCCAGCTGCGCAGCATTGGCACCGTTAGCAGTTGTTGCAATCTGAATTTCAGTGTACGCAGAATCCAAGGCGCCTTGACTTGGAAAGCTCCAATTAACCTTGAATCCAAACAAAATACCTGTGGCTTGAATGTTGGCTAGTGCTGGCGGTGTTCCAGTTTTACCCTCAAGGTTCGTAAGCACTGAATAGGTTGGCAATGAGGACACATCAAAAGCAGAAATTGCAGTCACTCTTGCTTCATAATTGCCTGAATAAATACCTTGAACTTCAACCGAATTGCTGCCAGTTAAAGGTAATTTATTCCATGCCCCGTTGTCTTTACGCCATTCAACCTGATATTTTGTCGCCCCTTGCGCTTGATCCCATGAAATCAGCATTGTTGCCACGGAAATGCCTTGTTGTACCATGTTTTCAGACGTAAGCACCACGCTTGATACAGGCTCTTGTGTGGTTGGGTTAATAATTGAAATCGGTCGCTCATCAATAAATGCACCATGATCGATTGCATCGTATTTAGATGGTTCGTATTGAACTGCATTGATTGAAAACTGATGTTTTTCGTTTTGAGTAATACTCATGACACGAAACTTCATTGTTTTCAAATCTTGCGCATCCACAACCCAGACATTTTGAGCTGCAACAGAATCGAAAGCACTAGAAACAGTGATGTTTCGACCATTTACTGATGAGACTGTACGCGCTTGAGCTTTGCCATCTTCGCCATTTACGACGAGTCGATCACCCGCACGACACACCACATTGTCACGATCAATCGTTATAGTTCTGCGATTCGTTGAAACTGCTGAAATACGACCGCCATTAGCACGACCAGCAAATAACTCATCTGCAATTTCAATTACTTTACCAGGTAAAGGAATATGACCATCCAAGCCGACCTTGAAAGATACTGTGCGCGTTTCAAGTTGCTCGGATTTTAAAGCCCACAAACCTGCTCGTTGTGCTTGCCCCTCAGATGTACAGCCCCATGCATCAATATCGACTACACGAACACCAAGCTTGGCGATAGCAGCCTCATCACGCACATACACATATTCTGTCTTGTAGTGATTTTTTGGGTTATCCCATGCCACTTTTGCAACCGTGTGGCGATCACGCGCTCTTGATCCTGAGTATTCAAATAACCCATCAATTACGTTGGCGCGAGTGTATGTGAAGAATGTGTCTTGCGGGATATCAGCATCACAGACAATTGAATTACCATCCCAAAATGTAATGGCTCTAAAGACGCCCGCCAATTTATTTAGAATCGCATATGCATCTTCTGTAGATTGCAAATAAACATTGCAAGTAAAACGCGGCTCTTGACCACCTTTGCCGTCATCTACCATCTGATCACAGTATTGCGCCAAGCGATACAATGACCATTTATCAATCATAAGTGATGTAAGTCGATCACCTAGTGCATAGCGTTTTGAAGTACAGATATCGTAGTAAATCCAGGCAGGGTTATTGCTATAAGCTCGCTTAAAAGTACCGTCCCACATGCCTGTATATTTGCGCGTAATTTCGTTGTAATTGCTTGGCACTCGGATTTTTACACCCTTTAAATCCACTGCAATTTTCGCCACATTTGAGAATGTCTCGGCGTCATATTGCAGACCGAGCAT
This sequence comes from Acinetobacter sp. Ver3, assembly GCF_000632455.1. Lineage (GTDB taxonomy): Bacteria > Pseudomonadota > Gammaproteobacteria > Pseudomonadales > Moraxellaceae > Acinetobacter. The sequence continues at coordinate 5,174 of NZ_JFYL01000015.1, forward strand.
AGCCGTGTTTGGATAGCTTAATTTAAGGTCAATAACCTCAGTTAACGCCTCAACATACATCTTGTCACTAATGTATTCAGATTCTGCATCAGGTGTGATTTTGCGGACACGAATCTGCCAACCTGTATCAGATTTCGGCAAATCAATACGATGTGAGCGCTCATAATTAGATGATGTTTTGTCTGAGATTTGCGTATCAAGAACTGTTGCCCACGTGCCGCCACCTGTTTGCAAATCAATTGCATAGCGGATTGTGTAGCCTTTTACATCACCGTTGTCTGCATTGGTTTGACGTAATGCGCCCCACTTTAAACGCACTCGTACAGCATCAAGCTGAGTATTTGAAATTGCACGAACCCATGGAGTTGCAGACTTTAATTCAACACCAATCGCTTGCTCAGACGAGATATCAGGGAAGCCCTCAATGTAAGTCTGATCATTTGTACCGTGTCTAAAGTCAGCTTGCACGTTTTGAAAGTTTGGATTGTTGTTGCCATCGACAAGCGGAGTTTCTTCAAGGTAAATAGACTTTAAGCCATTAGCTAAGCCTTGAACTTCACCTTCAGATAATCCATAAAGGATTTTAATAAATGTTTTGGATTGTGCTGAATCAGGTGCAATAACTGGCTTTCTCGCTGAGCCTGACCCTTTTTTTGCGCCTTTAATTACTGCGTTCATGCTTTCTCTCATACAATAAAAAAGGCGCTTAATGCGCCTGTGTATTTTACTTGTTTACATTAAATCTTCTGGGTACTGTCCAGCCGAGGCAATAAACCCACCAACTTCACGCTGTCCGTATAAAATCGGCACGGGGTTGCCTTGTGCGACAGTTGTGACTGCTCCACCAAACCCCTTGTTGGCTCGGTTTCCATCTTCGTTTTGGTCTTGCGAATCAACTTTAGGCATCAGCATCATTGCAATACCACCAATCATCATGCCGGCACCAGCACCGATCAGGCCTGCACCCAATGCTGCACCCCCACCAAGCGTCCCCACTGTCACAAGTACACCCACCACCACGAGCACAGCGCCCAAAATTGTCTGAACTGCGCCACCTGCACCCTTCACTTTTGGTACAATCTTGATGGTTTTAGCACTTGTGGTCATTTGCAACTCAGATTCACCAATGTTTTGCTTATCCTGAAAGACTACAAACTCTAAGCCCTGCTCATGAGCATGGAGCATAAATTTTTCAAAACCTGGTACTTGAACAGATAAAGCCCTCATTGCTTCGGCTGTGCTATCTACAGCCAAGTGAAATTCTTTGCCGAACTTCTTAGCTAACACACCGTAAAGCTTAATTTTTTTGAGCATATCGAACTACCTTTGCTACTCGTTCCTGCCACTGTGGACCATAGATTTCACGGCATGATTTTCGACCGTATGGATGATGTAAAATAAGTGCTGAACCAATACACGGCTCTGTATGTTCAGATTTCAACATACCGTTATCACCCAACCAAATCACCGCATGATTGACATGCTCTGTTCGCCCAACGCGACATAAAAGCACGTCACCGTATTGCGGCTCATCCACTTCAACAAATCCAGCTACACCAAAGCCATCCAAATAAAGAGATTTGTTTTCTTTGGATTCCCACCATGCATCTTGACGTTCAAAATCCATGAGCTTTATACCAAGTTCTCGCTCGTAAAAATCACGGACAATTGAGTAGCAGTCTTGCCAACCGTGGTAATAGTTGCGACCAACCAAAGGGGCTTTATAGCCACACAGCTCATACACTTGAAACTCTAAATCAGGATAAGCGCAAATCACCCATGGTTTGTCATGTAATTCAATTTGATGCAGGTCATAATCAGAGGCTCTAGCAGTTGCATCAGGATGTGAATGCACATAGGCTTGAATCTCACCCAAGTCCTCGGCTTTTGCTAAATCCTCATGATGGATTTCAAACTGATCATGATGCTCCGCCACATTGCGACAACGAATATATTCATTATCTACAATCACGCCGCAGCATTCAGCTGGGTATATTTCCGAAGCATGCAAATGAATTGCTTTTTTAAGTTTTGTGGTTAGTTTCATTGAATCTTTCTCAAGTTTTCCAGCTTCTCAAGCCAGCATCCACAACCTGTTGTAACTTCAGCCCACTCACCCGTTATTTTCAAAATTTTAACAAGAGTTCCGTCACCTAAAATCATTCGACCTGGCACGTGGAATTCAACTATTTCACCAACATAAAATTCAGTCATCACATTAAACTCGAAGCTGGAAAGCCACCAAAGCGACTTTCATTATTGCGTATACGACAAGATGAAAGTCTGCCTGAGCATCGATCCAAGGCTGGATTGTCGGTAGGTTCATCTTTATCTGTAAACATTGCTGTGCCTGTGTACTGACACTCTTCGCCCCTATACCCCGCTACCGCGCACCAGTGACAGTAATTTGAAATCTGACGAACTGGAATGCGCAAACCTTCAAAATCAATCGGATTTGATAATTCAAAAGTTACTGCTTGAGAGTTTTCAGACGTTTTTTGCTCAATGTACCAAAGCTGCTCTTTTGCTTCAGTTGACGCTGAAGCATTGCCGCTTGAGAAATTTTCAGCGTCCAGATACTTGGCCAACGTTGTAATGACTTTAAGTTTTGCGCCAACAAAATCACCAAACTGCAGACAGTAAGCCGATACCGCGTTTTGAATGCCGTTGATATTATTCGCCATGCTCAATGTTGGCGCTGAAGCTTTGCCGTCTGACCGCATTTCCAAACCTGAAACTTCAATCGCAATCGGCTCAAAGGTTTCACCCTGCCAAATGATGTTGCGCATCCAGGCTTTTGTTTCTGCTGATTCATAGACTTCGCCAATCATCTTGGTTTCATCACCCATTAAGGCATTCGAACCAATCAGGCTATAAATGCGTTCCCAGTCTTGATATGCAATGTGACCATGGAAACGTAAAATACCCGCACCTAAAGCGCGAGCATCGAGTTCAAAAAGCGTAATCAGGCCGTCAACATGGAGCTTTTGAAAATCACTGTTCAGGCTCATCGATCACCTCAATCTCAGGCTGTGGTAATTCTTGCAAGCGTAAATCAATCCAGCGACCTGCAGTAATATCCATAGGATTTTCCAAATCAGCGACAATAGAAGCGGTTTCAAGATCAAACTTTTTCTTATAGGTTTTTACTAAGATGTCACCATTTTCTAGCGTTGTGTAAATCACTGAAAAAAGTACATTTCCGTTCGCATCTTTCGGGGTCTCAATATACCAACCTTCTTGTGCAAAACCACTTGAGCCTTTAATTAAATAATCACCGATACCTAATTTTTCAAAAACAATATCCTGTTGTTGGGCTTCATCATTCAGCTCAACTCCATCTGCAAAAAGCTTAACGATAGGAGAGGCGTTTTTGATAAATCCATTAGCATCTACGGTTGTATTTTCTGTTGTATAAAATGTTTGCTTTGGCATGTACTCCTGTTCACCACCAGCAAGATTCCTCACTTTTCGGTAATAAGGTGGTTTATTAATTGTGACTGGAGCAAATAGATAAAATACTTCTGTTGCGCCATACGGTAGGGCTAACCCACCAGAAAAATCATGCGCAAAGTCATCAGCAACCGCAGGTGATACTTTGAAAAATCCTTTAATATCTGGAACTTTAGAGTAATTTGGCGGAATGCTTGACCCAAAACCAAAGTCACCGACTTTTAATACTCGCCCAGTTGTCTTGTCTGTAGTTGATGTTGTAATCGTGGCTGTTGCTGCTGTGCCCAGCCCTAGAGCGGTACGTGTTTTTGCAGCAGTTAAACTGCCGTCACTTGCTCCTAAGTGTGCATAAAGCTCATCATCATTCGCTTGAAGTTTTGCTGAGCCAGTTCTAAATGTATCACCGCCTGCGCCGGTTGGTGCTGTGCCTTGATTAATCGTTTGCTTAGCCATATATCTGCCTCTTAATTTAGTTCGTGATTGGCAATCTACTGCCGATCAAGCCTTCTGTTGATCCTATAAAGTGATTAGTTGAGCCAATCATGTAGAGATTTTTTTTAGTGCTTGATGCGAGGTTTAAAATCCGCGGGGTTTTAAACCTCGAAAGATGATTGATTGATTTATTTTTCATGCTGTGCTTACCACCACATAACCATAAGAGTCAGGGTCTGCCACCCAAGCCCACATATCCCCCAAATCTCCATCTGTGTAAATTTTCATGTCTGTATGAAAGGTATTGAGGTTATTTGGTTGAGTAGCGCTAAAAGCAAAGCGAAATTCCCTGCTTGATTGGATGTAGGTGGGTGTGTGAGCGCTAGCTATTTTTTTGGGGGTTCTGGTTAATTCAATCTTGGTTGTCGCCATAATTTTTCCAATAAAAAACCCCGACTAAGCGGGGCGTTGTTTAAATTAATTTAAGGTTGAAAATCTTGTGTGAATGTCGTGGAAATTCTCCACACCAATCCGCCGATGTGGACAGGTGTGTAATCACCTGCAATCACTCGAACTTCACCATCTAAAGGTGAATCCCATAAAAAAGATTCAGAACCTTTATGGTCATCAAAGAAGGCTTTGATCTGCAAAATCTCATCTTTATAAGCTGTGCGCGTGTAATTCCAAACCCCACGCTTACTGTTGATGCCAACCGAGGTTGTTTGTTTATACCCATCTCCAAATTGACTTTGCAAAACTTGGAATGAATTGGTTTGACTATTGCTCTCTCGGTCGGCTGGAAAAGTAAATTTTCGGTTGCTCATAAATTTAACCCAATAAAAAACCCGTCCTAAAAAGAACGGGTTGAGTGTTAGTATTGATTTGCTAAAAACTATCTAACAAGGATAATTCTATCATGACAATCGAGGATATGACTGGAAAGACATACCAGATTTGGCCGTTTAGGTCGGATATTGAAGAGGGTGGACTTAATATCGGAGCTATAGATCTCACTCGCTACCCAGACCGAATAGATGAAATACTTGAACTTAATTTAATGCCAACACTCAAAGACAAGGTGTTACGCATAAATAAGGAAAACACTGCAATAATGACACTTGGGTGTTGGCTTGGGGAGGCTCCCGACATTCAGGGCGTCTTGGATGCCTATATACAATTCTGCTTTAGACCAAGTGTTAATACTACAGGAATTAACCTTAATAATCTGGATGACTTGTTTTACGAGCATGTAGAGGAAAAGGCTGGGAAAGAAGCACGTCACAGTATGGAAACCCGCTTAGAGTGGTTTGTTTTTGACGTAAAGCTTTACGCCCAGCATCCAGTAAAAGCTTTGCATGTTGCGGTGGAGGCTTATACCCCATCTGATCTTGAAAGTTTCTTAAGCCCACTTGTGAATTGGCTTCACTCAGAATTTCTTCATCTTGCATCTTAATCTCCAAGAGTGTTAAAGCGGTTTAAAACACTGCTTTAACATCACTCTTTTTAAATTCCATATAACTCACCACCCTGTCGTCTAGCTCTAATAAAACGCTGATCAATCTTTTGATCTACCATTGAATTAACCATTTTGCCAATAGTCACCATTAATTCACCATCTTGATTCGTCGAAGTTTCAACTTTCTCAGAGGAGTAATTATTGATAACCACTTTAGGTTGAATGACAGCTTTTCCACCAGAGCCACCCGAATTAATCGCATTCACAGCACGAATACCAACTCGCCGAGTATCTTCAGCTAAACCACCTGATGAATACCCATGCTTAATTGATTCTCGTAATGCCTCAAATCCTGCTGGGCCTCCAATTGCTCGGATTTCCTCCTTGGTTAATACACCCTCGCCTTTATGAACGATGCCTGCTGGCTCGTATTTACCACCATAACCAGTGAAGCCGCCATCCGCGAAGCCCTTAGGTGTTGCTGCTTGAATCAATGAAACAAAAGTTCCAGATTCAACAGTTGCTAATGCTGCCGCACCCATTTTCTGCCAAACAGTGCCAGGCTCATTTGCATATGCATCAGATGCTGCCTTCCAGACGTTCATTCCAGCTTGTGATAATGCAAACGCTTGTTGTGCGCCATAAAGCGCTCTGTAAGCTGACGAAGATTCACCTAACATCGCACCAAACATTCCTGCTAGTGCACCTGTTACCTCCTGACCGTAACTTAGCTGTAGACTCATAGAGTCAGTCTGATAGGCTGATTCAATCGCCTTCATCCGATCTTGATGAGCCTGCCAAATCTCCTCACGCTTCTGTGCAATTGCTTGCAAGTCGGCGGTTGGGTCTTGAGCTTCCTGATTCACCATTGAAAGTTCATTGTCGAATATTTTCTGCGATTGATCGTATCGACCAAACCTCTCTTGCTCTAAAGCAAATTGGTTACCAGTGCCATTCATTTGCGCTTGGGTTTGACCCCATTGCTGAATAGCATTGTTAAGCTTATTTCTTGATTCTTCTTGCTGTGCAGCTCGAATCAAGTTCAACTCTTTTTGTTTCTGCTGTTGAGTAAGATTGGAGTTTAAAAGTATTTGATCGCGCTCTAATCTGTATCGCTCCTCCATTGCAGCAGTTTCAGTCATTAAGTTTTGCTTAATTTGAAAGATACGCTGTTCTTGTGAGAGCTTGATGAGAGCGAGTTCATGAGCTTGTTGTTCATTTAGGGCTTTTATGCGTGATGCTTTCTCTTCCTGGGTGTATTCACCTGATGTGCGAATACGCATCTCTTCAATATTTTTATTTAAATTAAGTTTTTCAGTCTCACTTAATTTAAAAGAATATAATTGATTCGCTAATTCAGCATCATACAACGCCTTCTCTGCTTTAAACCTTCTATCAGCCCAATCAAGATATTTATTCATTTCAGCTGGATTTTGCGCGTAAGCCTCTCTAATTTCAGCCTTTCTTCTCTCAAGATCGAGATACATCTTTGCTTCTCGGTCAGAATATTCAAAGAGGATTTGATTTCTCAACTCGGCTTGATTTCTGATGGATTTTAAAGAATCTTTAGATTGCTTCTTCTGATCAGAGACTGACTGACTTTGAGCTTTGTTGTAAGCTTCCGCTGAGCGTCTTTGAGCCTCAATGTTGCTAATGATTTTCTTTTGCTCAACCGTGATACCCTTAATGCCTTTTTTCTCATTTTCTCGATAAGCCTGAAGGAGTAAATCAGCCTCCTGAGCTGTCTTACCGTGTTTTTGAGTCAATGCATTAATAAAAGCTAAGTCAAATTCTTGCGCTTTTAACTTACCAGTGTATTCAGCTACCGCATTAGCCGCATTGCGCACACCTCTAGCGGCCTCATCACCTGAAGACCCTGTCTCTCTAAGGGATTGACCAATAGCATCAACAAATTGCTTCTGATTTTTGAACTCAGTGCCAGCATCCCTCACTTGTCCAGCAAGACTATTGAACTTATTTTTAGAGTCTTGACTCACAAAATTAAGGCTATTAATTTTCGATGAAAAGCTATCTAAATCTCCAGTTTTCTTGAATTCACCAATGACTAAATTTAGGGCTTTTGCTTGCTCTTTCGTTAAGTCGTTATGGCGAGATATAGAGTAAGCATTGGTTGTAAGCTTTTGAGATAGATTTTCATATGACTTAGATGCTTCCTCAAGTTGGTCTTTTTCAGAGGATAATTGTTGACGTCTTTTTACAGTATCGAGTGCAGTGTATTTTTCAATTGCATCTTGAACAGTCTCATTGTTAGCTCTTAAAGATTGCGTTGTGTCATCCGAGCTATCTTTTAAGAGCAAGTATGACGCTGCAACCGTTGCAACCGTTAACCCGAGACCAACTGGGCCACCAAGTATACCAAGCAAACCTCGACCTACACCTATTGCCATATTTTGAGCTTGATTGACACGCATTTGCGATGCTGCGAGCGCAGTGTTAGCAACCGTGAGCTCTTTTTTAACTTGCGACTCAATAACACTTATTTCTGCTAGACGCGTTTGTGATGCTACAAGACCCTGTGCTGTAATTTGGGATTTCATTCGCTGAATTTCGAGGGCTCTTTCGGCTTGCAAGGCTGCTAATGTTGATTGTGTGTTAGCAACCTGCGCCTCAGCCCCCTTAAGCTCTGCGGCGGCAGCGGCACGCTCTGCCTGAATTGCCGCTAATTGAATTGTTGTTTGTTCAGCAAGTTGCTTAGCTTTTCCATACCCCGCTACAGTGCTTGCGTATATTGCTGGAATGAGCGAGCCTACATAGTAAGCACCCACCACCATAGCTGCGCTTGCAACCATGTTGAAGTTTTCCGCAAGTATTCTGATGGATGCAGATAATGCAGCTGCTCCACCACTTGCTTGACCAGCTTCACCAGCAAACTTTGTTACAGAGTCACTAAGCATTTGAAGTGAGCCGCCGATCGTAGTGTCTGTTTTAGCGTAAAGTTGATCCACGCTATCGCTTGCTTTGAGTAAAGCTTCTGTAATCACCTCGCCTGTTAGCTTGCCATCAAGCATCATTTGACGAAGTTCGCCACGTGTCACATTGAGGCCTGTAGCCATTGCATTTAATAAGCCACCAGCACCATCCACAAGACTGTTATATTCCTCGGCGCGTAGAATATTTCCATCCAATGCTTGACCGTATTGAAACAATGCACCAGTAGCTGCTTCTGCTGATGAGCCACTTAAGGCAACCGCCTTTGCTGTGACTTCTGTTAATTTTGCCGCCTTATCTTGGGTTAAATTAAGGGTTTTAGCATTAGACATATACTTAGCGTAAACACTATTAACAGCCTCCCATGATGCTGCTGAACGCTGAGCAATAGCATAAGTATCATCTAGCGCTTTATTCAGTTCTTCTTGAGAATTAGTGACTAGTTTTAATTGGTTGTTCAGGTTTGTATAAGTGTCTATTTTATTTAATGCAGTCGATACCGTGACTAGTCCTGCAACCGTACCAGCAAGTTGGCGAATTGCCACTGAGGCAGCATCCATAGATTTGGTTGCATACACCCCATGCTTCTCAATACTTTCAAGCTCTTTACTGATTGCTTTAGCATCTCGAGCGGCCTGACCTGAGTCGATTTTAATTACTAATTTACTTTCTTGAACAGCCATATCACTTTCCTATAGGTGTAAAAAAGCCCGCATAATGCGAGCTTTGAAGTGTGGTTTTCCTAAACGATGCTTTTTGATTTCTCGATAATCCAGTTAGCCAGATTCATGTCTGGATCGCCATGCATTAATAGCTGGTAAGCATTCTCAAACGAGTAAGGGGTTTCACCTTCCACTTCGCCAGCAGGTGTTTTGAATGCAAGATTCTCCCAATCTTTGATGATGTATTTGGCGATTAGCATAGAAAATTCTTCTGCTATCTTTTCATTACTCATCTTTAAAATCATTTTCTTGTTGTTTAAACCCAATAACTCGGATTGCACTTTTGGGTCATTAATTGGGTTAAGTCGAAAACAACCAAAGCCTTCATCATCTTCCAACTTAAATACAAACCACTTGGATTTATCTGTCATTAAAAACTCCTAGGCAATAAAAAACCCCGCAGTTGCGGGGTTTATAAATAAATATTTTTAGAAATTTGGGGTTGAATTAAACTCACCACTGGCCTTGAGATAAAACTTACGACCATCAATCCCAACCACCTCAGCGCCATAGCTATTGGTTGCTGTGTATTTAATAATAATCTCCAACTCATCCCCTTGCTGTGTAGCAAGAATTTCTCGAGGCTTGTAAGAGTATGGGTTTTTCAATTTATACTTAATTACACTGGACAGAATATTTGTGTTGCTAATTAAGTTCGCCCTTAATAATGGTATTGGGTTTTTCTTATCTAAACTTACCATCATTAAGGATTTGCGCTTATTCCCTTCACCATCCTCAAGACTCAAATCAAAACTAGTATCGGTTTTAATTAGATCCTTGACACCTCGTTTAGCAAGGTTGATTTTGGCTTGTTTGAGCAAACTCTCATTGGAGTTTGGGGAATTTGTATCAATCTGAGGGCCTTTGTTGGCGCTAGCTATATCACCAAACTCTTTTCTTGAATCAAAATTAACTTTTTGAAAATAATCATTGTCGCCAAAACTTTCTTGGAGCGCGGCTTTCATCTGTGGATCAACCCCACCCAGAATATAGCTTTGGTTATTGTTATCAATAATTGCGATTAAACTCGCGCCAGACTTAAGATTGAGGGCAGAGAACATTTGCAAACTATGCCCTACGGTCTTTTTATTTTTTTGATAAAAGTGACTGGTTAAGACATCTTTACTAACATTCCTTGATGTTAAGCAATCAGAAGCATCAAAATTAGAAATATTAAGAGACCCAAACTTATTCAAATTACCGTTTATGGTTTTGGCAAAATCAGGTCTTGCATTAAGTATATTAAATCCATTGATTTTACAATTATCCAAGGTGTTGGTGCTCACAATATTTACTAAAGATTCAGTAGATATGGTTTTTGCACTAGCTAACGATGAAGCAGTTAATAAAATTAATAAAACATAAAACTTTCTCACACCCACCCCCAAATTTTTATTTGAGAATAGGATACTGAATTTAGGGTAAAAAGAAACCCACCGAAGTGGGTTTTTGATAACTCAATACTTAATGATTAAGTTTGCTGCTGAGTGTAATTAGATATCTCATCATTGATATCAAAAAACCACTCACCCACTCTTCTGTATTTTTTGAACTTCTCATGAAGCTCTATCTCAATATCAAGGCCATAAATTTTTAAAGTCTCAACAATCCTTCCCGAAGAAGACTCTATATTTTTTATCCTTGACGAAGGGTTGGTACTTTTTCCTATTTTGATATTTTTAGTTCCCACCTCTCTTACAATATAGGTACTCATGACTTTGGTAGAGGGTGTTGTATTTCTAAATTCAGGGTTGTTGGCTATAGCTTCAAACAAACCTTGCCTATATGGGAAAAGCCGTGATAAATCCATTAATACTTCTTTAATCCCGCCTAATCCAGACGCTTCATTTTTTGACCACTCATGCAACGCAAAACTCATCTGATTTAACGCTTTAAACCTGCCTTCACCATCAATTTTATTAATCTCTGATGAGATTGCTGCCATGTAAATTGTTGTTAGGGCCAATGCTTCTAAAGTGCTTAAGTTTTTATTGGTTGCAATCTTGTCATTTAAATATTGCACTATGCTAACCATGTTATTTTCATCATAAGTATTCCTGGTTTGCATTTTAAGTTACTCCCCTGCATTAAATGGTAATTGTGGTTGCGCCTTTGCAATCAAATCATCAAGGTTCTGCATTAATTGCGGCTTGACCTGCTTCCCCATAACGCAGAGTGTTCGACCTGCATTTGATAGAACATCTTTTACATGATCAAGCTGCAACATTGCCTTATTGATTTCAAGCTGAATACCATACATCGTATTTCGAGCAACTTTCTCTTGCTGGATAAAGTATTCACGGATTTGATGACCCTGTGGTGTTTTTTCCATTAAACCTAAATGTTTAGCCATGTCAGCAGTGATGATGTACTCCACTCTACTGGTGGCTCCTGTTTCTCGCTCCACTTTTTGGTGGAGTGAGATGAAATCAAAATTTTCCCTAAATTGACATTGCGAAATACGACGCTTAATCCAAGTTGAAAAGTCTTGTTTACTGCCAAGCGTTTTATGAAGCGACCTAGCATCAACACCAAGCTGAACTTCGCCGCCAATCTCCACCTCTACAAATGGCGCATTCTTTTCAAGGTTAATCACTGCATTCATGCCGCTAACTCCTCTGCAAACATCGGGATTAGTTGTTTTGACTCTTCTTTAAAGAACCTAACCTCCTCCAAGCATTCATCAGAATATGTGTTGCAGATACCTATCGCCATTTGAGCCAAGGTTTTATTAATCGAATGACTTTCCGACTTTTCAGCTAGCACACTTGCTAATGCATACAGCTGATTAAAAGCATTATCTGCATTGCGCACAAACTCTAGTAAGCGGCGCATCTGTAGCTCACTCACCATAATTTGCTTATCTTGGGTAAATTTAGTAATATTGGACATGTTAATAATCCTATTTGGTTTGGGTTTAACAACACTGAAGCGCTTAAGAATTTCGAAGGTCTGAGCGCTTTTTTGTTGCCTATTGATTGCATACTTTCGCTTCGTTTTGGTTTTCTCGCTTTTCTAACCATTCTTCAATAATCATATTTAGCTGAGCTGTGATAGTTCTACGATCTTTTTGAGTTTCCTCTTTAAATCGCTCCAATGTTTTTTCAGGTATACGCACGTTTACCTGTGGATCTTGTCTTGCCATTATAAGCCCCTTATAGCACGTGATGTAACTTGGCATCACAATCACATTAAAGCAGGTGATTTATTTGATGTCAACAAATTTTTGACTATTTATTTATAGCACTCTATAGTTTATGTACATTGGAACATTAGTTGTTATAAACCTATGGCACGTACAGACCCACAAGTTAACTTTAGAATACCTGCTGAACTTAAAGATAAGCTGGATGAAGCTGCCAAGAACAATGGCAGAACGCTAACCGCTGAATTAATTTTGCGACTCGAGACAACATTTGAACTCGATAGCCTCCCTGAGCCGACGAACCCAAAAAATATTACTGATCCTGAAAAATTAGAGGCTTGGGCTAAGTCAATATTAAATGAACTATTAAAACTCAAAGACATAAACAATCGAGTTGAGCGACTGGAGGGTAATGTAGAGCAACTAGAAGCTAATAACTATGACATTGAAAACAGATTGAATAGCCTTGATGGTCGAGGGTATGAGCCTTAAGAGCTATCATGAGTTCCAAATTTGCAGACCCCTCAAATATGAGGTTTAAAAAAGCACCCTAAGGTGCTTTTATTAATTTAATTTTTCAATTGATTCAAATACCCTGTTTGAAAGCTGTATCGAAAGTTCAGCCTCACCTTTGCATACCTCTTTTTCCAACTCATAATCAGATACTCTTCGTAGCCCTCTCAACCTTTTAAAGTCTTTGATTACAGTTTCCAAAGTATCGAAGTCTATATGATCAAATTTCAGCTTGTCGTGCCTATCTATACAAGCATCTAAATAGGCTTTATGCACACTAGATTGTTTTGTGAGTGAATCAACTGGATAAAATAAACGATTATCCACCTCTCCAACCACTTGGTTGAATGTTGCGTAGTAAGCTTGATGGATAACGCTTCTATAAGTCGCTTGATTTTGTTCACACTTTGCTAGAATGTCTTTTGCGCTCAAAAATCTGTCGTATGGCTTAAACTTCATTGATTGCTAACCTAGCATGGTCTAAGTGGTATTAAAACTATAGTTAGCTTTCGTGCTACTTGTTTTAACCCTCTTTCGGCCACAAGATTGTCAAACTCATCCATTAGTTCCATTGATTCAGACGCAGATCCCACAAAATCATAATAGACAAATAAATCCCCATCATCTTCTAGCCAACTGATAGAAGGGATCATGGCGAACCTTAATTTTTTTTGGCGCATCAAATTGTTAAAAAGAAATATGTACTGCTTTACTGTCTCTAATTCAAGATATTGATTTGCGATCGCTTGTTTAATTCTTTGCGCATATTTGGGATTAATTTGCGTTAACAATTCGATTTCAGCAGTGGCAATTAATGCACGAAACAATGCATGTAGTAGATTAGAGTTTTCGATAGCCTCTTCAGGCTTTACCAACCCTATCAATTCCTCAAACCTTCCGTAATTACCTAAACTTGCAATGTAATTGCTTTTAATTAAGTAGTCGCTAGGGCTTAGCATTCTTGCTCTCTGGAAACTTTCACACATTTTGTCAAAATTGTTAGATAGTGCATAAACAATACCTTTGCACATATAGCCTTCAGCGGGTTCTACTCGAATAGCTTTATCACATTCGAGTAAATATCTACGCTGCGTAAATTCATTCAGAGTGACGCTTTGATCGAAGCCGGTAAGCTCATCAAGTAACTTCTCAGTTAAGGGTTGTGCTTTCATATACTAAATACCATTAATCACGATGAACAACGGCTCGTTAAAAGTTATTGTTTCATCTCATTGTATCAGTAAAACGCCTTTTGTCTTAATTTTTTTGGTCAATGTATATAAATGTGTCTAAGCTCGCTTCTTATAAACCCCATCCAAAAACTTATTATCAATTACAATCAAAGCCTCAACAAAGATATGTAGCTCACAAGGCGCATCATAGATTTCTAAATATTGCTTGATCGCCATCATGTCGATAGCTAAAGGTGTGCCCTGCTCATATCTTCGTGATCGAGCAATAATGTTGTAAGCGTTTAGAATTGAACTTGCTGTGAATGAGTATTCAGGCTTTTGAATTGGATCAGGAATCGAGCGACCCGTTGCTTTAGCAATCGCTCTCTCCTTCTCCGAAGCCTCAATCGCGGCTTCTTCAGAATCAAATTGAAGCCATTCAAATAAATTTAAGGCTTTCCCACCGTTTCAGCCGCCAGTTTGTTGCTTTCGACTTGAATTTCCTCAGCTTGAGTCTTGATCCAAGCCCAAATTTGAATGCCGATGTCGCCCATACTGAATAATTTCATGGCATTTTCAGGAGTGTAAGGTACTTCTGTTTCAACACCATCTTCACTTAAAATCACACCTTTCCAGTCTTCAATCAAGTGACATGCAGCAGCATCTAAGTGTAATTCATGGAGCAGCTTATCGCTTGATGATGCTTGTGTCACATCAAAACCTTTAGAGCTAACCTGATTGTGAGCACGCTCAATTGCAACCTGGTAAGCCTTGTAGCCAATACCGCGTATTTTAAATTCAGCTAAAACTTTTTTACCTGACTTATACTCTTTCCAAAGAGCCACTTCTTTGCTTTTTTGAATCTCGACTTTTAAAGCCATATCTACCTCAGAAAAAATACCGCCCGAAGGCGGTGTGAATTATGCTTTTGGTGTACGAACAAGAGTTGGCGCTTGATCAACAACTGTGTATTCAAAAGTGGTTTGCAAGATATCAGTCTTAGAACCTGTCGCAAGCGGAGCGCTTACTTCTGCTTTCGGGATTGTTAATGTGTATTTATTGCCGTCAGCGTCAGTAATTGGAATAACAAGGGTTACAGGAGTGTTGGTAAATTGCTTTTCATAATACTCGGCAGCTTTAGAACCCCAAGCCACTGTAAAACTACCTGTGCCAACTGCCGCTGTTTCTAAGATAGCGCCAACTTCTAAACCCTTACCCAAGCACTCTTGCACTTGCATCGAGTTATCCCAATTGAATGAGAACGCTGAAATACAAGCATTACCAATCGTTGACACACCATCGAGAAGAATCTCACCCACCGATACATTAGAAAGTTTTTTATTGGTAGATGCAGCGGTAATTGTGCCTGCTGGAGCGCTAGTTGCTACAGTACGTTTCTGACCCATAAAGCCAAATGTAAAGCTGATTTTTCCGTTTGATGGAATATTAATTGCAAAGCTATTAACGTGCATACCAGCAAATGTGTGATAGTTATTTACATCAGCATAACCATACAAAATACTGAATGTTTGACGATTTACACCACCAAATGTCAGCGAGTTGGTTGCCCATGCATTAAATGCAGCAGCTGCAATTAAATCATCATAAGCACCGTAAACCGCTTCCGCTGAAATATCACCACCATACGATGCTTTAGTTACCATTGATGCTGACTGTAATCGTGAATCGACAATCGACTCTGACGCTGTTTTCTCAGCCTCCTGGTTTAACGATGTACTTGTAAAAGCAATAGTTTGTCGTGCAAAAGGCGATGGCGTTGTGCCGATCACTGTTTCTTTTGCGATTTGTAATATCTGTTTAGCACCACTAGACATGGCAATCTCCTAATTTTAGGCGTAAAAAAACCGCCATGTAGGCGGTGGAATAAAGTGTTTAAGCTAATTCACTCGGAACTCAGCTCTAATAATTCGACCCAAGAAATTAAGGTCATCGATACGTGCTGGTGCATGGGCTGTATGAATCTCCAGATCGTCTTCACTAAATGACTGCAAGAGTAGCAACCACTCATCACATAGATTCAATAGTGGTAGAGTTCCTGAACTAAGTGGTGCAAAACACTGAATCTGAATTAATCCGTTATGTCTAACCAGTGGGTTGTCAGCAAGTTCAGCCACCAAGCTATTCGCATAATCTATATACACTTTGCACCACAATTTATTTTTAGGCGGTGTGTGTGGTGGTGAATTTTCATATATAACATCAATATCAGGCTGACCTGTTTCAACTTTACCCAATGGCTCAGTTTGACCAATCAGGTGAATATCAGCACCTACCATGTATTTACTTCGATCAATAAATTGACCTATTCGAGTGTAAATCACACGCTCAGCTTGGCTTAGTGTCATCATTTTACGTTTCTCATATTCATGAATGCGATTGAGTAAACACCGTTTGGTGCTTGGTCTGACCATCCATTTTCAAGCCTTATCGCATAAGGCGCATTGTTTTGAATATACAACTTATCACCGAGCTTAAATCTCACAATTTTGGCGCTTTCTTTGGCTATCGTGCTTTGACCACCTAGGTCTTTAATATTTTCATCAAATGTGTGGTCTTCTTCATTGATTGAAATTCGATGATTACCACGATATGCACCATCCATCACAGGTGAACCAGCAACAACTGATTGAAGCCCAACACCTGCAATCTTCTTCACATGCTCTTCGCTTTCTTCAATTACATCTAAAGCAAATTGTGTGGGCTTATAACCTTTCCAGCTCATTACACTGTAACCTTGCGTATCTGTACAAGCCATGTTGCATCCGCAGCATCAGGCGAAACATTTATCACCCTAAAATCACCTTTAGGAGTGCCCCAAACATCACCAATTTTCGGTTCTGCTGTAACTTCGTTTTGCAACACAATCGATTTGCAATCATCAACTAGATAGTCAGAAGGCTTTGACAAATCCTTCAGGTAATTGCCAAACAATATACCTCGACCTGTGTAAGTCTCAGTTTCTTGGTTTTCATATTGACCAGCAATTGGATTCCATCGACCACTTGAAATTATTCTTGTGCATGAAAAAGGGTGAGTTGCATCGATTAATTTACTATCTAACGCTTTGGCGAGTTTGGATTGAATTTTGTTTTTAATCATAACCCAAACTCCAATCATATAGATAAAATAAATCTTGCGTGATGAGCTGAATTGAATATGCTTCAAACTCAACACTCGGGTTTTCTTCACCCATTCTCTTTTTAATTTCTTGCCATATATGCATCGCTTCGTGCGTTAGAAGACTGTGAATCTGATTTATTGTCCAATCGGTCTGGTTGCTAATTTGCACTATTGCAGAATCATCTGGTAGAAAATTCACTCTTGCGCTTGCACCACCCTCAAGAAACTCAAATAGTTTCGGCTTACTTGCCATCTTTAATAGCAATTTATCAAGCTGCTCTTGATTTGTGACTAGCGTGTAGCGCATATGTTGAAATGGCGTCTCATGCCAAGCTGGTAGGCGTAATTTTTTGGTCATCGATACACCTCAAAACCAAAGCCATTCGACTTATTTGGATTCGCAAGATCAACTGATTGAATCAATGCTTTGGCGATTTGCTCATATCGAGTTACAACAACTGAACCCTCAGCAAATGTTTCACTCACCGACACACCATTAGCGTTAACCGTTTCGCTTACCGTTTGACGATCTACACCGACAAATAGCGCTTCATCAATGATGCCGCGAACAATTTCAGCAGCAGCTAAAGTAAGATTCTCATCAATTGATTCAGGAACAAAACCAATCTGATTTTTCACCCAAGCATTAGCAAGAATCAAGGTTTGAGCTTTATCACTGGAGATTTCAAACGGTGTTCCAATGATCTGAAGCGCTTGCTGTTCTGTAATAAAGCTCATGTTTCACCTATTTTTTCTTTGTTTCTTTGGTTGTTGTTGCATCTGTATTTTCAGACAGCAAATCACCAGTTGTACCTGCATTTTTAACAGCAACTAATTCAGCGTGGGATACATTAAGCTGCTCTTCAAGTTCTTTCGCTTTCACAACCAATGCATCACGCTCAGTTTTGATGCCTTCTATTTCAGCTTTTAAGGCGTCATTTTCAGCAGCAACCTTTTCACATTCAGCTTTTGCATCATCAATGGTTTTTTGAAGTTCAGGTGCGATTTCAGTATTTAATTGAACAGTGAGTTGTTGTGTTTTTGGCTTGTAGTATTCAGGAACATCACCACCGTATTCGTTAGCTTCTTCAATAAAGTCTCCAATATTGACAGCTCGACGGTCGCGAATAATCCAGCCTTCAGCTTTTAGTTTTTGGATATTCTCTGGCGAGAAGTCGCTCGTAAAATATATCTTTTTGTGTTTCTGAGACATTTTTAATCCTCAAAAAGAAAGCCCTCTTTCGAGGGCGTTTCTATTATTTTGATTTAACTAACACACCAGCAGTATCTTTAACGCTAGTTGCAATTAAATCCCAGTTTGTGCTTGTGCCGATTGCTGCATCATTTGGTGATTTGCCACCAGCAGACTGATCCCAAGCATAACCCTTAACACCTACACCGTATGACCATTCAGCCTGGTATTCGTACTCGATGTTTTCACCACCAGTAATAGGGCGAAGCTCAGCATTAAAGTCATTGCTATCATTCACAACAACACCACCTTCAACTAGACCCAATGTCTTATAGAATGCAGTACCTGAGTTATCACCAACCAATGCAGACGAATCAGTAACAACGAATAAACGTCCAAACGGGTCACGAACAACGTTAATACCGTCGTAACGGAAAAGGTTTTCTGAGTTAGCTAAAGCATTATCAAAAAGATTATGCATGGTTGTTGAGTGAAGCACCCAAGCACGAATCGCACTTGAACGATCACCAAGCTTTGCAGCACCAGCGTTTAACAAGCGGAATGTTGCATCACCAGCACCATCACCATGTGTTGCATTAGTATTACCACCGATTGCAGAAGACCCTGCTAAAAGTCCAGCGTTTAGCATGTCAGCAATTTTAGCTTTCGCAAGTTGTTCGCCGATTGTTAATGCTGCTATTTCAGGGTTTTGAAGCACCCATAAATATTGCTGTTTTTCGTAGCGAATCGGTGGTGTTCCTGCTGCAACCTTAACTGCCACATCCAGCATTTGCTGTAAACGCTTAGCTTGAACAGCTCCCTGACCATAAGCATTACGACGACGCACAATACCATCAATGGCTTTAAATGATGCTTCGATGTCAAAATCACCATTAAATGGTTGTGAAATTAACTGAACCGCACCTTGTGATGCTTCGTTAAACTTCGCAACATCTTGTGCCACCGTTTCAGACATTGCAGCATAAGTTTGTTTATTAAATACTTGTAAATCAAAAGGCATGTGCCTCTCCTTTTAGTTAAGCTTGTTCGCCCACTTGCTTCATATAAGCAATTTTTTCCTCTTTGGTTTTACAATCAGCCAAAGATTTAGGCGCAGAATTATGAGAACCGCCACCACCCTGATAACCACCACCTTGAGACTGATTACCTTTTAAAATCGAATCTTTATACTGATATCCACCAACCAAAGTTTCTAAAGCTTCATCAAAGTCAGCGACTTCACCTGGTTTAGAGCGTGAGTAAATTTTTTGACCATCAGCACCATATGCGACCACTTTCCCATCTTCGATTTTGAAGTTATTTCCAAAAGTGGCTTGAACCATATCGACTGGCACTGCAATTTTTTCTTGAATAAACTTAGAACGTGAGAACCCGCCACCGATTAGCTCTTTGTGGTAATCGTTTTCGACTTTTTCCAACTTCTGAACTACTGGAGCATATTTCTCTTCGACTGCTTTGATCGCTTCGAGTTTGATTTTTTCGACTTCACCTGCATCCACAAGTTTTTTATCGTCAAAGTTTTTCAAAGTTTCTAAAGCTTTTTTAGCAGCACTCGGATCTTCAATGCCTTCAAAGTTTTTAAGTTGTGCAAGGGCTTGTTCTTTTGCTTCACGATGCGTTTTTGCTTCCGCATTTAAGGAGCTGATCTTTTGCATAGCTGAGCCAGCGTCAAAACCAACCTCCTTGCCATCATCGTGCACATAAACAGGCAAACCTTGAGTGTCTACTTCCGCATATGTTTTGCCATCGATTTGAGTCGTTTTAAGTTTCATTGGTATCCACCATTAGTTGTGAGCATCCGCTCGGTTGCGCCCCATTCATCCGAATTACAGGCAATAAAAAAGCACCCGAAGGTGCTGAAATTTGATAAATATTTAAAAGGTTGTTGGTTGAGCGACAGCACGCACCAAGTACATCAAACCTGTTTGAAAGTCTGTCTTAGCCATTGCAGCAAATCGCTCTGGTGTAGCAGCATCAAGTCGACGATCTTCTTCAACATCCAGAACTTGCATATTTGCATCACAACGACAATTGTATCGCTGGGTTGCAATGTGCTTTTGAACCTTCTCAATCACAGCTTGAACTTGTGGACCGATAGCTTTGATCTCATTCATCAAGTTAATTTCTTCTTGAGATAAATCACGATAGCCTTTGATTTTTTGGTGTTGGTTTTCCATTTTCTTCTCACATAAAAAAAGACCCTTTCAGGCCATGGATTTAATTTTGACTATTTTTAAGCTTTAACTTTTAAATGCTCACCAGTACATGTTTGAAATGCGATAAACCAAATCTTCAACCAGTGGTTTGCAGTATCACGCATCACAATTGCATCAGCTCGACCGCTGTCATACTTTGGCTTAATTTCATATTTCATAGAAAAACGGTTGAACTTAAGAACCTTGCGATGATCTTTAAGATTGGTTTTTTCAAGATTTTCTAAGATTTCACGCTCAAATAACCAAACTGTACGCTTTAGCCCTGTTTTCTTTGGTTCTTTTTTCACAATCCCAACTCCCTAAAAATCTTTTTCACCTAAAGCTTTAAGCTGCATCTAAAACTCGCCTAAATGTCTCTTTATCCATTTCTTCAAGTTCAGCAAGCGTATATCCACGTTTATTTAATGGATCTGCAAACTTCTCAATTGGGTATTTGCCTTCTTTGTAGAGCAGATAATTTGATTTACCAAGCCACTTTCTTTGGAAGAACTCATCTTGTTTAGCAAACCACTCAGGGTATGAGGTATTTGCATCAACTTGACCAATTTCCCCGTCACGCTGATCTTTGGGAATGTCCTTAACTTTTCGATCATCAGCAACAAAAGGACGCTTTCCAAGAACATTACCGTCTGCATCGCATCCAACATAAGTTGTTCTATTGTGCGGATGAACGGGAAAACGTGGTCGCTTCGGATCATCAATCGCAAATACATGACCATCAATTGAGGCGCAGTACTTGCACGTCCTACCATCCAGAGTTGCCACTACTTTTACGTGCGTAAACCCTAACGCCTTATATGTATCAATATAAATAGCATTAGATATATGACTTCGAGCTGTTCTGACTTGGCGCTCTATAGATTGGCGTGATGCTTCTAAAATCCCATCTTTATAATCGAGAGACTTTCGCCCTTTAATTTTAAGAGCGATTTGCTGGTTGGTTAGACCCTGCTGAATGCCATCACGAATGACATATTCAACTTTCTTACGAAGCGTTTCAGCCATATCCGCAAAGAGATAATCAACCAAAGCGCCGCCAGCAAATGGAGCTTTTTGAGCACTCTTTAATGCTTCAGCACCACCAATGACAGCAGCAGTTTCACCCGCCAATTTTGCTGTGTATGTCGCTTCATAAATCGCAAGCTCTAATGCAGATTTCTCAAACTTTTCAGTTAAATCCACATCAATTGAAGTGAACCACTCATTCAGAATGGATTTGATTTCTTCAATACGCTTTGACGCTTTCGCTTTAGATCCAAAATTAAGCGATTTTAGGGCGTTTCGTTCTGACTCTGATAAATCCTCAAGCAATTCAGCTAAACGCTGTAATTGAGCATTTGAGAGAGAATTAAAGTGTTTAGTGAGTTCGTTTACTGATTGCGATGAAGCTCGGTATAGATAAGCGTTGTGTTGACTCAACGCATTTACCAAGGCTTTTTGCGTTGAGATGTTCATACTTATTCATCCTCAATCCCATCCTCACGTGCTTCAATCTGCTTCACAACATCCTCCCATTTTGATTCGGTGAATGTGCCTGTCTGCTCGTAGTGATACCAAACAAACCAAGGCATTGAACCATTTAGACAAGCCTCGTAAATCAATCGTGAACGAGCTGGATCATACTTTGGCTTATTGAAGTCTTGAGCAATCGTGAAGCTAAGTTCTTTAGTCGTAAAATCATGGGTCGGCATGGCAAATTTCGCACACCAACGTAACGCGATAGTCAAAGCCTCTGAAACATTGGCAACGACTAAAGACAAAACTGAATGTTGAACTGAGTTTTCGTTATCAGCCTGAGTCGCTGTCTTATTTGCAGACCCAACTTCAATTAAACGAGCACCCATTTCCTTCATCTGATCCCATTTATCTTGCATTCGCTTGTAAGCAAGACCATTTTCATCGGCTTGGATAAATTTGGCATCAGCTGGAATACCAGAGCGACTACCCACTTGAGCGCCTGACTCTTGAACCATCTTGTACTGTTCATCAGTGATGTTTGGAAGGCACAAAGTAGGCTGACCCACCACAAACGCCGACTCTTCCACATCAGCTGAGCTTCGATAGTATGAAAACTCAATTTCTGCCAATTCATAAAGCGCTGGCATGTGGATTTCTTCAGAGTTGTCTACGCCTCCGCAGAAAGTGAAAGGTATGTAATCCCAAGTCTGACCATTGTAATCACGCGGATAAGCTTCACCAGTTGAAAGCCAATCCCCCTTTTCATCTTGAACAAACACCTCAATCGAATAAACAAATCGACCATCAATGTTTTTTAGCCAAAGTACACGGTATTGCTTCGATTCAGATACATCAAAACCATCTCGAGTCTTAACAGTCTCTAAAATTTTAACGTAGCTCAGCTTTTTTTGATTACCAACAACAATGTAATCCCAATCTTCAATCGACTTAGCATCAATGATATGAATCATCGGGAAAGCGCCTTTTTGACGCTCCTCAGCCTTACTTCGACTTGGCGGGACGACTGGATAATCAACGTAAACACCACAGCGGTAATGCATTTCAATTAATCGAGTCGCGCGTTGTGCAACTTGGTGGATTGAACGTCCACCACCATCAGCATTTCGCTCTAAATATTCCAAATCTTCAGGTCGATTGAATACTGGCACTTTGCCAAAAGCTAAACCAATATGATTTGCCAGTGTTGTTTTAGTCACACCTGGAAAGCTTGCACGAGCAATATATTCCTTGTATCTCTTATCGCCTGTTTCATCATTTTTTGACCCGAATAACGCAGGTTTTGGTAAATAAGCAGTGTTTTTTGACTTCACTGTTTCCTGACCACTACAAGCATGGTCTAGCTTTTCCCAGACTTTGACGTGCTTTTCATAGTCAGCATGTTTGCTTGTAATGCTCATATTAAAATCCAAACATTGGTATATTGATTGATGTGACTTTTTTTCGTTTATTCATTGCCACTGCAAAATATCTAAAGCCATCAGCACCATGAGAATGAGCATCATGCAAAGGTTTGTCTTTCCAAAATCCTTTGTCATCCCATTCTTTGCGGTAGTTTTCTAGATGAGTAATACCTTGCTCACACCTGGTTTCATCAAATTCACAGTTGGGTAAAATTTCACGGACCAACTCAATCCCATCCATGACTCCAATATTTGGCACCACTTCAAATTTTACTGAGTAAATGGATCCGTCTATTTCATAACCCTCTTTTGCGATATCAAGTCGAGACTTTCCATCATTCATCAAAGATCGATTCTGAATATCATGCGGTGCATAATGTTTTGAGTAGGTGTAGCCCTTATCTTTCAGTACTTTGAAGTAGTGCCTCATGCCTTCGCCTGAGTTCTCGTAGTAATCGATAACTTGGTAGTAGTTTTCTGATATTTGACGAACAAACCAAATTGCAGTCGAATCGGATACACCCAAGTCCCAAAACGTCATGACTGGCAAATGCGAGTTGTCAGGCAAATCACCTATACGCTTCTCAGCATATAAAAACTTGAATTGCTTAGCGTAATAAGCGCCTTCAACTGACTGCTGAAATGCCTCTTCGGGAATTGATGGATACTCACGCTTAATATCATCACCAAGCGTTTTCTCTTTGGATGCATACCAAGCCTGCTGTTCAGGTGTGGTCTTGATGCCATGCTTAGATTCGAGTAAGGCAAAGTATTCTTTTAAGCGATCCGACAATTCACCATTAACGGGAATGGAATACTCTTTATTTTTCCACCATGAGAAAAAGAAAAAACGCCACTCAAGGACGTTTAAGGTTCTACCCAACAAGCTTAATTTCTCAGCCTCTTGGCAATAGTCGTAAAAGTACCCTGCTCGACCTTCTGCTGTAGATTCAAGGGTAATACGACCACTTAAAGGCACCGCTTCAAATGCACCAGTGACAATTTCTCGAGCTTTATCAGGAAACTTGGCGCAAATCTTACCGAATTCTGATACATGCAAACTATCTAAGGTACCACCACGGAAAGATGTTGAAATAGCAACTGAACCACCTTTCACAAAGACCAGCTCTTCGGTAGTCATCTTCTCAACTGGATTTGCTTTCTTCACCAATTGAGGCAAAGCATCATAAGCGTATTTGATTTTTTCTCGGAATAAACGCTGTGCATCACTCAGCTTGTGAGCAATCATCGCGCATTTCTTTGATTCAAATATCGCTGCATCCAATTGGATAATGCATTTTTCAGTAGTAAAACCAAGCTGACGCGCTTTTAAAATCACGTTGCGCGTGTGCATGTTGTCGTAATATTCAAGCTGCTCAGCAGTCATCTTGAATTTGATCTTACGACCTTGCTTATTCGTGATGTAGTAAAGATTATTGATTCGCCAAAAGCGATCTTTGAGTTTGATTTTAAGTTCCGCAAAAGTCATTTTTGCCATTTGCGCCTCCTAAAATTCACTCCTCGCTACTAATCTCGTCAATAAGTTCAGACATAAGATCGACATTAACATCCACCTCAAGCTTATCTTTGAATGCACCTACACTCACATGCTTACCTAAAAGCTCAAGATTTTTAATTTTATCTGGCCATTTAATCTTTTTAATCCAGCCAATTTGTTCACGATCTTCACCGAAGCCTTCAAATTCTTCTAGATTTTCAATATTGGAAACATATTGACGCCAAATTAAGGGCCATTCACCGATAGGTCTAAATGAATAATTGTCATCCATGATGTCCAATACATCCATTTGATCGATCTCAACCAAACGCCTTAACACATAATCCGCATCAATTTTGGTGCGCTCAATTCGCTCCGAACTTAAATAAGCAATACGTTGCTGAACATCATCACGTGTAAAAATTGGCGTTACGTTTTGGCGGTTCTTAATACCCACCTCACGTCCAGCACGTGCGTAATTTAAATCTTTCAGGTATTCGTGACAAAACAGCTCGTACTTTTCATTCTCAAGCGGTTCCGCCCCTGCGGGCAACTCCCGCTCTTCGTTTGTCATTTCTTCAACACCGATTTGATATTCTTAATCTGCTGCTCAATATCATCCATTCGCTTACGACAATGGGCTTTAAATTCCCATCGTGAATTAAGATGATTGAGCGCTGCTAAATGCTTCAAGTCACTTTGCAGTGACTCAAGATTCTTCTGCGCTTCTACTTTGTCGACCATCAACCTTCTCGCCCAAGCCCATAGCCTTCACGACCAAAACCGTAACCATCCTTATTTAATTCAATTACATCTTTCATCACACACGACCTTGACGCTTGTATTTGCGTCGCTTTGCTTGACTGATACGGTTGACCTTTTGGCTTGGTTGCTGAGGTAGTGTACTTTTCATAACTTGATTCAAGGCGTCCACACTACTGGCAGCCATACTTAGTGATTGACTAAATCCAAATGCAGAGGCAACCAACATCCCTAGATTTAAACGACTCAAACGCATGAGCTTCTCCAATAAAAGAAAACCCCTCAACATCTAGAATGCGAGGGGCTTTTGTGTGCCGTAATACGTCCGGCTAATTCAAAACATTACCAGCACTATCCATAACCTTGGGGCATAAAATCGCTGGATTTGATTCTTCATTCCGAAAAATTAGTCTTAAAACCTTATCTCGATCCAACTTCCCATCAGAATAGATTTGGTTTTCTTGGGCCTGAAATTGACGTTGTTGATCATCTGCGTAATAAACAATCGTGTAAAAATTTTGATCTATATTAGTCATATCATTGAACTTGTTAATTAAAGATCAATTATAGCACAAAAATCACCCAACCAATTTGTAAGCTATTGATTTATAAATATATGCACACTTTAAGAATTTGGCGCGCCTAGTAGGATTCGAACCCACATGAGTCGGAATAGAAGTCCGATGCATAATCCTTTCTGCCATAAGCGCATTAAAAAGGATGTGGCGATCTGCCACACCCTTGCCTTAGATTACGATATTGACCAGCTCGGCAACTGATCTACCGCTACTCACAATTACACACACCTAACATGCACGGTCTGCTTTACTTGCTTTCAACCCTCTTTTGGTCGGGACGCTACTCCCTAGTTCAAGCCCCATAAAGGGAAGTTTACTCGAAGGCATGTTCCACTGGTCAGCACTCCAGCAGGATAATTGTCTTTTTACAGACAACAAAAAAGCCCACCGAGGTGAGCTTCTTTTAGAACCAAGTGCAATATTTACACTTCGGTCACTTATAACACAAAATAGCGTATACGCCCGCGCGCGTCAAGCCTTATATTTTCAAACGATTGTCACGCGAATGAATAAAGAATCGCCCACAATTAACCATCATGCGTGTTTGGGTCTCACCTTGCCCTGTAATTAAGCCCACAGACTTCAAACTCCGATTCTCTACCTTGTGCTTAATCAAACACATCACCGCAAACTTAGCTTGATAATCCACACTCTCTGAGCGCAAAACTGAACGTAATAAAGCTTGGACTTGATCGGCTTCAAAATCACTGATCTCGCAGCGAATATAAATCTTAGATGAGCGAGGTGTCTTGTCAGCCTCTTGAATCAACCAATAGATCTGATTTACGTGTAAACCATCTGGTAATGAGCCACCTTTCATTCTAACCGTTTCACACCATGCCCCAAACTGCTCAAGCCATCCATCAATGTTGTATTTCGACCAATCCATTACTTGAGTTTTTACCACTGCATTCATCCCCGATCCCCTTAAAATTCACTCAAATTTGTTCCAACCACCACACCGAACACAATCGCCACAATATTTTTAATAACCCTCGGAGTTTTGTATTTATTCATCAAGGCAATCACCACAAGTGACACAACAACCATCAATATTACTTTCATCCCCGATCCCCTCTTATTTTCCAAATATTCTCAGCAACACCATTCCAACAATGAAGGCCACCAATACAATTGCTTCGTTTATATCCATCACTTCCACCCTCAAAAATTCTCAAACTTCCAACCGCTTTGCTTATCCCAATAGACCGCCACAAATGGGATCGGATGCATTGACGCTGCGACCTTAATCTTTACCTTTGCATCGTCTTCCCAAAAGCCTTTCACTTCATGAGCTTCAAGCTCACCATTAGCTTTCATTACGATAAAATCAGGCGAGTAGAATGTTTTGTCTGCCAAGCGAAACTTGATTGAATCGAAGGCGAAATACTGGATTTCGCCCGATAGTTTTAGTTGTTCTAAATGTTGAGCGTATTTGCGCTCTGTATTGTTCATTACGCCCTGTTTAAGTCGCCCTAGTGCTCTTGCGCCACCTTTCGACTTGCTAGCCGAAATGGTGGATTTTTGGCGCATCTGACGAGCTTTAAATTGTTCTTCGGTCATGCGGATGGTCAAGATTCACCTCGCAGGGCTTTCATGTCATCTTTCAAACAACGAATCATTACCATTTGCAGAAACTCAAAGTTTCGTCTGCGATCTTCCTCCACGTAGCTAAGATCACCGTCTAGCATTCCAAGTGTTTTAGATATTCTTTTCTCAAGCTCCGCCTTTTCCGCTTTGAGTAGATCAATCTCCACTTTGCAATCACGATGAAACTCTTGAAATGCATCTCTCTCGTATTTCAGTTTTTCATTTTCCTTTTGAAGCTCATCAATCTTGGTTTGTTGGTGTTGCCACACACTCAAACCAAAATCTAAATCATGGCATCCATACCCACATTTCTTGTCTGTGTGGGGTGTGCATCTAAGTTGAAGCTTTGCTCTGTCGTTATTAGAATTGATAATAAAATCTTCAAATCCTAATATGGATTGAGCATTAAACTCTTTGATTGAGTTTTGATATTCCTCTAGAGTCTTAAACTCACTCATCCCATGCACCCCTATTTAATTCTTCTTCAGCATCCAAATTAATCACCACCGTATTTGGGCCAATATGATTCTCTAAATGCGTGAAGGTGTCGGTGTACTCATCAAAAGAAGTTTTCTTCTTCGCTCCACATTCAGCACATGCATGAATTTGAGACTGATCACCGTTTGCAGTCACATCAAACCAAATGTGATTGCATTGCTTCACTTCGTAATGATTCGTCATGCTGCTACCCCCAACCCCAACTCAGGATTAATTAACTTGATCGACTTAAATTCCATTTCATGCTTAAAGCTTTTGAAAGACGAGAAGCACGTTAAACAACAATGATTTGTCACGATTCGATAATCACCTTCGATGGAGTTAAGGTATTTCTCCAGCTCATGATTGAAACCAAGCCATTTCTTCTTAAACCCACCATCTTCAACATAAATATCCGCTTCTTCATCACCCAAGAACTGCCAAAGATGCATTGGAGTTGCTGTAGCTAGCTGAAACTCAACATCAACCGCCTCACCCGTTTCATCATTCACAGCATGGATACGACTCACAATGTGATAGCTCTGTTCTGCTGGGATCGTCTGCGTTTTAAGTGCAAGCGCTAAATCCCCTTTATGTGCTCTCATCCAAACATGCAGTGGCGTATGTATTGACTCTTGAGGATCAACCCCATTCATCAAATGGTGAAGCTCGATAATTCGCTTTGCTTCATTCACCTCCCAAGTCATTTGGAATTTGTGGACTTTCTGTTTGATAATTTGCTTTGGGTTATATTTTTTATTTCGCTTTTTCATCCCTGTGCTCCACCAGTTGTAATCATTCGGAATGCCTTTCTTGTGGCAACCGCACCTTTGCTTGTTTTTTCTAAATACCCACCATCAATCAAATTTTTGATATATCTTTGTGCGGATCTTCTGGAAACCGAAAGGTATGCAGAAACCCAAGCTGATGTGACTGGTTTAAATTGAGCAAACGATACAATTGAGAGCATGTCGCCAAAGTTTTCAGTTTTCTCTCCACTCACGCCACACCTCTCGCATCTTCCCTGCGCTTTTCAACCATCTGCGCTAATGTCATTTCCCAATTTTTTACAGCTTGTGGAATAGGCTTATTCACAGCCGCACACGCCGATTTGTATTTCTCTATGTCATCAAAAGGATCTATATGCCCCATTTCGACTGTTTCCCATGGCTGAATCTCTTTGTGCTCAGGTTGCATCTTGTTCAGATTGCGCTTGATGTGTGGTGCAAGTTTCGCTAAAGCCTCTTGAGCTGTAGTCCTGTATCGCTCCGCATCACACTTAATTTCTTGAGTGGTTTGTTTGTGCTCTAGCAAGTTTTGAGCTTCAGGTGCTGGTAAAAACCCATCAACTTCTGCTTGTTTAATCGCTGCAATCGCCTGGTCTTTATCAACCCCAAGTGAAGTCACATAAATCGGCTTCAATCCCTGATCTTTAGCTTGTGTTACAAGGCGGTCGTACGCGTCACAAAATATTTTCTTTGCTTCTGCGCGTTGATACTTATCACCAGTCTTTACTAGGTCTTCGCAGCGACTGAATGCTTGAGCCATTTGCTCAGTCCAAACCACTGTCAACTCACGACCATCAAAGCCAATCGACTTTTCAGCAATCGCCCATGCTTCATGTGAGCCGAGCCAGTCATCGGTCTTTGGTTCGCACCATGCACGAAATTCAGGAATGGTTGGGCAAAACGTAGATTTCTGCATACGCAAGTAACCGCGTTTAAAATCCTCTTGAGTTAAGCCTTGCAAGCACTCAACCATCGCATCCGCAATTTCTACTGCTGGGATATCACCCCATTGCTCAGCATATTTTTTCCCATAGAACGCCTTCATCTTGTTCATTAGGCGAGCCGCGTGTTCAATTGTAAAAATACTCATTGCTCATGCTCCCAAGTGATTGCATACGAATGGTCTGGATTTACATCAATGGCTTGCTCTTGACGCTCTGTTCCAATGCCGTACTGAGCAAAGAAGGCATCATGGTTATTCAGGGTTTGGCTGTTTTTTGATGCTGCTGATTGGTAGCCAGTTTGCCGATTGTTGTTCAACTTTGCCCAGTCATCGCGAATTGCTGTTTTGAAAGCAGCATCCCAATTCAGGTACTTGTACCCATTGGCTTCACACTTGGCAGTGAAATACTCAAGATGTTGCTCAAGGTGTTTGTAGTTTTTTTCCTGCGCCCAAGTTCGGACTTGATCACTGATTGCGAAGTTTTTAGGAATGGAGGTTTTTACTTTTCCAGATTCACGTTTTTTGGCAGTAGGTTTAGTTTGTTTTTCACCCTCTGTTTTTTGCTCGGTTTTTTCGTGTGCGGATACACTATCTGATACTTCATGGTAGTTATTGGTAGTTAATGGATGTTTGTGTGACTCTGCGTCACTACTTTGTGCGCTTAAAGTCACTACTTCATGCATTAAAGTCACTACTTCCATGTCGTCAAAGTCACTACTTGTTTTTCTTAGGTGGTGACTCTGCGTCATTGCTTTGGTGATATTTTCAAAAACAAATTTGTATTTTGAATTACTTCCTCTTGCTCTCTTTACCAACAAAAAACCAAGTTTTTCGAGCTGCTTGATGTGGTGACTAACAACACGGTTTGACAACCCAGTGTCATCCATTAATGTTTGGATTGTTGGGTAGCAGATGCCTGTTTCAAAATCAGCATAGGTAGCCAAGGTTAAAGCAACATGCTTTGTAGTTGAGTGCATCTTGATTGAGCGAATACTGGTGACGTAATTAAACTTTTTTTCCGACATGGCTTTTCGCTCATTTTTTGGAAAACGAACAACCTCACCTTGTGGGTATGATGGTTCATATGCTAAATTTGATTTCATGTTCATTTTTCCTTCATGACTTGTGAACACAAAAGCCTGATTTCGCGGATCAGGCTTTTTCTTTGTCTAAATCCCCGTGAATCCCTTCCGATCCCTCATGGAATTGAACCTCAGTGCTTAAGTCCCGCAATAAAGCTGCTACTCCCAAGCGCTCAAAGGATTTTGCTTGTAAATTAAGGATATGCCATTCACCAGCAATTTCCTTTTCCAGGAGATAAGCAAGGTATTGAGCTAAGTCCTTACCTTTAATATTTGAGAGAACCTTTGCACGCTCATGGTTTTCGGGAGACAAGCGAACATGTGTAGATTTCTTTTCAAGACTCATAAATTCACCTATGCAATTTGCTGGGGTGCGCAGTGCGCCAGCCATAATTTTTCCAAATTCTTGCCTTTCTCGTATCCAAGGCGTTTGCCACACAACCCGTTTTCAAGATTGCTTACATAGTTTTGAGAACAATTAATCTCAGTAGCGATTTGGGTTTGAGTTAATCCTTGTTCCTTCAAATCAATGATCATTTTTTGCCATTGGTTCATGGGAGACCTCCTATATTTCTTATAAATATATAGGTTTTCCGATATTTATACAATAGCCAAACCGATTGGGATTTGTATCAGAATTCCGATAGCGGTATTTAAGGAAAAGTTCATGACAACTTTGGGTGAAAATTTAAAGAAAATTCGCAAAGCGAAAAAAATGACCCAGAAAGAATTGGCTCAAAAATCTGGAGTTAAGCAATCTGTTATCTCTGATCTAGAGACAGGAAATGCGAAATCCACTGGATCGATTTTAGAGTTGGCTAATGCGCTTGGTGTGACCGCTGAAGAATTAAAGAAAGGCGCTCTTGATGAGGTTTCATTGATAAACGTTGTGCCAGTAGTTCCACGCATGGCCCCTGTCTTGTCATGGGTTCAGGCAGGTACGATGACTAATGTTGAATCTGTTGATATGTCACAGGTGGAAGAATGGCTGCCCATTCCAGATGGTGATTGTGAGAAGTGCTTTTACTTGAAAGTACAGGGTTTGAGTAACTACCCAGAATTCCATGAAGGTGATTACATTCTTGTGGATCCCACCCTGCCTTTTAGTGATATGAACTCAGGCGATATCATTGTTGTTAGAAAGTTTGATGATGCGACTTTTAAGCGCCTAGTAATTGAGCCAGATGGCGCTAAATACCTACAGGCGATTAATCCTGAATTTAAACCAAATATTATTCCACTTGATCAGGACTGTGAATTTGTTGGTGAGGTGGTGGATTGTATTCGCTATGTTTATCGAGCTAAGAAAAAACTGCGTAAGATTTAGAAAATAAAAGCCGCTATATGCGGCTTGGGCAGCATGGGGTTAAGGTGAAAATATTTGAAGTTTGTAATCTCGGAGAAATAGTAAATTTCAATATGAGGGTAGATTGAGATGAGTTGTTTATGAGTAGAAAAATCACAAAAGTAAGAAGTCTAAATGTAATCAAATTCAGAGCTTTAAATAATATAGTCATTCCTTTTGGCGAAAGAGTCACCGTGATTTGCGGAAAAAATGGTACAGCAAAATCTACTATTTTGGGTCTTCTAGCGCAAATTTTTAGCTTTGATAAAGACTATGTAAAAAATCAAGATCTTCACTTTACCCCCTTACATGCAAACTTTTTTAAATCGAAATTTAGTGACCACTTCAGGCTTTCTGAAAATTTTGATTTTGCTGGAGATTTAGAAGCATCCTATACCTTATATGATGCATATTTCGATTCTACCATTACACCATCATTAAAATTCTATAATCTTAAAGATCGCCGCCTACCTCGAGCAATAGTGCGAAACAATATTGTTACATCAACTGTTACCAACGATAGTAGAAATGTCACTCATCCAGTTATTTACTTAAGTTTAAACAGATTAATTCCAATTGCACATAGAGCAAAGTATGAAACCAAAGACTTGGATTTTTTAGAAAAAAATTCAGATGAGTTTATCAGAGCCAATAATCAGCTATTATGTAAATCGACAGGCAGTCAGTTTACCTCAACCACCGGCTCAATTGATTCGGCTGTTGTTCATTCTAATGATTATGATCATGAAGCTATTTCAGCTGGTGAAGATAATGCAGGCCAAATAATTCAAGCAATCTTTTCATTTAAGAAGCTTCAGCAAGAATACCCTGATTATCATGGTGGCATATTACTAATAGATGAAGCTGATGCTGGACTTTTCCCTGGAGCTCAATATCAATTAAAGGAAATTTTAAATAGATATGCAAAAGAATTAAGTTTGCAAATAATTATAACGACTCATTCTCCAATTTTAATTGAAGAATATCATTTACTCGCTCAACAAGACCATAAAAATTTTAAAACCATATATCTATCTAATAAGTTAAATAAGATTGAAGTTCTAGAAAATATATCTTGGGCCGATGTTTTTGCTGATATTAGTGTAAAAATGAAAGTAATAAGCTCTGAACTTTCATTCCCTGAAACCAATGTGTATTTTGAGGATGATGAAGCTAGAGCTCTATTCAATGCCTTAGTAACTCAAAGAAAGTTAAGAAAACCATTAAAGTTAATGACTGGCATATCAATGGGGTGTAATAATTACATTGAGTTAATTAGACAAAAAGTACCGGAGTTCAATAAGTTTAGCTTATTGATCCTAGATGGAGATGTAAAAGATAATCTTATTAAAGGCCATAAAAATATTATTAAGCTTCCAGGAAATTTGCCACCTGATCAATTGCTTTTTGAATTTTTGTTTAAACTTCCTGAAAATGATAATTATTGGAGTAATAAAGCAAAATTCACAAAAGATGTATTTAACTCACTCCCTACTGTGACTGCAATTAATAATAAGCTAAATCTCCCTTTAGCTATTGATGATAATTTTTCATTGAAGATGTATATCGAAGATCAGAAATATTCATCTGCTGAGGAAGACAGAATACGACAACTGTTTAAAAACTTTTTTAAATCAGATGAGATCCAGACACTTATTAAAGGGGGAATTAATTTAAACCCCTACAAAGTACTTGTATCAGAAGAACCTGACTTAAAAATAAAGTTTTGTAAAAGTTTAGAGACTGCTACCAAATATGTTTTAACAAAAAACAAAGGGGTTCCCTCTCATTTGGTAGAAAGCTGGTATGAAAACACTTAGAATTGACAAATGATGAGAGGAGTGTTTTTTTGAGTATCTACCATACACCACTACGTTACCCTGGTGGTAAAGCAAAATTTGCTCCTTTTGTAAAAGATTTGATGGAAGCGAATAGCCTTTCAGGTGATTATCTCGAACCATATGCGGGAGGTGCTGGTGTTGCTCTAGATTTATTATTTAATGATTACTGCAAAAATATTCATATCAATGACTTTGATGTAGCAATTTATAATTTCTGGAAAAGCATTACTGAAGATACTGAAAGTTTTCTAAAGAAAGTAGTTGATACTAATGTAACCATAGAAGAATGGTTTAAACAAAAAGAAATCTTGGCTAGTCCTGAAATTCATTCAACCCTTGAACATGGTTTTGCTACCTTCTTTCTTAACCGAACTAATCGTTCTGGAATTTTAAAAGGTGGCGTCATTGGTGGAAAGGCTCAATCTGGCGTGTACAAGCTGGATGCTCGTTTTAATAAAGTGGATCTTGTTAAGCGAATTGAAATGATTGGCAAGTTTGCTAAACATATTAATGTCTACAATAAGGATGCAGTTGAGCTTTTAAATGAAGTCGACAGCTTCCTGCCCCCAGACTCCCTTATCTATCTAGACCCTCCCTATTATGTCAAAGGCCAAGGTTTATATAGAAATTTCTATATGCATGAAGATCATGTTCAAATTCGAAAGGCACTGGATTTTGTGAAAACAAATTGGATAGTTTCTTACGATAACTGTCAAGAAATTAAAGATATTTATACTGGATATGTGCAAGATGATTATGTGTTGAATTACAGTGCATATCATAAAATGAAAGGCTTAGAAGTTATGATCTATGGTCCTTCTATCAAGTCAGTTGATATCCCTAGTCAGCAATTAAACCTTAATATTGCATAATAAACTCCATCTAACCCACCCGATCGGTGGGTTTTCTTTTGTCTATTAAAACATAAAAATATAAATATCGGTTTTTCTATAATTTTATCGGATTTCCTATTGACTAATAATATCGGAAATGCGATATTTACCTCACAGACAATAAAAAGCCCCGAAGCATAAATCTTGCAGGATTACTTCGAGGCTCTTGTAAACACTTGCACGCTTACGGAGTTAAGTATGAATCAAATACATCCAAAGAGTCAAACAACTCAAATCCTATATCAGCCACCTACTAAGACTGAAATGAAACCTAAGTCATTCATTAAAGACACTATTCACAACATTGTTATGGCCCTAGTCGTAGTTTCAATTATGAGTGGTCTCACAACTGCTTGCTTCTATGCAGCTGATAAAGAAGCTGAATATCAACAAAATCAAGCCGAAGTTCGTGCGGAGGTGGTGAAGTGAGTAATCGAATTTATAGTTTTTCAGGCGATGAAAATTGGGCTGATTATGAAAATCCTGCCGAAGCTCTGGAAGAGATGTTGGATGATGACTCTCTTGAAGTTGGAAACACATTCCTAACAGGCATTAAGCGCACCCCATCACCAACACAATTCATTCTTGATGCAGATGAAGTATTAGAAAATTACGACTGTCGTATTTACGACAACTACCTAAGTGATTACACAGGTGGGAATACTGGGTCAAAGGATGTTAGCGATGAGGCGAAAAATGAGCTTAATAATTTCCTGAATAAGTGGGCTGAAAAGTATTTGGTTATTACATTTTATGAAGTTGATTGTGAAGAAGAAATTCCTGTTACCCAAGAAATGATAGACGCATTCCATTCGAATGAGCCAATCCCTTTGCCAGAGTTCAAATTCAAGGAAGCCGAACAATGAACGCAATATCAATTCAAACTGACTTGTTAGCTCCCTGTTTTCCAGCTTTTAAAGTTGAATCGGAAATTGTCTTAGGCGATCGAATCCAATTTGTTTTAAGCCTTGGTTGTTGTTCGATTGATTGCTCAATGCCTGTGCTTAAAACCACACAAAGCTTTTTGATTAACCACACCTCCGATCCACAAAACGAAATTGATTTAGATATCGACTCGTGGAAAGCCATTGAGAATACGCTTGTTGATGTGCTTGCAAGTGATGGTGTGGCGATTCAAGAAGGTCAGCAATTCATGCTCACAGATGACCAAATTTATCGATTAAATGAACGCATCGAGTGGGCTGTTGAAGAAGCTTTTGAAAAGGAATTAGCAGCAAAGAAGTTGGCTGCTGAAGAATACTGAGGGACTGGAAATGAATGCAAAATTTGAATTGGAAGTTTTGAGTGAAAACTCAAATGAGATTGTTGAGGCTTTTAAGACTGAAGGTGGTGCGCAATCCTTGTTTGATCGCATAGCAACCCAAGCTCGAACAATTGTTCCTGATTTATCGACTGATAAGGGTCGCAAAGAGATCGCATCGATAGCTCGTAAAGTTGCTTCCACAAAAACTGCTTTTGATGCTCACGGCAAAGCCCTTAAAGAGCAATACACGGTAATCACAAACAAGATCGATGCAGATCGAAAACTATTCCGTGACCAGTGTGATGCACTACGTGATGAGATTCGCAAGCCGTTAACTGATTGGGAGAATGCTAAAAAAGCACGCGAAGCAGAGATTCAGAGCAAAATAGCTGAATTTGATAAAGGGCGTATCGATATTGGTTCTCCTGCTGAGCTAATTAAATCAGTAATAGCCGAAATCGAATCAATCGAGATAGATGACTCATTTGATGATTTCAAGGACGTTGCAAAGCTTCGTAAATATGAGTGCTTAGAGCACATGAAAGTCATATTGATCGAACGCGAAAAATTTGAAGCAGAGCAAGCAGAACTCGAAGCACTGCGCCTTGCTGAACAACAACGCATTCAGCGTGAACATGAGGAAAAAATTGCTCGTGAAGCCGCTGAACGTGCGACCCGTGAAGCGGAGGAAAAAGCTCGTTTAGAGGCTGAACGTGTACAACGCGAAAAGTTTGAAGCAGAACAACGTGAAGCTCGACTGAAAGCTGAAAAAGAAGCTGCTGAACTGCGTGCTGTACAGGCTGCTGAAAATGAACGTAAGCGTATTGAAGCGGAGACTTTTGCTAAGGCTGAGGCAGAGCGCAAGGCTGAAGAAGCGCGTTTGGCTGATGTGGAGCACAAAAAGCAAATCTGTGGCGAGGCGCTTAAAGGTTTGACTAATCTTGGTGTGAGTGCTGATCAGGGCAAAGCTATTCTGAATGCAATCAATAAAGGCCTGGTGCCTCACGTTTCGATCAAATTTTAAGGAATAAAAATATGAATGCACCAGTACAAACGAATTTAATTACCGCTCAGATCAGTCAACTTTCTACTGTGCTTGGTTTGCACAACGTTGATCCCGCTGAGCTTGAGCAAACTTTAATTCAAACGGCTTTTAAATCATCGACACAAATTACACGCGAGCAAATGGGCGCACTGCTGATTGTTGCAAGTCAGTACAAATTAAATCCATGGACCAAGGAAATTTACGCTTTCCCTGATAAGAGTAAAGGCATTATTCCTGTAGTGGGTGTTGATGGTTGGTCTCGCATCATCAATAGCAACCCAAACCTTAACGGAATTGAGTTTGTATTTTCGGACAACATGGTTCGTATGAATAAGGCAAAGGTTGATTGCCCTGAATGGGTGGACTGCTTGATTTACCGCAAAGACCGTGAACGCCCCACTGTGGTTCGTGAATATTTGGATGAAGTATATCGTGAGCCAATGGGTGCTAATGGTTTTGCGGGACCATGGCAATCTCACCCTAAGCGTTTTTTGCGCCATAAGGCTTTGATTCAGTGCGCACGCTTAGCTTTTGGTTTTGTTGGTATTTATGACCAAGATGAAGCGGAACGAATTCAGGAGAATAGCTCACCAAAAACAGTTAGTGGCTTCGATGAAAATACAATCCCCGATGGTTATGATGAGTTTGAGTTGCAGCATCTGAATGAAATGCGCGCCTTAGCTCTTGAGGGTCTTGAGGCTCTTCAGGCTGGTTTTGATTCACTACCTAAAGGTAAATGCCGTTCTCACTTCTGGACTATTCATAAAGAGTCGCTTAAAGCAGCAGCAGAAAAAGCAGATCAATCACATGGAGAGACTTATGAACATTCTCCAGCGTAATGATGATTGGCATGCTCAAAGATGTGGAAAAGTTACCGCATCGCGCATAAAAGACATGGGTGCTAAGCCAACTAAAGGCAAGAAGTATAACGCCTTAACACTGACTATTCTTTCTGAGCGCATCACTGGCGTTCAGGAGGAATCAAAGCCGACCGCATTGATGCAATGGGGTATTGATCAAGAGCCTTTTGCAATTACTGCTTATGAAAATGAGCGTGGTGCGATTGTTTCAAATGTGGGGTTGGTTGACCACCCTGCTATTGAAATGAGTGGGGCGAGTCCAGATGGCTTGGTTGGTAAAGATGGTCAATTAGAAATTAAGTGCCCATCCACGACTACACACTTGAACACCATTTTAATGGATGAGGTGCCTGCTGAATATATTCCACAGATCACATGGCAGTTGGCCTGTACTCGTCGAGCATGGTGTGATTTTGTGAGTTACGACCCTCGCCTACCTGAACATTTACAGCTTTTTATTAAAAGAGTTTATGCAAAGGACTTAGATATTCAGGGTGTTGAAAATGAAGTGATTGCTTTTAATCGCAATGTCGATATCGCCTTAAAACAGCTACAGGCTTTCGAGGTGGCAGCATGAGCTTTACATACAGCAGTCGCACTCGCACAGTTGAAATCACATGCAAAGGCAGAGTTAAAACTTATAGAGATATCAATCTGTTCGGTATTGAGGCATGCATTAAAGACTTTGTGAGCACGTGGGGGTATAGATGATTTTTAGAATAAAACAGCGTGACCTTCAAGCCTTCAAAATTTGGCTTGTACTGCTCGGATATGTGCGTAAAGACCTTGCTGACGGTGGCGCGACATTTAAAGGCAAAGGCACAAAGTTAGATTATGTGCTTATTGATTCAAAGATGAGTGGCAACTCTGCATGTCAGAAGTTGTATGAAGAATTTAAAGTCCATTTGGTTAGTCCATTGGATGTGAAATTGGCGAAGGTGGCGTGATGGGATCTAAAAAATTATGGTGTGTAGGCATGCGCCCCGAGGGAGACAGCCCTCACGAACAAACACCTGCGATGTCCAGGGAATTGGCGGAACGCGCAGTAGAACGTTATCGCGCTATGACGAAAGCAGAAGGCAATGAGTTTTTAATCGCAACATTTGATGATTGGTGCCAAGTGCAGCAGTGGCATTTTACTCGCACTGAACACGTCAAAAAAATGCTGTACACAGATGATTGGTTTAAACAGCCGATGTACCAGTGTTTTGATCTACCTACAGCGTGCAAAGTTTTTAAATATGGTGAGATTGTTGAATGCTACAAAAAAGGCTCATCACCACTTACTACATCAAATTTTGAAGAAGCTAAGCGCTTCTATGAGGTGGCGTGATGGATATTAATAAAGAAAGAGAGGCGTTTGAGCGATTTAAAGCCGAAAAAATAGGCATAGCTTACGATGAGCTTAAAACAGATCTTGATGATTGTGAGCGAAGATTTGGCAAAAGATATGCTGGATGGAACTTTTCAGATGATTGGGAATTATGGCAAGCAGTCAAAGCCCAAGCAGTGCCTGAAGGGTTTGTTTTGGTGTCGAAAGAGCTTCCTGAGACTATTGCTGAAGCCATGGCACTAGAACGTGTTCCTAAGCCTTTCGGGGAGACCGATCCTGTATGGATTGAGATATCGGAAAGGTCTTATAGAGATAGTCTTTTAAGAAAGAAATGGGATTTGTGGCGTGACTATAAAG
The DNA here is from genome assembly GCF_000632455.1 of Acinetobacter sp. Ver3. Classification (GTDB taxonomy): domain Bacteria; phylum Pseudomonadota; class Gammaproteobacteria; order Pseudomonadales; family Moraxellaceae; genus Acinetobacter. The sequence continues at coordinate 45,121 of NZ_JFYL01000015.1, forward strand.
CCATGCTCGAAGCACAGGAGCCGTCAAATGATTGAAGCAAAATTAAAATTCGTAGGTAATAAAATGTTTTGTAATGGATTTGAGATATCCCAGAGCGCATATGGCTGGCATGTCTTAAATACAGATGGTGGATTGGCGATTGGTGTTTCAGATATTGAAGATGCGGTGAATTTTTGTATAAAGAAGGAGCCAACCAATGACTGAAATTCAACGCACAAACATTGATTTTGCAAAGAACTTTCTTGAATTGATTGGTCCACGTGTAGGAAATGGAACAGGTATTCAAGGCACGTTAACTGATGGTGAACTTGGTGCTCTATATCACATCGTTCAAGAATGGTTGATCGAGCATGATTTGCCCGAAAGCGTGGTGGAGAGTTTGGGAGAAGTGTCGTGAATCTAATTGAGCAATTGGGCGGGTATGATAAGGCACTAAAAGCAAAAGAATGGCTAGTTAAGAATAGACCAGTACATGATTGGATGAACCCTATTCTTGATGAGGCCTTGCTAAAATACCGCCGACAGCACAATATTTTTGAAGAAAAAGACAATATCGTATTTGTTGATGACTTTATGCATGGTGAATTGATGGCTGTTGCATGGGTTCGTAATAGTGAAGTTTGGATGGATGATGGTGCTAAGCGATGCACGAACTTAACAATGATACGCCACGCCACTCCTGAAGAAATCCAAGCAAATAAAAGATTGGAGGTGTTATGAAATGGTACTCAATGAGCCAAGTATCCAAAATGCTTGGCTTTGGGAGTGTGAATACTTTCAAAAAGCACTATCTTGAAAAGTATCCTCCTGATCGTGACACCCCAACTTATAAGGGCTACACGGAAAATACCTTATTGAAAATGAAAGCTGAAATTTTGGGACAAGGCGCTAATTAAGCGCCTTTCATCCAACTATCAACCTCGTCAGAATACCACTCCATTAACTCAACCCTTTCCTCCCAGTATTCAGCACGGTTGTAAATGCCACGAATACGATCTTTAGGAACGTGTGCAATCTGGTATTCAATTGCATCAGATCGGAATTTCTTAGAATTATTAGCATGAGTTGAAAATAGTGATCGGAAGCCATGGGTTACCATCTGACCGCCATAACCATTTCGCTTAATCAGCGCCAATACTGAATCTGACGGCATGTGATGACCTAAACGACGACTATTTTTAAAGATATACCCATCATCTTCACGATTATTATATAAGTCTAAAAATAATTGTTTGGTTCGTTTTGTGAGTGGTACCGCATGATCTCGGCGCATTTTCATTCTTGATGCGGGAATCACCCATACATCATTCTCAAAATCTATTTCACCAGTATCCCATCGTGCTTTTAATAATTCAGAAATACGAACCGCTGTGTAACATGCAAGCTTCGCTGCGTGTAACACTGATTGAGTTGTGATGCCTGAATGCAGTCTTTTCCAAAACTCAGGCATCTCAGATGCTTCTAGTGATGGCATGTTTCTAACAACTTGTTGTGGAATAACATCACCCACCAATGCACACGGATTCTTTTGCGTGTAATCAGAGGCAATAGCGAAGTTGCACACTTCATTTAAAAGTCTGAGAGAGCGCTTTGCCGTCTCAAGCGTGCCCTTGCCAACCATTTCTTTAACTTTCTTTACGACCTGCTTTCTTTCTAACTCATCAATTGGTGTGTGTGCAAAATCTTCTGAAATGTAATTAAGGCGATAAATCACTGTATTGATGTATTTTTCATTTGACCAGCGTGGCTTCATCATTGCGACCCACTCAGCAATCACCTCCTTAACCATTGGTGAATCTAAGACTTTGCCTTGTGCTTCAGCTTTATATTGTCGCGCAAGCTGGCGAGCTTCTTTGCACCCAACATCAGGATAAACGCCTAATTGCTTACGAGTCTGTTTACCATGAACCCGGTAAGATAAAACCCATGTCTTTTTACCCGACGGCAACACATCAACCGACAATCCCTCACCGTCCGCAATCGAATATCTTTTTTCTTTTGGTTTTAAGCTTTTTACTTGAGAGTCGGATAGCACTTTTTAAGCCCCTGTTACACGCGTGTCACACCTGTGTAACACTGTATCGTGATTAAGTCTGATTAACAATGATTAAGACTGATCAAGATTGACAGAAACATCAGGCGATAAAAAAGCCCTAAGTCATTATAACTTAAGGCTTTTAGGTCAAATTTGATCGAGATTAATTAAGATTGATCAAATTTGATAAAGTATATTGGTGGAGATGGCGGGAGTCGAACCCGCGTCCGCAAGCACTACACTCGAGATTACTACATGCTTAGATATCGTCTATTGTTTTAACCCTCAAAGACCCGACGAACAGGGTTAAGAGAGCGATCCTTTAAGTTTAGTACAACACCCCAAGGCTTGATGTTATACGGACTTGTGTGCGTGCGCTTCAGTCGGGATCTCTAACCACAAGTATTCAGAGATGCGGACAAGCTGCCCTTAGGCAGCTAGAGCGTAAGATTCGTCGTTTGCGACTATTTAAAATGCAAATTTTATTTACGAGAGAAAATGCGCTCTCGGCATGCATCTATGAGTTTCATCACCAGCGTCGAAGCCAGGAACATCCCCAAAGTACAACGCAATCATAGCATAAAAGTTTGAAAATACGACCTCTAATTTCACAACAATTACACATACACATGCGCTTATTTCAATAATTGAGATAAAATCCCTTTTTTCAAGTTCAAAATTGCATATTTTATGAGTTATTTACTTGCACTGGATCAAGGGACGACGTCAAGTCGTGCGATCATTTTTGATGAACATGGAAACGTTCATGCAACAGCTCAAAGAGAAACTAAAATACGAACCCCAAAGTCAGGCTGGGTAGAGCAAAATGCACAAGAGATTTGGAGCTCACAAATCGCAGTGGTACAGCAAGCAATTGCTGATGCGCGATTACTGCCTAAAGATATCAAAGCTTTAGGCCTAACCAATCAACGCGAAACGACAGTGATTTGGGATAAAAAAACTGGTGAACCTCTAGCCCCTGCGATTATTTGGCAAGATCGCAGAGCGAGTGATTGGTGTAATTCCCTCATTCAACAAGACTTACAAACCAAGATAAATTTCACCACAGGACTCCGCATTGATCCTTATTTCAGTGCTGGAAAATTAGTGTGGTTACTTGAAAATATTAATGGTTTAAGAGCTCGTGCGGAACAAGGCGAAGTGGCTTTTGGAACCATTGATAGCTGGTTAGTTTGGAATCTCACTCAAGGTGCTGAACACGTGATTGAAGTCTCGAATGCTTCAAGAACCATGTTAATGAATTTGCATACCCAGCAATGGGATGACGAATTACTCGCACTATTTAATATCCCAAAAGCAATACTACCCAAAATCGTGGCTTCTGATTGCCATATTGCCAATACAGCCAAAGGTCTCTTAGGTGCAGAAATTCCAATTACAGGGATTCTAGGTGATCAACAATCAGCCTTATTTGGTCAATCATGTTTTGATATAGGCTCAGCAAAAAACACCTATGGTACTGGCTGCTTTATGTTATTCAATACAGGTGATCAAATTCAACTGAGTCAGAACCAGCTTCTCTCCACTTTAGCTTGGCAATGTAAAGAACACACCTCGTATGCGCTTGAAGGTAGTGTTTTTATGGCTGGTGCAATTGTACAATGGTTACGTGATGGACTTGGAATTATTCAAAGTAGCCAAGAAGTTGAACAATTGGCGTGTCAAGTTAACAATACCGATGGTGTCGTACTTGTTCCTGCCTTTACAGGCTTAGGAGCACCTCATTGGGATACGGATGCCCGCGCATTATTATGCGGTATGTCTAGAGGGACAAATAAAGCACATATTGCGCGAGCAGCTCTCGAATCAATCGCATTTCAAGTCGCTGACGTTTTGAATGCCATGCAATCTGATATTCGAAACCCTTTAAAAGAATTACGTGTAGATGGTGGTGCGAGTCAAAATGATATGCTAATGCAATTTCAAGCCGATTTACTGAATGTTCCTGTGTTAAGACCGCAACTTTTGGAGTCAACGGCTTGGGGAGCTGCGGCAATGGCAGGTTTAACTGCAGGTGTATTTAAAAATCCGTCTGATATTGCGGCATCATGGAAATTGGAAAAAGCCTTTGAGCCAACAATGTCTGAAGATCAACGTCAATTTCATTTACATCAATGGAATAGTGCGTTAAAACGTTCAAGATCAGATGTTTAGTATAAAAAACCGCCTACAAGGGCGGTTTTTTTATAAGAGATACATAGATTTTTCAATATGCGTATGAAGCAATACCTGTTGCAATTGCTTTACCTTCATCATTCACCATATTCATGCGCATCGTACAACCTTTGCGACCCATGCGTAGGACTTCAGCAGTGGCAATAAAATACTTTCCGCGCCCTGGTGATAAATAATCCACTCGCATATCCACTGTTGCTAAACGTGAAACTTTCTTTAAAGTTTCAGGCAACATATCAGGCTCTGCACGCTTGTAAAGCTCGCCCATTGCAACAATCCCGCCAATACTATCGAGTAATGTTGCTGCTACACCGCCATGCAAAATTTGGAAAGAAATATTACCAATGAGATTAGGTTTCATCTCAATATAACCTTGGATTTCACCTTCTACGACACGCATTTGCATTTCGTTGTAAGCGAAATAAGGAGAGGTATTAAATACTTGAGTGAGTTGATTTAATACCACTTCAAGATCTGGTTTAGCACCTAAATGGAGGTTACCCATCCATTTTTTTTGGGAATCGTTCATACAAAACTCAAATTAACATCATGAGAAAAAACCATCAGCATTTTCCCAAAAACCGCCTTAAGGGGGCTACAATTAGACCCAAGTAAAATACCAAACATCGAGATTGTGATGACTTATACGTTTAATCGCCCTGCTTTTCCTGCAACACGCATGCGCCGTATTCGAAAAAATGACAAACTCAGAGCGATGGTGAGAGAAACACATCTTTCTGCTGAACATCTCATTTATCCGGTATTTGTTCTACCAGGTCAAAATCAAACCCAAGAAATACCTAGTATGCCAAATATTCACCGTCTTTCAGCTGATTTGTTGTTAAACAAAGCTGAAAAACTTTTAGAATTAGGTGTATCTAAATTAGCTTTATTCCCAGTTACCCCACAAGAAGACAAAAGTTTAACTGCTGAAGCAGCATGGAGAGATGATGGTTTAGTTCAAAGCACTGTCCGTCTTCTAAAAAAAGAATTACCAGAAATGGTACTCATCACTGATGGCGCTTTAGACCCTTATACAACACACGGTCAGGATGGCATCATCGATGAAACAGGTTATGTCCTGAATGATGAAACTGTTGAGTGTCTGATTAAACAAGGTTTAAGCCATGCAGAAGCAGGAGCCGATGTTTTCGCACCGAGTGATATGATGGATGGTCGTATTGCTGCGATTCGTCAAGCATTTGAAGCAAATGGTCATCTTTATACCAATATCATGGCTTATTCTGCCAAATATGCATCAAGCTTCTATGGTCCTTTCCGTGATGCAGTGGGTTCAGCATCTAATTTAAAAGGTGGTAATAAGTATAACTACCAAATGGATGTAGGAAACCGAGCTGAAGCTCTTCACGAAATTGCACTAGATATTCAAGAAGGTGCAGACATGGTGATCGTAAAACCAGGGATGCCATATCTAGATATTGTACGTGAAGTTAAAGACACATTTGGCATTCCAACATTTGTTTATCAAGTGAGTGGTGAATATGCCATGTTGGCAGCAGCAATCCAAAACGGCTGGCTTTCTGAAAGTGTGATTTTAGAATCATTGATGAGCTGTCGTCGTGCTGGTGCAGATGGAATTTGGACCTATTTTGCTGAAGATGCTGCAAAAATGCTTAAAGATCTGTAATACACTATTGAATCAAAAGCGCTTTTCCATAAAGCGCTTTTTTTCTACTAAAATCATCATCATTGTATTCGAGACCCAACTTTTAACTCACTCATTTAACATCTTACATCTCATCGATCTCTTTACATCATTGAGATTATTTGCACGATTAGAGCTTGAATATGGTCTAATACACCCCGTCATTTTGAAGGTGGATAAAAATGCACGTTGCCATCATTGGATGTGGAATTAGCGGCTTACTAACAGCGCTTGAATTACTCGAACAAGGTTGTGAAATTACCCTCATTGATCAAAAACAAGCAGCTAAAGCTGCATCTTGGGCAGGTGGTGGTATTTTGTCACCTATGTATCCTTGGCGTTATCCCAAAGCAGTCAATCAATTGGCACAACATGGTAAATCGTTATATCAATCTTGGAATCAAAAAATTCAACCATTGAGTGGCATTGATTTCGAAATTCACGATTCAGGCATGTTAATTTTTGATGAAGATGATTTTGAGATTGGACTCAGTTATAAGGCGCAATATAACGAGCCGATGCAGCATTGCGATTTACTCGACGAGACTCAATTAAGAAATCTGAATCCACGAGTTTCTAATACTTTCAAGCAGGCTTTGCATTTTCCACAATTGTCTAATGTTCGTAATCCTCGTCTTTTAAAGTCTATTCTGACTTATCTTAAATCACATTCAAAAGTAAAGATTATCGAGCATAAGTGGGTAGAAAAATTACTGATTCAAAATCAGCAAGTGCAATCCATTGTTCTGCATGATCAACATCAAATTAAAGCTGATCAGTATGTTATCGCTACTGGAGCTTGGTCGGCACATTGGGCATCACAACTCGATTTCAATATCCCTGTTCAACCTGTTCAGGGGCAGATGATCCTATTCAAAACCCCTGAAAACTGGCTACCCACGATGTGTATGTACAATGTCATGTATATGATTCCACGTCGAGATGGCCATATCGTCTGTGGTTCCAGTATGGCGGAATTAGGTTTTGAACATCGCCCAAATTTGAAAACACAACAATCCATTTACCAAGCATGCATTCAACTCATACCTGAACTTAAAAATTTCCCGATTGTGCGACAATGGGCAGGCTTGAGACCTAGCTCACCTGATGGAATTCCGTATATCGGTTTAATGCCTGAAATGAAAAACTTATGGGCGAATTTTGGTCATTTTAGAAATGGTTTATGCATGGGGCCAGCTGCAGCGCAGTTACTACGACAACTCATGCTGAATCAGACCACCCTCGTTGATCCTAGACCCTATGACCCATCTTTGAAGTTTCAAGTTTAATGTGATGGAAGTAGTTGCTCCAACGCCATTGTGAGTTCTGGATACTGAAATGTATAACCTGCTTGAATAAGTGCTTCTGGTATAACGTATTGTCCATTTAAAACCAATTGAGACTGCTCACCTAACATGATTTTAAACAATGAATCAGGCAGACTTAAAAGCGGTTTCTTGTTTAAAATTTTTGCTGCGGTGCGAACAAAATACACCTGATTCGTTTGTTCAGGAGCAACGAAATTAAAAACTTCGTTTGGAGTGTCATTCAACATCAGAAATTCAATCGCCTGAATCACGTCCTGAATATGAATCCATGCTAAGGGCTGCCGACCTGAACCAATTTTACCTACCAGATTAAATCGAATCGGTAAGAGTAATTGTTGTAAAATTCCTCCGCCATGCCCAAACACCACGCCTAAACGAATGACCTTAATATCAAACTGATTTTTGTGTTGGAGCGCCGACCTCTCCCACTCTTGGCAAAGTTCGGACATAAAGATCGGTTGAGATGATCCCTGCTCATTGTTTTTTTCTGACCATTCTTGATCAGGATCAATACCATAATATCCTACAGCAGAACCAGAAATAATTCGCTTGGGATGTTGCTGATGGGTCAGCAGATAATGTAATAATGCATCGGTCGTATTCACTCGGCTGTCGATGAGTTTTTGTTTTCGCCTTTGCGTCCAGCGACCATCACCAATACTTTCACCCGCTAAGTTAATAACATAGTCAATTTGAGCGTGTTGGATATCATCGAAAGATTGAACCCATGTCAAACGTGGATGCTTCATTTTTGGATTGGACTGTCGGCTTAAACCAATCACTTGATAATCTTGATCTAGCAAATATGCAACCAAATAAGATCCAATAAAACCTGTTGCACCAGTAACCAAAACGCAAGGATGATACATAGAAATACTCTTATGATCTGATCCCTCTATCATGGTGAAAGATGCCTTTGAGCTCAATTCATGATTACTTATTTACCACCAATTTATTCGCCATGCGCTTCGCTTGTGGACCATAAAACCAAAAGGTAATTAAATATAATGGGATCGCCAGCATCAAAATCATAATTGCACTGAGACTTAAGAAACTGGAATTTTGGACATAGAGTAAAAAGTTCTGCCAAATTTCAGGGTCTTTTCTCGAGAAAAATAAAATACTTAAAAAAACACCAAGAAAGTTATAGCCCCAAAAAATCAATGTAAAGCCTAATGTGAATTTTTTACGTTCTTGATCCGAAGGTGCACGTTGTTGTTGATGAATAAATTTATATAAAACAACAATCATCGCTATTAAATATGGAAGTGCAGTGACTATTCCTGCAATTGCCGAAGGCAATAACGCTGCCAATATACCTGCAACCAGCGTTAATCCTAAGCAAAGTAAAAAGAACCATAAAAAATATTTTCTTAAAGAAACCATAACTCTCAGACGCAATAAATTCCTGTCACAAAGCATAACCGAAAATAAATCAAATATTTTTAATTTTCTTGTCAACCGAATCACAACCTTATGCGTTATATAAGGTACAAGGTCAGTAGCAACCGCGTAGTCATTGCACCGGCATCCGCAATGATACACGGTGACCTTATACCCCAATGAGACCTATAAATCATGCTTCTTGCAGAAAAATTTAGTTTAGCAGCCTAAATTTGAATGACTGAAGTATTTTGGCCGACGATTTCACATCACTCGAATCGTCGGCTTTATTTTTGAACTTAATAAATTTTCTAAATATACTTTTATCCATAAAGATGAGACAACAATCAGAATAAATCCTAGTCGCAATGTATAAAGAAAAAATTAAACATAAAATTAGTCTAAAAAAACGTCTAAATTTTAAATCAGACTTTTGGGATGTATTGAATTATCCCTTCACTCGCTTTCTTATCGGTATCGTATTAATTTGCTATTGCACTGTTTTTCTTAAAGCTTTTCTTAATCATCAATTTCACATACCGCTTACAATCATCAGTTTACTCTGTGGTGTTTTTTATCAAAGTTATCAAATCATTAAAAATAAAGAAAAAATCTTAATTTATTCAATTTTAAGTCTATTTCTGAGTGCACTTTCATTTATTTCTATACAGAGTTA
>NZ_JFYL01000016.1 GCF_000632455.1 Acinetobacter sp. Ver3
GATGGCAATATCAAAACGACGAGTTAAACGCTCCATGGCATCAATATTGTCAATCGCACATGGCTGTTCAATTAGATCCACACCACCATCTTGCAGCAGTTGAATACCTTTGATCGCTTCTAACTCAGACCAAGCACGGTTCACATCGACACGGATAGAAATATCAGCACCTAACGCTTTTTTGATGGTGAGAACATGCTCAACATCTGCTTCTACAGCACGAGAACCAATTTTTAATTTAAAGAAGTTATGACGCTTAGCTTCGATCATCTTTTTCGCTTCAGCGATATCTTTATCCGTATCACCAGAAGCCAACACCCAAAGCACAGGAACGCTGTCACGCAGACGACCACCTAACACTTCAGACAGCGGCAAGCCTAAACGTTGAGCTTGAATATCGAGTAAAGCAGTTTGAATGGCACATTTTGCAAAACGGTTACCATTAATATTCTTCTTCAACACTTGCATAATTTGAGCAACGTTGAGATCAGTAAAAGTTTTGAGTAGTGGAGCAAAATAAGTATCGATATTGGTTTTGATACTTTCAGGGCTTTCTTCACCATAGCCTAAGCCACCGATGGTGGTTGCTTCGCCCCAACCAATGAAACCATCCGAAGTTTCGATTTTAATGAGGACTAAGGTTTGAGTTTGCATCGTTGCGACCGCCATCTTGTGTGGGCGGATCGTTGGGATTTCAACGAGCAAGGTTTCAATATTTTTGTACATGCAGCAATATATTCCATTAATATATGCTAAATACCTTATTTGAAATAAAGTATTGAAAATAGAGGTTAAGTAGTATATTAAAATACTAAAAAAGTATGGATTAAGGAAATTTCAATGGAATTAAGAACATTAAAGTATTTTGCTACGGTGGTCGAAGAAAAAAGTATTACAAAAGCTGCTGAAAAGTTATGTATCGCACAACCACCACTTACACGACAAATCAAAAACTTAGAGTCAGAGTTAGGTGTCGTATTATTTGAAAGAGGCATGAGACCGATTAAAACAACTGAAGTTGGAGAATTTTTTTACCAATATGCTGTACAGATACTGACCTTAACAGCACATGCTAAATCGATGGTAAATCGATATAAAGTGACAGATACAACGGTACGAATTGGATATGTTGGTTCGCTTTTTTATTGGAAATTACCTGAGATCATTGATTATTTAAGAAAGCATATTGCAAATATAAAAGTTGAATTAGTGGAATGCGGAACCAGGGACCAGGTAGAAGCTTTGAAATTGGGAAAAATTGATATTGGGTTTGGTCGATTAGGAATTAGTGATCCTTCAATAAAAAGAATAGTGATCGAAAGAGAGCAACTTTTTTTAGCAGTGCACAAAGATCATACATTAGTGACCCAAAATGTTAAGGAAGTACATTTATCACAATTGGTCAACGAACATATTTATATATATCCAAATACTCCTAAACCAAACTTCTCAACTTTTGTTCAAGGAATATTCTCTGAACTTGACTTAATTCCCCAAAATCTGATCGAGACGAGAGAAATCCATATGGCATTGGGGATGGTGTCATCTGGTGAGGGGGGGTGTATTATTCCAAAGAGTGCATGCTCTATAGGTATGAAAAATTTGAAATTTATACCTATTCTAGATAATGAGGCTGAAAGTCCAATTACAGTTGCCTATAGAAGTATCGATAATAATGAATACATAAAACAAATATTAGATTATCTAGACGAATTGAAGAGCATGAACTAATTTTTTTTAAATTAGATTAATATAAAATATCTATTTATATGTAATATTTAATGGAAAAATAAATAGAATAATAGTGTTAAAAATGATATTTATTTTATAAATCAGTATAAATTGGCATGGATTTGTCATAGGGATAGCGCTGATCTATAAAATATTTAGGATGATTTCGATGGAAAAAATTTCCGAGTTAAAGAGCAATGATGCGAAAAAAAAGGATATTTATGCTTGGTATGTTGTAATACTTTGCATGGTTGCATATATATTTTCTTTTATCGATCGTCAAATTTTGGCTTTGATGATTGAACCGATAAAAGCAGATTTGAATTTAACAGACACGCAATTTAGTCTACTCCATGGACTAGCTTTTTCTTTATTTTATGCATTCATGGGTCTGCCGCTGGCTTATATCGCAGATCGATTCTCAAGACCAAAATTAATTGCTGCCGGGATTGTATTTTGGAGCATTGCAACAGCTTTATGTGGTTTAAGTAAGAACTTTATCCAGTTGTTTTTGAGCAGAATGGGAGTAGGAATTGGTGAAGCTGCTTTGTCACCTGCAGCCTATTCAATGTTTAGTGATATGTTTGCAAAAGATAAATTGGGTCGAGCTGTCGCTATTTATTCGATTGGTTCTTTTGTTGGTGGGGGAATCGCATTCTTAGTAGGTGGTTTTGTCATTGGATTACTCAAGGACATGTCTCTTATCGCTGTACCCTTATTTGGAATGTTAAAGGCATGGCAAGTGGCGTTTATTTTAGTAGGTTTACCAGGAGTCATTATTGGCATATTGGTACTTTTAACTGTTAAAGATCCTAAGCGTAAAGGGCAAATGGTCGATGCGCAGGGGAACGTGGTAAAAGTAAAGCTTAGTGATACTTTTAAATTTTTGAAAAAGCATAAAAAAACATTTACATGTCATTATTTAGGATTTACTTTTTATGCTATGGCATTGTTTTGTTTAATAAGCTGGACACCTGCATTTTACATACGACATTACAATATGACAGCCACTGAAGTGGGCTATATGTTGGGTGCCGTGTTACTGATTTCAAATACTTTAGGTGTATTTGCGGCTGGTTGGATGAATGATTATTTTATTCAAAAAGGCAGAAAAGATTCGCCTATGTTTGTGGGTGTGATTGGAATTGTAGGTCTGATTATTCCAATGATTTTGTTTTCACAAGTTAATGAATTATGGTTATCAGTTACATTGTTGGTTGTTGCAATGTTTTTCGCTTCTTTCCCAATGCCGATCTCAACAACAGCAATGCAAATGCTTTCGCCAAATCAATTACGTGCCCAAATCTCATCTATTTTTTTACTCATCAGTAATTTGATTGCTTTAGGTATTGGTACCACATTAGTAGCTTTAATTACGGATCGTTTTTTTGAAAATCCTTTAATGGTCGGTTCATCGATATCTATTGTTGGTGCAATATCATGCGTATTGTGCTTTGTATTATTGAAAGTGGGTTGTAAAGCCTTCGAAAATAGTTTGCAAGTTGAGTGTAAATAAATCATGTCTGAATAAAATAATGAGGGTACACCTATCATGTATTTATCGAATCTGAAACTTTTAAAGCAATTCAACTTATTGTCTTCAAAAGATTATTTTCAGATTAGAGATGTGATAGGACAATACTTGTGCCCTCATCAATTTGAAGTATTGAATGATGAATCTTTAGAAGTAAAATTAAGTGGGTTTTCATTTGGTCAAGTTGCACTATTTGAATTAAGTTACAATGCTCCAGTTCAAATTAGTTTTGGTGCTGAGTGTCAAAGTTATCTGTTTAGATTTAATTTGGAAGGGGAATGTAAAGTCAAATATGATCATTCAACTTATCAACAACGTCCTGGATTACTTACAGTTTCTCATCCTCATTTTGAAAATAGAATTGAACTCCAAGCCAAATGTAGAAATATTATATTAAAAATTGATCATGAGTTGATCAATACTGTTTTATATCGCTTATTGGGATATATACCTCAAAAAAATCTTATTTTCGATAGTGGCATTTCCTATACATCTGAAGAAAGAATTTCAATTTTAGAAACCCTGAACTACTTATGCTTTGCATATTCAAATATTGAAAACTGGTGGCAAATTTCTGATAGCTTTAGTTCATATTTGACTGAGTTATTACTGATCAAAATTCCACATAATTTCAGTGAACGAATCGCAGATAAAAAAAATCAACTCATCCCAAGTTATATCAAAAATGCAGCTCATGTGATTGAACAACATTATATGGAGGCAATCTCGATTGAGGAAGTTGCGAGGCTTGTAAAAGTCTCGGTAAGAACGCTTCAAAAGGGATTTAATACCTATTTGAACCAAACGCCTCTCAGTTTCATGACATCAATCAAATTGGACCGAGTTCATCAAGAACTTAAACACACTCAGGTTGATCAGCCTATAATTGATATCTTCAATGCTCATGGTGTAAGAAGCTTTGGACACTTTACTCGGCTTTATAAAAAACGTTATGGATGCACGCCTTCAGAAACCGTGAAACAAAACAAATTAATAGAAATAATTTCGTAATTCGAATAGCAGTACCGCTTTTTGACGCGAGCAAAAAGAAGAATCTTTCCTACTATCACAATACACAATAAATATGTAAGGGAAGAAAATGAAAATCACGGTTCTTGGCGGTGGACATGGATGTTATGCATCAGCAGTGGAGATGGCGGAAAAAAATCACGAAGTTAAATTATGGCGAAGAGATCGAGATTCACTAAAAGAATTAGCGAAATATGGTGAGCTTACTGTAAAAGACTTTCGTGGCACTAGAACAGTATCTGTTGGGGATGAACATCAAAAAATCCAACTTGAAACTGATTTATCCAAAGCTATTGAAAAAGCTGAATTGATTATTATTCCTTTACCCGCAACAAGCCATGAAGATTTATCGATTGAAATAGCACCCTACTTAACATCTGGTCAAGTCGTATTTTTACCCCCAGGTACTTTTGGAACATACCTATTTGCTCAAGCAATGCTTAAAGCTGGAAATAAGTCTGACGTGGCTTTTGCCGAAACGGGTACTTTGCCATATTTAGTAAGAAAACATAGTCCGAATTCTATCGTGATTAGTGTATATGCGACGCGATTGCCTACTGGGGTCTATCCAGCAAAATTAAAAGATTATGCTATTAGAATATTAAAGCAAGCTTATGACAGCATCGAGCCTATAGAGGATGCTTTGAGTGGGGCTTTAATGAATGCAGGACCCATTATTCATCCTCCATTAATTATGCTCAATGCTGCACCTTTAGAACACTTTGATGTATGGGATATTCACAATGAAGGTACTCAACCTTCAGTGAGAAGAATAACGAGCTTATTAGACCAAGAGCGAATGAATATTCGTGAAGCATTGGGATACTCGAAACAGCATTTCCCACTCGCAGATCACTATAACAAAGAGGGTGAAGGAGATGAGTGGATGTATGGTAGGGGGGCACATGGTAAGTTAACGGACAGTGGCGATTGGCGCGAGAAAATAGATTTACATTCACATCGGTATATGCTCGAAGACACACGATTAGGCCTGTCATTTATTGTATCGGTTGGTAAGTATGTTGGGGTCAAAACACCGATTGCTGAAGGACTTCTGAATATCGCATCAGCAATTACTGGTAGGGATTTGTATAGTGAAGGTCGCACTCTTGAAAATCTAGGGCTATTTAATTTAACGCAGCAACAATTAAAAGATCTGTTGAACTACGGAGAGCAATCTGCATGATTAAAAATATAATTATTGTAGGTGCAGGCAGAATGGGTAATGCGATTGCGATCGCATTCGCATATGCAGGAATTGAGATTGCACTTGTAGACGTAAAAGATCGAAACCCAGCAGAAAAAAATGAATTTCTGCAAAAATGGAATGACAGCCTCGACCAAGAGTTGCATCTCTTAGAACATATCGGGATGTTAGTGAATGATCAATGTAAAGTATTAAAAGAAAGAATTCATTTCTATTTCAAAGATAATCAAACTATCGATTGGAAAAATTGTGAATTAATTATTGAAGGTGTACCTGAAATAATGACTCATAAACAACACTGTTTTCGGTGGTTGGAACCCTTAATTTCTAAAAACTGTATTGTGGCATCAACGACTTCGACCTTTTTGGTCACTGATATAGCAAAATTAATTTCTCATCCAGAACGTATTGTTAATGCGCATTGGCTTAATCCTGGATATTTAATGCCTTTAGTTGAGCTAAGCCGATCTGAGCATACTGCTGATATAGCAGTAGAAAAACTAAAAACATTACTTGAGGCAATTGGTAAAGTCCCTGTGATTTGTAATGCAGTCGCTGGATACATTGTTCCAAGAATTCAAGCATTGGCAATGAATGAAGCAGCGAGAATGGTTGAAGAAAACGTAGCAAGTGCTGAGGATATTGATAAAGCGATTCGTACAGGTTTTGGTTTGCGTTTTTCAGTGTTAGGAATGTTAGAGTTTATCGATTGGGGGGGAGGAGATATTTTGTATCATGCTTCAGAGTATTTGAGAGAAGAACTTGGTGAGCGTTACACAGGCCCTGATATTATCAAAAAAAATATGCGCGAAAATAGAAATGGTATTAGAGAACTATCAGGTTTTTATAAATATGAAAGCATGGATATTTATCAATATAAACTAAATGTGATATCAAAATTCGCTGAAAATTTGCGATTTAATAAGCTTATTCCACAATATGAAATTATGAAATAAGCGCTAGTAGGTAAAAAGATTTTAGTCTTTTTACCTATTTGGCATTAAATTGAATATTTTCTTTAATTGTGAATTTAGTGACTCAAGTTCTTGTTCATCAAAAGAATTTAATATACCAGCTAAAGTAACACGATTGATCTGATTAATTTCATCCACAAGACCATATCCTTTTTCAGTGAGCTTCACCATAGAAATCCTTTCATCATGAGGGGATGAGAAAACTTCAACTATATCTTCTTCGACTAATCTATAGATTGCCTTAGTTGCAGTTGTTAATTTGATTGTTGCTAAATTTGCTATTTCAGTGATATTGGCTTCACCAAGAGCATTTGTACTCAAAATGATTTTTCTTTTTGTATTATCGAGACCGATTTTTTTTTAAAGATTTATCAATCAATTGGGAATACTTACCATTAACTTGAGATATCCAAAAAAATGGGAAATTTTCCAAACTTTTGGGATCGTTATTTGGCAAATAATTTTCAAAATTTTTTAACATGAGCAGCAATTAAACTTAAAAAAATATAATTGATTATACAAGAAAAAAGACAAAGATTATTTTATTTCAAAATAACTTGACAAATACATTAATTTTTCAGATATTGATGTTGAGTATAAAAATACATGGAAAAGTGAATTGAATATTATATCTAGAAGTCTCTCTTTAGGAGATGGAAAAATTAGAGTCGTGGTTAAAGACTCAATTGATATACAAAATGAAGTGACGACACTTGGAACTCAGGCGCGCGTTGAAGCATGCCCTGCAAACTCACACGCTGAAATTATAAAAAAAATACTCAACAGTGATTGCAAAATTATTGGAAAAACTCATCTTCATGAACTTGCATTCGGTATAACTGGAGTAAACAAAAACTTCGGAACACCATTAAATGTTAAGTATCCGAAGCTTATTCCTGGAGGTTCTTCCAGTGGTTCGGCTGCAGCTGTTGCGGCGGGTCTAGCAGACTTCAGTATTGGTACAGATACAGGTGGCTCAATTCGTATGCCAGCCGCTTGCTGTGGAGTGTATGGTTTAAAACCTTCATTTGGGCGTGTTAGCCGTGTTGGGGTTTGGCCAAAAGATACCACTTTAGACTGTGTTGGGCCATTCGCATCAGATATCAATAATCTGATTCTTGCTATGCAAATCATTGATCCTACATTTAAAGAAATCCAAATCGATCTACAGCAGATTCAATTAGGAATATTGCGTGTCGAAGCGGATTCTGAAATTTGGCATGTATTAGATGCTGAGTTAACAAAAATTGATTTGCCTCAAAAAAATCTAGTCATAAACAATATTGATGAAGCATATCAAGCAGGCATGTCGATCATTAATTATGAAACTTGGGGTGCATATCATGATCTTACTCAAACTGGACTTCTAGCCAATGATGTTCAGCAGCGTTTATTAAAAGCATCTGAAACCACTCAAAAAGATGTAGAAAATGCTGAATTAATCAGAACTCAATTCACAGAGCAGATCAATGATTTACTCAACAATGTTGATGTTTTGATACTGCCCACACTACCTCAATTTCCACCTAAATTAGACGAAGCTGAAAATACTGTTGCTTTCCTCAATTTAACTAAGCTCGTGCGACCATTCAATCTATCGGGCCATCCAGCGCTTACGATTCCATATGAAACATCAAATGGCTTACCTGTCGGTATGCAATTAATTGCTAAGCATGGTGAAGATGAAAAATTGTGTGCTATTGCACAACACATTGTCGATATTACGAAGCATTCACAAGGAGGTGGCAAATGAGCAATTTAGCCAAAGATCAAACAGAGAGCTTGATTGATCTTGAAGAATTATGTCAAGAGATTAGACAGCGAGCGTGTTCAGGTGAATTTGACGAACAAGCATACGTGAGTCAAGACATTATTCAAAAACTGAAATCAATTGGGGTATATCGTGCTTTAGTTCCTAAACGTTTCGGTGGTGATGAGGTTTCACCGCGTACGTTTTGTGAACTTATTGAAAGGCTCTCCAAAGCAGATGGATCAGTAGGTTGGGTTGCAAGTTTTGGTATGAGCCCAGCTTATCTTGGGAGTTTACCTGAAGAGACACTTTCCGAACTTTATAAAAATGGTCCAGATATCGTTTTTGCTGGTGGAATTTTTCCACCGCAAGCTGCTCAAGTGACCGATGAGGGTTTAGTTGTAAAAGGCCGTTGGAAATTCTCAAGTGGTTGTAAAGGTGCAGATATCGTTGGTGTAGGCATTGCCCCGATCAAAGATAATGAATCTCATGGCTTACCACGTATGGCTGTCTTACCAGCGCATAAAGCGCAAATTGAAATGACGTGGGATACAGTAGGTTTAAAAGGCACAGGTAGTCACGATCTCATTGTCGATAATGTACTAGTACCTGAGCACTGGACTTTTGTTCGGGGTGAGCCATCTAAACTCAGCGAACCATTTTTCAAATATCCATCTCTCTCTTTGGCGACACAAGTTCTCACTGTAGTCGGTATCGGCGTAGCCTCGGCGTCATTGGAAGAATTTAGAAAATTAGCTCCAGGTAAGTCGTCGATTACTGGAGGTGCAGAAATTGCTAATCGACCTATCACTCAGTACGAATTTGCGAAAGCTGAAGCTGAGTTCCTAGCTGCAAGAACATGGTTCTACAACACCATGGATATTGTATGGGAAGAAGTACTCAACGGACGAAAACCTGCGCCACATTTAATTAGTGATATGCGTCTATCTTGTACACATGCGGCAAGAGTCTGTGCAAAGGTCACCCGCAAAATGCAAATGTTAGCTGGCATGACTGCCATTTATACCAACCATCCATTTAGTCGCTTTGTGAATGACACGAATGTCGTTACACAGCATGCATTTATGGGTGATGCAACTTTACAAAATGCTGGTGCGATGAGCTTTGGGCTTAATCCGACACCTGGATATTTATAAATGACCGAAAAGAAGGAAATCGAAATGGAAGCTAAAAAATCATTACGCGTATTGTTCTGTATGGGGATTAACCAAAACTTCTTTGATGCAGAGCCAGCAGAAGCAAAAGCAGTATGGGCAGCATTTGGTGAAATGTGGAATGGTATCCATGATTTACCTGGCGTGCATGTATACGGCAACTTAGATGATGATCAAAGCATGGTAGGTGCAAGTACGGGTTGGCCTTGGACAACCTATTTATTGGCTGATGTACCTGATATTGAAACAGTTCATGCTGCATGTAACTTATTCCGTACGACTGTGGTCGGAGAAGGTCCATATAAACTTTGGAAGTATTGCAAAGTTGAAGCAAGAGTTGGTCGTGAATTAATTATTCAACGATAAGGATATCGATATGGTCGACTCTAATGAACTCAAAAGCATTCTTCAACGTCTTCAAAAGTTGGAAGCGCAGAATCAAATTCGTAATTGCCTAAATCGCTATATGGAAATTTGTGATGAACTTAATCAAAACACAAATTTAGAAGCGCTGATGGATTTATTTGATCCTGAGTGTATTTGGGAGGGGGTAGGGAAAAAATACGCCCAGTCATTTGGTCGACTTGAGTCTTGGCAGGCAGTATATGACATGTTTAAAACATACACGCTGAAGGACTCGCATTTTGTTATGAATGCACATTTTGTGAATTCTGAACAAATTTATATTGATGGTGATGTGGCTGTTGGTCACTGGTTGATGTTGCAAACATCAACTTTCAAAACGGGTGCAAGCCACTTGAATGCAGCCAAACTGACAATCCGTTTTAAGCAACAAAATAATGGCATTTGGAAAATCAAACACTTCCAAACAGAAAATATTTTCAGTCGACCAGTAACGCATTGGACCAGTGATGATGAGTTACCAGTACCGCAATCAAATTTAGTCGGTTGAGTTGCATAAACAGTTATAAGGGAATACATGATGAATAGTGCAATACCAGTTCAAAATATTGAAATTGATTACAATGAATTAGTTCAAAGTGACCGAGTGCATACCTCTTTATATAAAGATGCACAAATCTTTGAAGATGAAATGGAAAAAATTTTCTACAGCACTTGGGTTTGGGTTGCTCATGCAAGTGAAATTCCAGATGCTGGAAGTTATAAAACGATTAATATTGGTAAACAACCTGTAGTTGCTGTACGAGATCGTAAGAAAAAAGTCCACGTTTTACTCAACCGCTGTCGCCATCGTGCTGCTACAGTTTGTGAGCATAAAAAAGGCAAAACAAATAGCTTTGTATGTCCATATCATGGTTGGAGTTACGCTTTGGATGGTACATTGCGTGGCGTTCCTTCACCTGAAAGTTATGGCGAATGTTTAGATAAATCTGAATTTCCACTGATCAGCCTACGTGTAGAAGAATATAACGGCATGATCTTTGCGACCTTCAAAGACGATATTGAGCCATTAGAAGACTTTTTAGGTGCTGCGAAAAAGTGGATTGATCTATTCATGAAGCAAGGCGCAGGTTATCCAGTCAAAGTATTAGGTGAACATCGTTTTACATTCCCAGGTAACTGGAAAATTCAGTTGGAAAATACAACTGACGCATATCATTTCCCATTAGTTCATAAATCATTCTTAAGTTCTGTAGACGAAAAAACAGAAGAGCTTTTCAACTTTGAAAACCAACCAGGCTATGTTGAAGATCTAGGAAATGGTCACAGTGTGATGGTGATGATTCCAGAATTGGTAGATCTTGATGAAGAGTTGATGGAGCGACCAATCCAAGAGCGTTTTGAAGAACTTGCCCAAGCGCTACGTGAAGAAGGTCATGAGGAACTTGAAGTTCGTCGAATTTGCCGAGCTGTCGGTGGTTCGGGCTTTAACTTAAATATTTTCCCTAACATTGCATGTTCTATGGCGTTCTTCCGTGTAATGCAACCATTAGCGGTAGATAAAACTGAAATTCACCACTCAGTGATTACGATGGATGGTGGACCACAAATTGCCAACCAATATCGCCTACGTCTACATGAACATTTCCAAGGTCCTTTCGGTTTTGGTACGCCAGATGATGCGGAAGCTTGGGAGCGTGTACAGCATGGTGCAAATGCGGGCAATGATCTTTGGATCATGTTGAACCGTGGTTTACCAGGAGAAGTCAAAACTGAAGATGGTCTGAAGAGTGACGTGAGTGCTGAAACAGGCATGCGTGGCGCTTACCAACAATGGAAAAAGTTGATGACGGCTTAAGGGGAAGAGCATGAAAATTAATTTAAATCTTTTGAACGAAGTAACAGCATTCATTTGGGCTGAAGCTGACATGTTAGACCATTCAGAGTATCAAGCATGGTTAAGTTTATGGAATGAAAATGGCAAATACATCATTCCAATTGATCCATCATTGACAGATTACGAAAACCATTTGAACTATGCATATGACAATCACCACATGCGTCAATTACGTGTAGAGCGTTTAGAAAATGGTGAAGCAATCTCGACAGCTCCTAAGGCCAATACTGTTCGAAGCTTGTCACGTGTGCGAATTATTGAAGAAACTGATCACAAGATAATTTTACGCTGTGCACAAAATTTAAGAGAGTTCCGAAAAGAGAATTTGCGTCATTACACTGCTGATGTGATTTATGAGCTAGTACGTCAAGAGAATGGTGAACTCAAAATAGACCGTAAAATTATCAATCTAGTCAATTCGACAGATACCTTAGCTGGTATCAGTTACATTCTATAGGAGGTGACCATGTCACATGTTGTTTTGGTTACTGGTGCTGCCTCTGGTTTAGGTAATGTGATTGCTGAATATTTTGCTAAACAAGGGCATCAAGTTATTTTAACTGCAAGTACCTTAGAAAAAGCGGAAAGCGCTAAAGCTGCGAGTCAGTATCCATCGCAGATGTATCCCTTAAAACTGGATATATCAGTAGAGCAGGACTTTAGAGATGCAGTGAGTTGGATTGAAACTCATTTCAACAAGTTGGATGTTTTAATCAATAACGCCACAGTAACTAAAGCAACTCCTGTCCTTGAAATCACTGCGAGTGATTTTGATTGGGTGACACAAGTCAACCAACGAGGAACCTTTCAGTCATGTCAAATTATTGGTCAATATATGGCATCTAAAGGCTTTGGTCGAATTATCAACATGGCTTCGTTGGCTGGTCAGAATGGTGGTACTGCAACAGGAGCACATTATGCAGCTTCAAAAGGGGCAATCGTAACTTTGACTAAAATTTTTGCAAAAGAATTTGCCGCTAAAGGTGTGACGGTAAATGCCGTAGCACCAGGACCAATGGAGTCTCCAATAGTACACAGCGTTGTTTCAGATGAAAAAATGGAAGCGTTTATCAATAACATTCCTGTCAAGGCTTTAGGCAGTATGAGTTTTATCGCTGAAACTTGTGCTTTGTTAGCATCCCCACAAGCAGCTTTTGTGACAGGAGCAACATGGGATATTAACGGAGGACTATTTATGCGCTAAGCATTTGCTTAGTCATAAAGGGGAACATTATGAACGAAAAATACTCCGTAATTGTCAATAAAAGATCAGTAGAAGCGGAAAATGTTGTTGTCTTAGATTTAATTTCAGCAACTGAGTCTCCATTACCTGAAATCGAAGCTGGATCACATATCGATCTATTCCTGCCTAATGGTTTAATCCGTCAGTATTCTCTATGTCAAGATCCTAGTTTAAAAGGTGTTTTTCGATTAGGGATCTTAAAAGACGAAGCATCAAGAGGGGGATCACTGTCGGCCTTTAATGACATCTTTGAAGGGATGCAACTACAAGTCAGCCATCCTAAAAATTTGTTCCCATTGTTAGATGCATCTCACAGCATTTTAGTTGGTGGTGGTATTGGGATTACACCGTTAATTACCATGGCTTATGATTTATTGAATAACAATAAGTCATTTGAATTGCATTATTGTGCAGCTTCCAAACAAACCGCTGCATTTGTAGATGAAATCAAGCAAGGTCCCTTAGCGAGTTATACAACTTTCCATTTTAAAGATGATGGTGCAAATCATCGTGAATTTTTTGATCACGCAATGAAAGATATTGCCAAAGATTCACATTTATATACCTGTGGTCCTAATGGATTTATGGATTGGATTATTAATCTTGCTGAGTCTAAGGGTTTTAGTTCCGATCAATTACATAAAGAATATTTTCAGGTAGATATTGATTTGGGTGGCGCTGGTTTCGAAGTTGTTGCACAACAAAGTGGTAAAACGATTCAAGTAGCTCCAGAGGAAACTATTCTGCAAGCTTTAGCGCGAGAAGGGATTAAAGTCGAGTTATCGTGCGAACAGGGCGTTTGTGGAACGTGTATGTGTGATGTGCTTGAAGGCGAACCCGATCATCGAGACGTCTACTTTACTGACGAAGAAAAAGAAAGTAATGAGCAGATTTTAGTGTGTTGTTCTCGATCAAAAACACCGAGATTAGTTTTAGATATTTAATAGTTGAATTGCCATCATGGAAGGTCATTTTGGGATTCAGGAGAAGGGAATGAATAGTTATCAAAAATCGGATGAACAAGCTATTGATCCGATGAAATTCCGCAGAGCACTCGGTAATTTTGCAACTGGGGTTACCATTATTACAGCACAAAATGCGCAAGGTGAAAAAGTGGGTGTAACTGCCAATAGTTTTAACTCAGTTTCATTAGACCCACCTTTAATCTTGTGGAGTATTGATAAAAAATCGACCAGTTTTGAAGTTTTTAAAAACTCTAGTCATTTTGCAGTCAATATTTTATCTGGATCTCAAATCGAGGTATCGAATAAATTTGCTAAACGCAATATTGATAAATTCGAAGGAGCAAACTACCGTTTGGGTGTAGGTAATGCTCCAGTTCTGGAAAATTGCTCTGCTGTTTTTGAATGTGAATTATTTCAAATTGTAGAAGGCGGGGATCACTGGATTATTATTGGAAAGGTCGTTAATTTTCAAGATGAAGGTCGTAGTCCATTAGTATATCACCAGGGTGCGTACTCAACAGTAACACCACACCCAATGTTAAGAATTAAAGATTCAAATCCAGTCCAAACTGATGATTTGGGTCAACTATATCAAGGTAACTTATATAATAATGTTGCCTATCTCATGAGTCGAGCATTCAAGTTTTATCAAAATGATTACATCCCAAAGCAATTAGTCACAGGTTTTAGAACGAGTGAAGCTCGAATGCTTTTAGTGCTAGGCAGTGGTGCAAGTTCATGCAAAGATGATTTACCACGTGATATAGCAATGCCTATGCGAGAAATAGAAAGAGCAGCGGAAATCCTTAAGAAAGATGAGCTACTAGTTGAAACAGAAGAATTCTACCAATTAACGGATAAAGGTAAAAAAACCGCACATTATTTATTTGATATAGCTGATGAGCATCAAAATGAAGTATTTGCAAAATACAGTGACCAAGAAAAAAATACCTTTATCACCATTCTAAAAGATATTGCGGGTATTCATTAAATCTAATTGGGCTAAATGTTAGATCATTTGGCCTTTTTTTCAATCTATGAAGATTTAAAAGGGATTTAATTATTAATTAAGGTATATAAATATACTTAAAAGAAAATTGAATTTTCTATGGAATTGGAAAAGAATTGGGTTGAATATATGAAATTTCATATAGCTGAATAGAAAAAATTAAACAGGGTTGAGTGAGAAAATCAGTAAAAAACTAAGGGGAAGTTGAGTGAAAAAGTTACCTACATTTGCAATACTAGCAATTTGCTGTAATACAGCAGTTTATGCGGACTTGGTAAAAGATAGTCAAACGACAATAAATTTAAGAAATTTCTTTATTGATCGAAATAACACAACACAGCCTGATGTTGGTAGTTGGTCACAAGCATTAGGTCTAAAGTTTAGTTCAGGTTATACCAATACACCCGTTCAGGTGGGTTTTGACGTGACTTCAAGTTACGCACTAAGATTATCAAATCATAATGCTGAAAGGTCTGATTCGATCTTACCATTTGATCCCATAAAAAATGAGCAAGAACGTAGTTATAATAAATTTGGTGCAACCTTAAAGCTGAAATATAAAGATTCTGAGCTATTAGTTGGGGAACTTTCGCCAAGAACACCTGTTGCATTTATTGATGATTCACGTCAGTTGGTGACAACATATGCTGGTGCGGCATTTGAAACGAAAGCGATTCAAAATTTAAAATTTTCAGCTGGAAGAATCACTCATATAAACGCGCGTAATGATGATGAGTTTGAAAAACTAAGCTTGTTTGCACCAGGTAAAGCGAGAATAGAAAGTAATGGTTTAAGTTATGTTGGTTTAGACTATAATTTTAGCCCTAAAATTTCAGGCTCTTACTGGTTTGGTCAGTTGGAAGATATTTATAACCAACATTATCTAAATGCAGCATATAACACTCAAATTGGCGACTCTAAAATCAAATTAGATGCACGTTATTTCCATAACAGTGAAGCTGGTGACAAATACTATGGAAATATAGATAGCAAAACATTTGGCGTTCAGGCCAACATTCAAAATGGCTCACATAGTTTTGCTGCAGGTGTTCAAAAAAATTCCGGGGATACCAATTTTCCAACATTTGATGGATTCGCTCCTCAACCTTTCCTACATACTTGGTCAACTTTAGGTTTCATCAAACCTGAAGAACTTACTTATCATGCACTTTATTCTTATGACTTTAAAAATGTTGGTTTGCCGGGTTTAAGAACGACTTTGCGTTATTTATATGGCACGAACATAGAGCGTAATGGCCTACCAGATAATAAAGAGACTGAGGCTAATTTCATTGTCGGCTATACCGTTCCAGAAGGGTCTTTTAAAGGGTTGGGTATAGAATGGAGGTATATCGACACGACTACTAAATATGGTGCAGGAACAACCAATGGTAATGATTTTGTTGAAAATCGAATCATTACTACATATAGCTATAAATTCTAATTACATAAACAGTTAATGGACAAACTGGAGATTATATGATGTTTAAAAAATTATTATTATCAACAAGCTTAATCGCAATTGCCACTTATGCTCAAGCTGATATCACGATTGGAGTTGTGACATCATCATCCGGACCTGTAGCAATGGTAGGTATACCACAAAAAAATACAGTTGCTTTATTACCTAAAAAAATTGGTAATGAAAATGTTCGATATATTTCTCTTGATGATGCGAGTGATCCTACAGCATCTGTCAAAGCTGTCGAGAAACTAATTAAAGAAAATAAAGTTGATGCAATTATTGGTCCTTCTGGTTCACCAAATGCTTCTGCAGTGATAGGGACAATTGCTAAAGCGAAAGTACCTCTTCTTGCACCTGTTGGTACTTCCTCGATTGTAATGCCAATGACGGATCAAAAAAAATGGGTGTTTAAGACCACTCAGAATGATGAAATTATCGCAGAAGCGCTTGTGCAAGATATGGTGAAGCGAAAAATTACAACTCTAGGATTTATCGGTACTGCTGATCCGTATGGAGAAAACTGGGGAAAAGTCTTAGCGAATTTAGCAAAGAAAAATGGGATTAAAATCGTTGCTCAAGAATCATTTCAACGTCAAGACACCTCTCTAACTGGTCAAGCGTTAAAACTCATAAGTAAAAAACCACAGGCAATTCTAGTTGCAGCACCAGGCAGTTCAGCAGTTCCTCCACAAACTGCTTTATATGATCGAGGCTATCGAGGGCAAATTTATCAAACGCATGGTGCGGCTTTAGATCAATATTTAAAAATGGGTGGCAAGAAAGTAGAAAATACGATTTTAGCTGCCAGTTTAATGCTTGTTTTAAATGAAGTATCTAATACACATCCTTCTAAGAAAATTGCTACTAAATATATCAATGATTATAAAGCAAAATATAAACAAACACCTGCAACCTTCGGGGCAAATGTGTATGACGCAGGTATTTTGCTTGAAAAAGCTGTACCGACTGCTTTGAAAAAAGCAAAGCCTGGCACAGTGCAATTCCGTGAAGCTCTACGTGATGCATTGGAATCTACAAAAGAAGTCGCAGGAACTCAAGGCGTGTATAACATGAGTCCATCTGATCATAGTGGATTTGACAAGCGTGGGCGTGAAATGATCATTGTTAAAAATGGTCAGTGGAAACTACTGAAGTAAATTTAGCTTTTCATAAATGAACTCAGAGCGATATGCATATATCGCTCTAGGTAAATTCATCCTCAAAAAAGGGTAGGAAGATGTTATGGATTTAAATATCGCGTTAATTTTGGGGCAGGATGGTATTACCAGTGGTGCTATTTATGCATTATTAGCGCTATGTATCATTTTAGTTTTTACTGTCACTCGGATATTACTTATTCCATTGGGTGAATTTGCTGTATTTGGTGCATTGACTTTGGCATCCATTCAAGCAGGTATTCCAAGCTTAATAGTTTGGCTGGTAGTTGCGTTTTTTATTGTCAATACAAGTTTGGATTTATACGCTAAATTTTTTAAAAATCAAATATTTAATATCAAAATTTTTATTGCGTCATTGATTTATATTTCTTTGATCGTTATCGCGATGTACACACTACCTTTAGCAACGCTTCCAATGCCAATTCAAGTTTTATTGACTTTGGCTGTGATTACACCGCTTGGTCCTCAAATGTATCGCACTTTTTTTCAACCTTTAGTGGCAGCCAAACCTTTAGTTTTATTGATCGTGTCGATAGCGGTTCATGTGGCATTAGTCGGTTTAGGACTCGTGATATTCGGTCCAAATGGTGCTCAAACACAACCGTTTAGTGACAAAAGCTTTGAGATTGGGACTCTTGTTTTAAGCAGTCAAACTTTGATCATTATCGTTTCATTCTTTGTGATGATTTTAGTGCTTTGGTATTTCTTTGAAAAAACACTCTATGGTAAGGCTTTGCATGCAACCGCTGTCAATCGAGTTGGTGCACAGCTCATGGGTATTTCTCCAATCTTTGCGGGCAAACTGACTTTTGTTTTAGCTACATTTATCGGAACGTTATCAGGCATTTTAATTGCACCGATCACAACCCTGTATTACGACTCAGGATTTATTTTAAGTCTGAAGGGATTTGTAGGGGCAATCATTGGAGGACTAATCAGCTTCCCAGTCGCAGCAATTGGTGCCGTGATTGTTGGTGTTATTGAGTCTTTCTCCATGTTTTGGGCAAGTGATTACAAAGAAATCATCGTCTTTACATTAATTATTCCTTTCTTACTTTGGAAATCACTCACAACTCGTCATGTTGAGGAGGATGAAGAATGAAATCAAAAACTTATTTCTTTATATTTGCGCTAATTGTATTCATCAGCCCATTTTTTTTACCGACATATCAAGTCACGTTATTGAACTATATTGGTCTAAATGCATTAGTCGTGTTAGGTCTTGTATTGGTGACAGGCGTTGGAGGCATGACTACATTTGGTCAAGCAGCCTTAGTTGGAATTGGCGGATACGCAACTGCTTACTTAACTGTGACTGAACAATTACCAAGTTTCCTCGCATGGACAGGTGGCAATCCTTGGTTTGGACTTCTGCTCGGAATAGTCATTACAGTCGCATCTGCGATTTTGGTGGGTGGTTTAACACTTAAACTTTCAGGGCATTATCTGCCTTTAGGTACGATCGCTTGGGGTATTTCACTTTATTATTTCTTTTCGACCATTGAAACTTTAGGTGGGCATTCTGGAATTTCGAATATTCCCTCTATTTCTATCGCAGGATTTGCCTTTGATAATGGCAACAAAATGTTCTACCTCATTTGGCTCATTGTATTTATTGCCATTATTTTGACAAAAAATCTTTTAAATTCTCGAGAAGGTCGAGCAATCCGCGCTTTGAAAGGCGGACAAGTAATGGCTGAGTCTATGGGAGTAAATACGTTTAGAGCAAAAATGATCATCTTTGTGATTGCTGCAATTTTTGCATCAATTTCAGGGTGGCTTTATGCACACACGCAAACTTTTATTAACCCGACACCTTTTGGACTCCAAATGGGTATCGACTACTTGTTTATGGCGTTGTTAGGCGGTGTCGGTAGTATTTGGGGGGCAATATTAGGTGCAGGCATATTCACCATGGTACGCCAATGGTTGCAAGATGCTTTGCCTATTATTTTTGGCGGACAAGGTCATTATGAAACAATCGTATTTGGATTAATCATTGTTGTATTGATGCAAAAAGCACCATCAGGGATTTGGTCATTTATTACTAAGTTGATCCCAAATAAATATAAGCCTGTAGATTTATATCCTTCAATCCACCCCATTCCTCAAATGGACAAAGTAGAAAATCAAATCAACAAGGGTGAATTGATATTAGATGCGAAGAACATCACGAAAAAATTTGGTGGCTTAGTTGCGAACAATGAAATGAATCTGAAAATTCATGCTGGAGAGGTTCTCGCTTTAATTGGTCCGAATGGTGCTGGTAAAAGTACCATGTTCAATCAAATATCAGGTGTAGATGTTCCAACAAGTGGTGAAGTTTTATTTAAAGGTAAAAAAATAAATGGCATACCATCCAGAGAAATTGCCAAATTAGGATTAAGTCGCACATTCCAACACGTAAAAATATTGCCTGAAATGACTGTATTAGAAAATACAGCCATAGGTGCACATTTGCGCGGAGAAAAAAGTGTCATCTCATCCATGTTACTTCTTGATCGAGTTGAAGAAAATGAACTTCTCAATGAGGCTAAATATCAACTAGAACGTGTAGGGCTTGGAGAATATTTGTATGTCGAAGCTGGCAGTTTAGCACTCGGGCAGCAACGTATTTTAGAAATTGCACGTGCTTTATGTGCGAACCCAAGCTTATTACTACTTGATGAGCCCGCAGCAGGATTAAGATTTAAAGAGAAACAAGCCTTAGCTGAACTTCTATCTAAATTACGTGCTGAAGGTATGGCAATTCTCTTGGTCGAGCATGATATGGACTTTGTCATGAATCTCGCAGACCGAATTGTGGTCATGGAGTTCGGTCAAAAAATTGCTGAAGGATTACCAGAAGAAATTCAAAAAAATGAAGCTGTATTGGAAGCTTATTTAGGAGGTGCTGCATGATCACAATGCTTGGAAATCAAGAGGGCACGCCTCTGCTAGAAGTAAATAATTTGAGTGTTGCTTACGGAAAAGTCGAAGCGCTTTCAAATTTTAATATGCGTGTTAATCAAGGCCAAATTGTTTCTGTTGTTGGTCCAAATGGTGCGGGTAAAACAACTTTATTGTCTGCAATTATGGGGGTGCTGGGTTCTAAAGGAAACGTCGATTTCGATGGGCATGTGGAGCAATGTCCACAGGTTGAGCAAATGGTCATTCGTGGGCTCGGATTAGTGCCTGAAAAACGGGAGTTATTTGGAACAATGTCTATTGAAGACAATCTTATGCTTGGCGCTTTTCAACGCTATCGCCAAAGAGACAAAGAAATTTTCAGCACTTTAGATGAAGTGTATGACATTTTTCCTCGTTTGAAAGAAAGACGATCTCAGCAAGCAGGAACACTTTCTGGTGGTGAACGACAAATGCTTGCAGTGGGTCGTGCACTCATGGCTAAACCTAAATTGTTGATGCTTGATGAGCCGAGTTTGGGATTAGCACCACTCATCACTCGAGAAATTTTTAAGGTCATTGACCAATTAAGAGGACATGGCGTGTCTATCTTGTTAGTTGAGCAGAATGCCAGAGCTGCTTTAAAACTTGCAGATTATGCTTATGTCCTTGAAATGGGAGAACTATCAATGGAAGGAAGGGGCTCTGATTTAGTTGAAGATCCAAGAATCATCGAAAGTTACTTAGGAATTAATAGTAAGCATCAAGACGTATTAGCTATTTAGAACATAGCAAATCATACGATTTTCAGGGATTTGAATGGATGTCAAAAAAAATTTTGGTATATGGTGCTGGAGCCATAGGCTGTGTGGTTGCTGCTAGATTAACGCTAGCAGGACACCAAGTCACTGTTCTAGCACGAGGGGAAAAAGTCGAAACGCTAAAGCAAAAAGGGATTCATTTAAAAGATGTACTGGGTGAATTTCAAGTACATCCATCTCGAATTGTGGATACTGAAGAATGCATTGAAAAACAGGATTTTATATTTATAGCAACCAAGTTTAACGCTTTATATGAAATTTCAACTCAGCTGAAGCGTTATATGCATAACGCGACAGTCATCGTGCCGTTAATGAATGGAATACCCTTTTGGTATTTTTACGGTTTAGAGAATAACTCTGAACATTCAAGCATAAATTGTTTAGATCAACAGGGCGTTTTAAATGACCATTTTCCATTAGAACATTTAATTGGCGCTGTCGTATTTATTACAGCGCAAAGTGTCAATGAAAATGAGGTCAAATCAGACAATCCATATTTGTTGATCTTTGGTGAGCCGAGTCATCAAATGACTGAACGATTAGATGCGCTTGTTGAATTGTTTGAAAATACAAGTATCGAAGCACGACCCGTAGAGAACATCCGAGATCAAATTTGGACCAAGGTTATGGCTAACTTGAGCTCCAATCCATTATCGGTTGTGGCTGATGCTTCGCTAAGTAAAATTTATTCTGATCACAATTTAACTCGAATTACGCAACAAATTTTATATGAAGTTCGAGCTGTTGCGGCTTGCTATGGCGCTCGTATCAATATCGACCCAAACACATTTTTAAAATTGGGTTCAGAGATGGGGGAAACATATACATCAATGTGGCATGACTACAAAAATCATCGCCCTTTAGAGTTAGCACCCATTGCAGAAGCTGTATTTGAATTGGCAGATGCTTATGAATGTCCGATGCCGACATCCAAACTTATATATGAATTAACGGTCTATTTAAGCGAACAAGCCAGAACAAGGAATAATGAAGATGAAAAATAATGTATTGAATGTGTCTGAAGCTGAATGGGCGCTCAGAGTTAAATTAGCGCATTGTTATCACCTTATTGATTATTTTGGTTGGACGGAAACAATTTTTAATCATGTCTCAGCGCGCTTACCTGGAGCTGAACACTATTATTTAGTAAATCCTTTCGGCTTGAACTATACGGAAATCACACCCGAAAATTTATTAAAAGTTGATTTAAACGGTAATAAAGTGATTCATTCTGAATATGATGCCAATCCTGCAGGATTTGCTTTACATAGTGCTGTTCATGGTGCTCGTGATGATATTCGATGTTTAATACATACACATACCACACCAATCAGTGCCATTGCACAAAAGAAAGATGGCTTTAAAAATGACAATTTTTATGGTGCGCAGTTATATGGTCGGGTAGGCTATCATGCCTTTGAAGGCATTACTCTATTCGAAGAAGAAAAACAAAGAATGATCAAAAGTTTAGGTGATAATCACATTCTGGTACTTAGAAATCATGGTGTAGCTGTGGGAGAGAGTACGATTGAAAAAGCTTTTTTCCTACTCTGGACAGTTCAACGAGCCGCAGAAATACAATGCCAAGCGGATTCAATGCGTGGTGACGATGTTGAATTAGATCATATCGTAAAACAGAAGTGTGCAGACTTAACTCAAATGTTAATTCAAGAAAGTGCTTTCGCAGATAAGTTTTTCAATGCGATGGTTCGAAAAATGCAGGAAAACAAACACTAGTTCAGGGATAGATTGCGATGAATACGATATTAAAAGAGAAAATCAGTCATAAGTCGGCATGGGTGGGCAAAGACCTAAAAAATCAGACAGATTGGATTTATTATTTAAGCGAAGAAATGCTTCATGAATTAAGCCAAAATTTGCAATTGATAGAACAACAAGATCTAGAAATTGATCAATTGAATAACACGCATTTAACGATTAATAATCCACAAGTTTTATCTGAATTTAAAAAATATGCCGATGAGCTTGAGAATGGATATGGTTTCTTTCTATTAAAAGGTTTGGATGTCTCTAAATTTAGTGAACGCCAATTGGCGATTATTTACTATTTAATAGGCATGTATATGGGTCAACCCGTTACCCAAAATCCTAAAGGCGATTTATTGGGTAAAGTAGAAAACGTTGGTGATCTTAACAACAAATCAACGCGAGTTTATGAAACAAACGCATATCTCCCTTACCACACTGACTTATCTGACGTAGTTGGATTGCTATCAATTAGAAAAGCAAAGAGTGGAGGATTGAGTAGTCTCGTCAGTGCTGCCACAGTCTACAATAGAATTTTAGAAAATTATCCTGAATATCTAGGTTATTATTATCATCCGACTTATTGTGATCATCTTGGTGACTCAGAACCAACACTCACGCCTATATTTAGCTTTTATGACAATAAATTAAGTTGTCGATACTTAAGAGCATATATTGAACTAGGACATGAGCGAAAAGGAATCCCTTTATCCAGAGTTCAAGTCGATGCGCTTGATATTTTCGATCAGTACATACAAGATCCTGATCTCAGACTAGATATGATGCTTGAACCGGGTGATATGCAGTTCTGTAATAACTATTGTGTAATGCATTCACGATCATCATTTATAGATGATGAAGACATCTCAAAGCGAAGAAAATTATTAAGATTATGGTTAAAAATGCCTAATGCCCGATCTTTAGCCAAGGATTTCCCAGGTAGAAATGGTATTCAAAAAGTAAATCTTTCTTAAAAAATGCTCAATATTTGACTACAACCTGACTCGGACTTTTAAGGCCGAGTCTTTTTTTTTTTGCGATTACTCAAAAGTTGTAAGACTCAATCTGATTTAGAGATGAGTATAAATAATAATTACGCACTCATCTGATTGATCACCTAAACAATATTCTTTTTTGTTAACGCGCTATATGGTTCGGCATCATATCGTCTAACAATATTCACACTTTGAATGAGTTAAGTTAAATCAGCTTCTGGAAGTGAGTTTTCCTCATTCAGCAGTCCTGAACGCATTTTAGTAAATTTGAGAGTGATTTCTATTCAAGTTGTTGAGGGAGAATAATCTGCTCTTCAAACGAAAAATGTTGAAAGCCTAGACCTGACAGGGGATACTTCGTTTATCTTTATTTAATCGGGCATCGGACATGGGTCATCATCATAATGCTGCTTTGGCTTGCAAGAAGTAGACGTTGATTATTTTTTATACCTTTGATTAGTTTAATTATTATTGACTCTCAGTTGAGAAAAAAGAACTCGAACAGATGTTCGAGTTCTTTTTCTAAAATAAACTAAA
This sequence comes from Acinetobacter sp. Ver3, assembly GCF_000632455.1. Classification (GTDB taxonomy): domain Bacteria; phylum Pseudomonadota; class Gammaproteobacteria; order Pseudomonadales; family Moraxellaceae; genus Acinetobacter. The sequence goes on from NZ_JFYL01000016.1 coordinate 24,527, forward strand.
TATGAGCTTAGATTTGAGAAAATGCTTTATGTAATTTTGCTCAAATCACGTCTTATCTGACCATTTCATCTTTTTCTACATCTAGACTTTTCACAAAATGTTTACATCCTGTTTTAAGTAAAATAATAGTCAATAGCGCTGAGAATCCACCTACGATTGAAATTGAATAACCCACCATGTTGGTATCCCCGAATACTTTATCGGTAATTAATGCGACTAAAGTTGTTCCAATACCTAAACCAATTAAGCTACTGATTAACAAGAAAATTGCAGAAATTTGAGCTCGTAATTGATTTGGAGCTAAAATTTGCATAGCTGCTGTTGAGGTTGGCATTGGGAAAGATGCAAAGAACATAGCCACTGTAAAAATAGCAACAGATAACCACAGTGAGTCTACTAATGTATAGCTAATAATAGGTAAGATAATTCCTAAACCACCTAAATAACCAGCATACATTGCAGCATCACGTCGACCTTTACTTGTCAGATAATCAGTTAACCAGCCTGCAAAGAAAACGCCAGATGTGTTTGCGATAAGTAGAATCGTTCCTAACATATAACCTGTTTCAACAGGACTTAGACCAGAGTTACGCATATAAAATGCAGGCGACCAGCTCATGACACAAAACAATGCCATTGCATAGAATGTGAAGCCCATGTAGTGACAAGTAAATGTCTTACTGTGCTTTTTTAAGAATTTAAACGAATCCGTAAATTTAACTTTTACGACATTGCCTGAGGCATCGAGTTTTTGTCCTGTTCGTTGCGGATCTCTTACTGTTAAAATAAATAAAAGACCAATAAAAACGCCTGGCAATCCAACCAGAATAAAGGCAACTTGCCAAGCCTTCATCATGCCGAGTAAAGGAACATCAATAAACGTTGCATCTTTTAATAAGCTGATCACATAGCCGCCAACGAGAAAAGCCATCCCTCCACCGATAAAAGAACCAATGGAGTAAATACCAACGGCTTTACCTAATTTGTCTTTACTGAACATATCACTAAACATGGAATATGCTGCGGGTGATAATGCTGCTTCACCAATGCCAATCCCCATTCTTGAAAGAAAAAGTTGAATGAAGTTTTTACTTAGACCACAAGCCGCTGTTGCTAAGCTCCAAAAAATAATGCCAATTGCAATAATTTTTGGTCGGGAAAATCGGTCTGCTAAATAAGCGATAGGCAATCCCATAAATGCGTAAAATAGGGAAAAAGCTAAACCGTGCAATAGACTAAACTGAGTATCAGTTAAATTTAAATCTGCTTTGATCGGTTCAATCATCAAGACTAAAATTTGTCGATCAATATAAGAAAATACATAAGCCAACATACATAGTGTGACTACGTACCAAGCGTATCTCGTATTTTTTTTGACCGAAGCGGGTTCTTCAGCATTTAGAGTATTCTGCATTTTCGTATCCTATATCCTTAAGGGTTTGATTTTTATTCCATTATTTTTTTAGCTAAACTGTGACTAGGTATTCAAATTTAAGCAGCATTAGTCATATATAATGCAAAGTTAAACTCAAATACTTTTTTATCAGCATACTGATAATATTTATGATTTTATAAAAGGGCAATAGGTATGTTTAAAAAAAATACGAATTCACCTGAAATATTTGATAATGAATCGGGTTACCTTGGATTTTTATTAAGAAAGACATCCCATGTATATCGTTTAAAAATGGAGCGTGTACTTGCTGAATATTCAATCACTCCACCACAGTTCACAATTTTGAAAATTATTTTGACTTACCCAGGTTTCACAAATGCGGAAATAGCACGTTTTGCTTCATTAACACCGCAAACAGTAAATTTGATGATCTCAAAATTAGAAAAACAAAATATTCTCTACAAAACTTCTCATTCTACGAATAAGAAAATTCAATTAATTGAGATATCAGATTTAGGGAAAAAACTTATGGAAGATTGTGGTGATGCTATTGATCTTTTAGAAGATTCTCTAGTCGATGGTTTTAGTGAAAGTGAAATAAGAATCGTCAGGAATTGGATGAAAAAAATTAATGAAGAATAATTTTCTAAATTATTTGGTTTTTGAACTTGCATAATTATCAGCACACTGATAATTTTTAAGTACATTAAAAAAACTGAATGGATTTAGAGGAAAACAAAATGATCAAACCTTATGGTGTAGTAGGATTAGTTCCAACAATATGGGGCACAAGTTGTAGAGCAGATATTATGAAAAATATCTCTCATTTAGAGGAACTTACATCCGGTGCATTATGGTTGAGTTCTTTAGATATTCCAGTAAAACTGTTGGTTCTCCCAGAGGGAGCATTACAGGGCTTCAACGATGAAGCACTCGATGTTGATATTCAAGAATTCTTGGATGATGGTGCGATCGATATACCAGGCCCTGAAACAGATCGTTTAGGTGAATTAGCTAAAAAGCATAATGTTTTTATCATGGCGCAAGCCAAAGCTAAAAATGAGGATTGGCCAGGCATTATGTTTAATGTCGGATTTGTTATAAATCCTCAAGGCGAAATTATTTTAAAACACCACAAAATGTCTGCTTTATTGCCATGCGAGCGTTCAGCATCACCTCATGATTTGTATGATGAGTGGGTAAAAAAATATGGCGAAGAGCTTCAATCATTTTGGCCAGTAGTTGATACGGAAATTGGTCGATTGGGCATCATGATGGCAATGGAAGGTAATTTTCCAGAAAATGGTCGAGGCCTAGCGATGAATGGTGCTGAAGTGGTCTATCGTGCATCTTTACCAGCTTCATTTACTGAAAATGATGTATTTGAAATCTCCAACCGTGCTCGTGCTTTAGAAAATAATATGTACGTAGTAGCACCTAATATTGGTGGAATGTATCTTGATGAAAATACATTAGCACCGATCGATTGTGGTGGTGGTCTTTCTATGATTGTGGACCATAAAGGTAAAATAGTGGGTAAACAGCATGATACCAATGGATCTACCTATGTGACCGGTGTAGTTGATATTGAGGCACTTCGTTATCATCGTACACACGCTCAGGTGACCAATTGGATGAAAGATATACGTGCAGAATGCGCACAATTAATTTATAAAAAAAATATATATCCTAAAAATTTGTATTTGCAGCAAAAACAGGGACATCACGACGAATATAAAGCGGAAGTGATTGATAAGCAAATTCAGAAGCTTATTGATATGGGTGTCTGGAAAAAAAGCGCATATGATGAGTCTTAATCAATGCACTAGCTTAAAAACCCAATAATGTATTGGGTTTTTTTGGGTTTATATATTTTTTAAATGATCTTTTTTTACATAAATCAAAGCGCCAGAAGCACCTGCTTTGAATTCAATACGATGTTGAGTCGGAAACCTCATCCACGAACCAGCTGAATAATTTCGTTCATTCATCACCAATTCACCTTCGATAATGAAAATTTCAATACCGTTATGATATGTTGATTCGAAAAATTGTTGGCTTTCGAGTTTTTCGAGAAAGGTGTGTTCATACTCAGATTGAAACAGTTGGCAAATCTTTCTGTTGTTTAAATAGGTCCAGTTTCGCTCGTCACGAGTATCAATTCGGGTAGCTAATTTTTCTTCTTCAGACATTTGCATGAGTTTCACCAAGATCAGACATCCATCTAAGCTCGAGACAATATGTTTAGAAAGGTGAGGATTTCGCATATACCATCCAGATGGATAGTGCTGATGATCATCTTCAGTAAAAGTCCCGTTTAACACTAGAACTTCTTCACCGAAGGGGTGTTGATGCTCTGGGAACTGAGAATTTGAAGGGAACTCAACTAGGCTGGTTGCTCTTGCTTGTTCTAAGCCAACACGATCGAACATCATTCGTTTAACTTCGCCTCTTGGGGATTGAATCCATTGATAATCCTCTGGAGTAATTATTACAGGTTGAGAGAAGTCAGCATTTAATCTCATGCTTTTAGCCTAAAAAAGAGCATTAAAGTAATTAATATTATCAAAAAAAGCGTGAATGTAAGATGAAAACCTGTTCAAGTTCGAGAGTGATTGCGCGTGGAGCAAATTTGACTTTGGTCGGCTAGCTTCTCTTTTCTCTTTCGAATAATTTAATCTAGGTCGACTTTATTTGAGAATTTAAGTCAATAAAAAAAGCCTCAATCTTTCGATTGAGGCTTTTAAAATTTTGGAGCGGGAAACGAGACTCGAACTCGCGACCCCAACCTTGGCAAGGTTGTGCTCTACCAACTGAGCTATTCCCGCAATATGGTGTGAATTATAGTGATTTTGCACACCCTGTCAACACTTCCAAAACTTAATTGATGAATTAATCAGCACGTCGCCATAAAGTTCCTTGACGCGTATCTTCAAGCACAATGCCTTGATCAAGAAGATTTTGGCGAATCTCATCTGCACGTGCAAAGTTTTTCTCTTTCTTGGCATCTTTGCGTTGTTGAATGAGATCTTCAATTTCATCATTACTCAAAGATAAGCTTTCTTGACCAATATCTGATTTTAGGAATTCATCAACATTATGTTGAACAAGACCTAAGATATTGGTCAGATGGCGCAAGGTGGCATAATAGATGGCAGCCTGTTCAGCAAGTTCGTCTTTTACGGCACGATTTAATTCTTTATTGATTTCAAACAGTACCGCAATCGCTTCAGATGTGTTGAAGTCATCACGCATTGCTGCATTAAATTTCTCAACAAGTACTTCATCGTATTGCGAATTAATTTCCGCGCCATATATCTGTTGATATGCTTTGAATGAATGATAAAAACGACTTAATGTGTTTTTAGCTTCTTTAAGTGCGGTATCAGAAAAATTCACAGGACTACGATAGTGTGATGAAACAATGAAGTAACGAATAACTTCAGGATGGAATTTTTCCATGACATCGCGAATCGTGAAAAAATTGCCTAAAGATTTAGACATTTTTTCACCATCGACATTGATGAAGCCCACATGCATCCAATAGTTTACATATTGTTCGCCAGTTGCAGCCTCACTTTGTGCGATTTCATTTTCGTGATGGGGGAAGGTTAAGTCAGAACCACCACCATGGATATCAAAATGATTACCAAGGCAACATGTAGACATTGCTGAACATTCGATATGCCAACCTGGACGACCATTCCCCCAAGGAGATTTCCAAGAAGGTTCATTTTCTTTTGCATGCTTCCATAGCACAAAATCGAAAGGATGTTTCTTTTCAACTTCAACATCAACTCGTTCGGAAGCACCTGCTTGCATGTCTTCGAGTTTACGACCAGACAGACGCCCGTATTTTTTAAATTTTTCAACTTCGAAGTACACATCGCCGTTTGACGCAGGATATGCAGTGCCATTATTGACCAAAGTACCAATCATATTTTGCATTTGATCGATGTACTCTGTCGCACGTGGTGCTTCATCAGGTGTCAAGCATCCTAAATTGGCAGCATCTTCATTCATTGCCTGAATAAAGCGATCAGTGAGTGCTGTAATGCTTTCACCATTTTCATTTGCACGTGCAATGATTTTGTCATCAATGTCAGTAATATTGCGAATATATTTAACTTTCCAACCTTGGCTACGAAGAAAACGAATAATATAGTCAAATGCAACCATAACCCGAGCATGACCGATATGACAGTAGTCGTAAACTGTCATCCCACAGACATACATATCAATATGTCCTTCTTTGCGAGGTACAAACTCAACTTTTTTTCGTTGCTCTGAGTTATATAGAACAAATGGTTGCATAGGTCTTCAAAAAGCTAAAAAAATGGTGGTTCATCTTAACCTAAGGCTTATCTTTCACAAAGTTTTATGCGTAAAAAATCTATGCAAATGAAATTTATACATTTAAGAAAAAGATACTTGCATGCTTATGTTAATATATGAAGAATAAATTAATGATTAAAATTGTGGCTGAATCCAGCTTCAAGGTGCCCAGATTTGAATTCTGAAAATACTACATATCCAATTGATTTTCAAAAGGTTGCAAAAGAAACCTTGGAGATTGAGCGTCAAGCTTTATCGGTACTATCTCATCAGATTGATGATCGCTTTTCCCAAGCATGTCAAATTATCCTGCAGTGCCAAGGTCGTTTAGTGGTCACAGGTATGGGAAAATCTGGTCATATCGGTCGAAAAATGGCTGCAACATTTGCATCAACAGGAACTCCGTCTTTCTTTATGCATCCAGGTGAAGCTGGCCATGGTGATCTCGGGATGTTAGTGCGTGGAGATGTGCTGATCGCGATTTCGAACTCTGGTAAAAGTGACGAAATCATGATGTTAATGCCACTCATTAAACATTTGGGTGTGCCACTGATTACAATTTCAGGTGATGACCGTGGACCAATGCCACAGAACGCTGATGTTGCGCTTACACTTGGTCATATTCAAGAGGCATGCCCACTAGGTTTGGCACCAACTTCAAGTACGACAGCGACTTTAGCTTTAGGTGATGCTTTAGCGGTTGCTTTGCTTGAAGCGCGTGGATTTACTGCAAATGATTTTGCCATGTCGCATCCAGCTGGTGCACTCGGTAAGCGATTACTGTTGCATGTTAAACATCTGATGCACGTGGGTGAATCTCTACCAAAAGTTTCACCAGATACACCAATGAATAAAGTTCTATACGAAATAACTAACAAACGTCTCGGATTAACCACAATTGTGGATGAAAATGATGTTTTGTTAGGTATATTTACGGATGGTGACTTGCGACGTCTCATTGATAAGCAACAAGGTTTTGATGTTAATCTTGCTGTATCAAAGGTTATGATTGAAAATCCTCTAACCATTTCACAAGAAGCAAGAGCGGTTGAAGCGCTAGAGCAAATGAATGCTAAAAAAATCAATCAATTTGTAGTAGTCAATGATGCCAAACAAGTGATTGGTGTGATTAGCATGCACGATTTAATTCAAGCTGGGGTAAATTAATTCATGGCATCTTATGTATTGTTAGAACAAGCACGACATATCGAAGCGTTGGTTTTGGATGTGGATGGTATTCTAAGTGATGGTTTTGTAACGTTAACGAACTCAGGTGATGAAATTAAGTCATTTGATATTCGTGATGGACTTGGGATGAAACTTGTTCAGCAAGCTGGAATTAAAGTTGTCATTATTACCGGTCGCCAAAGCAATATTGTGACAAAGCGTATGAATGATTTAGGTGTAGACTTAGTTTATCAGGGGCGTGAAGACAAAGGGACTGCCTTACAGCAAGCTTGTACGCAACTGGGTTTAAAACCAGAAGATTGCTTGTATATGGGGGATGATTGGCCAGATTTATCAGCTTTTGCGATTGCGGGAATGAAAGTAACAGTGCCAAATGGTCATGTTGAAGTTCGTCGTCGTGCAGACCTTGTAACCCAAGCTTATGGTGGTCGTGGTGCTGTGCGTGAAATTTGTGACATGTTATTGTTGTCAAAAGGGGTTTACCATGAACTTCTTGAAAAATATTTGGCTGTAACGCATTAATACACAGTTGATATGAACGCTGAATATAGTTGATGATTTATGGATACTAAAGTTTTATACATTACTGCTGTTATTGTCGCTGCTATAAGTGGTGGCTATTATTATTACAGCGGTAAAGGGAAAAAATTAGAGGGTTCATCCGCTCAATCGATGACATATTCAGCAAAGAATATTAATCTTTTGCAAACTGATGAAAAAGGCATGCTTTATGTTAAGGCTACAGTGGATGAGCTGAACCAAGATATGAAACAGAAAACATCAAGCTTGCAGAATTTAAATGCCAGCATGTTTACTGATAATGTAGAAGACGCTACGTTTTATGCTAAACAAGCACATGGTTTCAATGACAATCAGAAGATTGTGTTATCTGGAGATGTTGTTGCAACCAAGCAAGGAGAAATGGGCAAAATGGTTTTTCGAACCGATGCGCTTACAGGATATCCAAAAACAAGAAAGCTTGAAACATCTGAGCAAGTTACTGTACAAACACCAAATGCAGATTTTGTCAGCCAAGGCTTAGAAGCAGATTTGAATGAAGGTCAGTACGATTTTAAAAATATTCGAGGAAAGTATGCACCAAACTAAACCTTCTTATTTATCAGGTTCAAAAATGCTTAAAGCAATAGCAATGGTGGCACTCAGTTCTATTTCTGTTATGGCATTTGCATTGCCAAGTGATCGTAATCAACCCATCATGCTTTTAGCTGATCGTGCGACCTATAATGACAAAACAGGTATAACGACCTATGTAGGGAATGTTTCTGTTGAACAAGGTACTTTCAAGTTAAATGCAGCCTCTATAGTTGCTAATCTCAATGCCAATCGCCAAATTAGCTCAGTAAATGCGTCAGGTTCCCCTGCAAAATTCCAACAGCAATTAGAGTCTAAACGTGGCATTGCACGTGGTGAAGCCTCTAAAATTGTATATAACGCTGATACAGGCATTATTACTTTGACGGGTAATGCATATTTGTATCAAGATGGCGCAAGTATTCGTGGGAACACTTTGCGTTATAGTATGAATAAGGGTGATATCGAAGTTGTAGGCGGTGGCAGTAGTGAAACGGGTAGTTCAAAAGGTCGCGTACAAATTATAATTCCTCCTTCTGCCTCAAAATCATTCTCTGGAGTACGTGATTAATGAGCGTCGATGAATCACAAATCCAAACATTAAAAATTAAACATCTTGCCAAAGTTTATAGTAAACGCTGGGTGGTGAAAGATGTTTCATTTAGCATGCAGAGTGGTCAAATTGTTGGTTTGCTTGGACCGAACGGGGCGGGAAAAACGACAAGCTTTTACATGGTAGTCGGACTGGTTCGAATGGACAAAGGTGAAATTCATTTAGATAATCTTGATCTTTCGGACCTTGCAATGCATGAGCGTGCTCGTCATGGAATTGGTTATTTGCCACAAGAGGCTTCAATTTTTCGTAAATTGACTATTTCAGATAATATTATGGCGATTCTTGAAACGCGCAAGGATCTTAATAAGCAACAACGTAAAGAGCGACTTCAAGAGTTATTAGAAGACTTTAAAATTACACATATTAAAGATTCTTTGGGGATGAGTGTGTCAGGGGGGGAACGTCGCCGTGCTGAAATCGCTCGAGCATTAGCCGCCGATCCTAAGTTTATGCTCCTTGATGAGCCTTTTGCTGGGGTAGATCCAATTTCTGTAGGTGATATCAAAGACATTATTCGCAATTTAAAAGAACGAGGAATAGGTGTGCTTATTACAGATCATAACGTCCGCGAAACGCTCGCGATTTGTGAGCATGCTTATATAGTCAGTGAAGGATCCGTCATTGCAGAAGGGACCCCAGATCAAGTACTTATGGATGAAACTGTCCGTAAAGTTTATTTGGGTGATGATTTCACAGTTTAAAAAAATAGTGTGATATCTATAAAATAATGTTGTTTTATAGATATTTAGACTGTAAATTAACTCAAACAAATCGTAAGTTTACAATTGACGCAGAAATAATATAAAAATCATTGTAGAATACGATTGATTTTATGTGACGTAGTTCACACTTTTTTAATAGAGATTACAAGTGGCTAAACATCAATTAAGTCAGAAGGATATGGGGTATATCACGCTGTTTGCGATCAGTTTATGTGCGACACAAGTACATGCTGAAGATGCAATCGCTCCTCTAGCAATTGACGATACCCAACGTGCACTATCAGCAGAATTACAAAAACCCAAAATCAATTTTAGTTTGGAAAAAAAGACTGTTGAAGATATACCTGAACAGCTTGAAAAGCCACGTTTTAAATTATTCCAATCGAAATCCAAAATCTCGAAAGAGCAAGTGAAAGAACAGGTTCTTGTTCCTAAAGTTATTGAACAAGTTCCTGATTTAGACGACATAGTCCAAAATGAAATTGCTCAAGTTAACACTATACCTTTATCTAATTCGCAGTCTCAGAATGAGTCGAAGGAAAAGACTCAAAAGAAATCTTTCTTTGCATTTGTTAAGCGTGAAAAAGCGGCATCTGAACCAAAAGTATTGCTGCCAAAGGTAAAGCAGGATATTGAAGAGGCTTCAGCGCCAAATGTTCTAAAACCTACTATTTCATCTACTGTACAACCCGCTACTAAAGACACTCGTCAGGTTTTAAAACCGCTTAAACCAAAGATCCAAAATCAACCAACAGAATCTTTAATTGAGGCGCAACACGCAAAATTACTAGAAAATGAAACATCGGTTTCAGAAAACAAAACAGAAAAACCAAAAAGTAAACTCTTTTCATTTATTGGGAATATAGGCAAAGATAAAACTAAGCTGGATGAGGGTCCTCACCAAGCTGCTGGCAATGTTTCAAATACAAAAGTTTTGACACCGTCTTTACAAAAATCGGTGAGTGAATCTTCATTGAAAGTGTCTAGTACACCAAAACCGAAGATTGTTAATGATCAACAAATTAACAGCCAAAACAACTTGCTACAAGCTCCACCTTCAACAGTAGCACAAGTTGAACATCGTCAAAGTATTGTATCTAAAGCCAAAGCTTTTTGGCCTTTTAAATCAGGTTCTCATAATAAGTTAGAAACACAGAATGTAATTGAGCGTCCAAACTTGATCGTTCAACAACAGACTAGTGCTTTGGCTGTAAATAAACCTACAATTGTTTATTCAAAACCAATAGAGCAGAAAGCGAAAATATCTGAACAATCGCAGTCGATTAAGCCAGTTGTAAATATTAAGCCTAAAGCTGATAAAGTCGTATCCGAACAAAAATACAATACGGTGAATGCTGAACCGCAAGCAAAGAAAAAATTCAGTTTAACTGCATTAAAATCAAATATGGATCAGTTTTTTAAACCTAAAGCTGATGATGACTTTAGACAAGTTAAGTTAAATGAACTGAGTGATTTTAGCTTTGATCCTAAACAGGTTGAGCAATTGCCTGTGATCACGACACAAGCTTCGCCAAGTGCTCCAGTATCTATGCCACTTATGAATGGTACGGCTGATAAACAAACGTTAAGCTTATACGATGCGATCAAGATCGCAGTAGCGAGACATCCTGAAGTGACACAAAGTGTTTCTTCACTCGCATCACAAAATGCATTTATTGATGTTGCTAAAGCAGGTTATTACCCACAGTTGAGTGCAGGTGTTTCAACTGGAGATATGACTTCAGGAGAAAGAGGGCGTCAATTATTTAATGTCAATGCGACACAACTACTTTTTGACTTTGGTAAACAAAAATCACTAGTGGGTACAGAAGAAGCTAAGTTACAGTTTAGTCAAGCTCAAGTTCTTGTCACAATTGACCAAATTGCTCTTGAAGTGGCTTCTGCCATTGTGAATATTAAGCGATATGAAGAAATTACACGTATTGCACGTGAGCAAATTGCTGGTATATCACGAATCCGAGAAATTGCTAACTTACGTGCAGAGGCAGGTATCAGCAGTCAGGCCGATCCAATTCAAGCGCAATCATATTATGAATCTGCACAATCAAATTTAATTCTGCAAGAAACACAGCTCAATGTATTTAAACAACGTCTTAGAACTTTGATGGGAACAGATATATCAAAATATAACTGGGAAATTCCTGAGAGTTTAATTAAGGCTTCAGATATTTATTCAGAGCCAAAGTTTAACGAAATTCCGAAAATGATGGCTGCCAAAGCTGAAGTTGATGTTGCAGAATTAGAAAAAAAACAAACTCAATTGAGTCGTTATCCTACGTTAAATGTTAAAGGTACATTGAGTCAAGCAGTCAACGGACGTAATCCGAATAACAACCAAGACGATGGAACAGATAGTTCTATTATGCTTGAAGCAAATAGTACTTTCTTCCAAGGTGGTGCAATTAGTTCACGCAGTCGTGCGGCATCGTTTGCAGAAGAAGCTGCCAAAGCAAAAGTAAATGCAGTTTATTTAGAAACAATTGATGAAATTCGTCGTGCTCAAGAACAAGTTGAAAATAAACAGCGACAAATGAAAGTATTAATTGATCAACAAGCGACATCAGTAAGAACAAAAGAGTTATATCAAGAACAATATAAACTTGGCACTCGTACAGCTGTTGATCTTTTAAATGCTGAGCAAGCGATTCACCGTTCGAATTCAGATATTGAAACGGCACGTTATGATATTTACGAAAACTTAGTTCAGTATATAGCTGCTTCTGGTAAGAGCCGTGATGTATATCAACTTAATAATTTGACCATTCAAGGGGTAGAATTGAAACCATGAATACAAGAATAAATTATCAACCATGGTTACAAGGTGTCCTGACGGTTGCACGTCACTATCGAATTGAAACCTCTGCTGAACGTATTCGATTAGAACTTAATTGGAATCAGAACCAGTCTGTCGATGACATCTTGGCAATTATGACACGCCAAGTAGGTTTACATGTCCGTAAAGTGGATTTTAGCCCTGATATTTTAAATCCGTGGCGTTTACCGGTATTGGTCGGATTTAAAGATGGGCAAGTTGGCGTCATTGATCGTGCAGATGCACAAGGTAACGCAAGTGTTCAACTGAGCGGTGATGAAGGGTTAGCGCAGACATTTTCAGTAGATACATTGTTAGATGTCATCGACTCAGTCTATATTTTAAGACCAGAAACCTCAGTACCTGATGCGCGTATTGACGAATATATCAAGCCATACGAAAAAAATTGGTTTTGGGAAATTGTATTACGCGATTGGAAACGCTATATCGATATTATGTTTGCATCATTGCTTGCAAACGTATTAGCACTCGCGACAATCGTCTTCTCGATGAATGTGTATGACCGTGTAATTCCAGCACAATCTATTCCAACCTTGTGGGTATTGGCAGGTGGTGTATTACTTGCTGCAATCTTTGAATTCGCATTGAAATACTCACGATTAATTCTTTCAGATATGATTGGTAAGCGTGCGGATTTAAGAGTCTCAGATCGGGTCTTTGGTCATGCTTTACGTATTAAAAATAGTGAACGATCTAAATCCACGGGAACGTTTATTTCACAAATTCGTGAACTAGAAGGTGTACGTGAGCTTGTAACATCTACAACGATTACCGCCTTTGCTGATTTACCATTCTTCTTCCTGTTCCTTGGTATTTTTTGGCTTATTGGTGGCAATCTTTTCTGGGTAATTTTGGTGGTTGTACCGCTGATGATTATTCCAGGGCTTTTGGCGCAAAAAAAATTAGCGCAATTGGCTAAAGAGGGTATGCGTGAGTCATCAATACGAAATGCGATTCTTGTTGAAGCCGTTCAAGGTATTGAAGATATTAAACTGTTACGTGCAGAGTCTCGTTTTCAAAATCAGTGGAATCACATGAATGATGTTTCAGCTTCTATCAGCATGAAACAACGTAAAATAGTAGGCGTATTGAATCTCTGGACTCAAAAATTACAGGGGTTGACCTTTGCAATTGTAGTATTGGTGGGTTGTTTTGCGGTAATGGATGGAGAAATGACCACTGGTGCGTTAGTGGCATGTTCGATTCTATCTTCACGTATGTTAGCGCCAATTGCGCAAGTTACTGGTGTTCTTGGTCGTTATCAGCAAGCCAAAACGGCGAAAGAAAGTCTTGATGAATTAATGAGTAAACAGGTTGACCATCCTGAACGTTCACAATTGATTCAGCGATCAGTACTCAATGGTCATTATGAATTAAATGGTGTGGTCTTTAAATACGGCGAAGAAGATCCTAAACCAAGTATTGTTATTCCTAAACTTGAAATTAAACCAGGTGAAAAAATTGCGATTCTTGGGCGTAACGGTGCAGGTAAATCGACCATTCTTCAATTACTTTCAGGTATGCAAACCGCAGTTCAAGGTAAAGTTCAATTAGATAATATTGATATTACCTTGTTGGACCCATCAGACGTTCGTCGTGACGTAGGTTTGTTGAATCAAAATGCGCACCTATTCTTTGGTACAGTCAGAGAAAACTTAACGTTAGGTGCACCATTAGCTACAGATGATGATTTATTAAAAGCACTTGCTGTAACAGGTGCACTCAACTTCATTCAAGAAAAAAAAGAAGGACTAGATCATATTATTTTAGAAGGTGGTGTAGGCTTCTCTGGTGGACAACGTCAGGCACTTTTATTGTCAAGACTCCTCATTTGTCAGCCAAATATTCTGTTGTTAGATGAACCTACAGCTGCGATTGATGATGTATCTGAAAAACAATTAATTGATCATATGAAGAACTGGCTTGGACATCGCACATTGGTTGTGGCAACCCACCGCCGTGCAGTTTTAGAGTTAGTGGATCGTATTATTGTGGTGAATGATGGTCGTATCGTTATGGATGGCCCACGTGATCAAATTTTAAATAATTCTGGCCAGCAACAAGCAAATTCAGGGGCTAAATCATGAGCGAAGAATTAAAACAACAACGTTCATTAAAAGTGTCTCAGTTAGAGCCACCATTACCGAAGGTCAGTATTACCATTTGGATTATTGGTCTGGGTTTGCTTGCACTCATTATTTGGGCAGCTATTTTCAAACTTGAAGAAGTTTCTAATGGTACAGGTAAAGTGGTTCCAACTTCCAAGGAACAAGTGATCCAATCTTTAGAGGGCGGGATTCTAACCAAACTTGAAGTTAAAGAAGGTGATATTGTTGAAAAAGGGCAAACCCTTGCTCAACTTGATCCGACACGATTTGCTTCAAATGTGGGTGAATCAGAATCTTTACTACTGTCATCGCAAGCAACAGCTGCGCGTTTACGTGCGGAAGTGAATGGCGGTCCACTGGTATTTCCAGAATCAGTTCAAAAAATTCCAAAATTGGTTGCTGAAGAAACTCAGCTTTATCGTTCTAGACGTGCCAATATGGAAGAATCTATTGCTGGCTTAACGCAAGCACTTACGTTAGTTCAGCAAGAATTGAGAATGACAGAACCGCTTGTTGCCAAAGGTGCTGCGAGTGAAGTTGAAGTTTTACGTTTAAAACGTCAAGCAAATGAATTAACCAACCAAATTAACGATATTCGTAATCAGTACTATGTTCAGGCACGTGAAGAGTTATCTAAGGCGAGCACGGATGTCGAAACTCAACAACAAGTGATCAAAGGTAAATCTGATAGTCTGAATCGTACAATCTTTAAAGCACCAGTCCGCGGTGTAGTGAAAGAAATTGATGTGATGACTTTGGGTGGTGTTATTCCTCAGAATGGTAAGTTGATGACCATTGTCCCTTTGGATGAACAACTTTTAATTGAGGCGCGAATTTCACCGCGTGATATTGCATTTATTCATCCTGGACAGGAAGCTTTAGTTAAAATCACTGCGTACGATTATTCAATTTACGGTGGCTTAAAAGGAGAGGTAACAGTCATTTCTCCTGATACGCTTCGTGATGAAGTTAAACAAGATCAATTCTATTATCGTGTGTATATTCGTACTGATTCAGACAAGCTTTATAACAAAGCTGGGCAAGCTTTCCCAATCACGCCGGGTATGGTATCAACGGTTGATATTAAGACAGGTCAAAAAACGATTCTTGAATACCTGTTGAAACCATTCAATAAGGCGAAGGAAGCGTTACGCGAACGATAATCTTTATTTTTCAGTCTGTTTAAAACCCAATCAATGATCTTTTGATTGGGTTTTTTAATATGATTGAATCACGCATAATGTGTTTGAGTTCAATTGTTGTAATTTACCATGCCATTTACTCTTGCTCAGACTTATATCTATGAAGAAGATATTAAGAAAAGCCGTTTTCAGGCGATCACCGCACCTGTGGAAAATGAACAGGATGTAAAAGAATTTTTAAACCAGTATTTTGATGCCTCGACGACCCATCAATGCTGGGCATGGAAAATTGGGCATCAAGTCCGTTTTAATGATGATGGAGAACCTTCAGGAACAGCTGGAAGACCCATACTTGTAACGATTGAAGGGAATGAGCTCACTAATATTATTGTATTGGTAAACCGCTGGTATGGTGGTATCAAACTCGGAACTGGAGGCTTGGTACGAGCATACGGAGGTGTAGCAGGGCAATGCTTATTACAGGTCGAAAAAATTGAACTCATCGATAAGAAAACTGTAAATTTTAAATGTCAATTTAATGAGTGGTCTATTTTTCAATATGAGTTAAATCAACAAAAAATTGAATATATTGAAGAATATGTTGATTCTGGAGTATTGATTACTGCACGTATGCAAATTCATGAAATTGAGCCGTTTAAACTGAAAATCCAAGATGTGACTCGTGGACGTGAGCAATTGAATATAGAGGATGTCGAACGTGACGGAACATGATCCTTTACTCAAGTACCGAGAACAGCATAAACATCGTTTGAATTACATGCCTTGGTTATATTGGTCACTCAAGGCAAAGCATCGTGAATGGGCAGAAGCTTGGCAAAAAGATTATCAAGCCTATTTAATGGATATGGAGACTGTTGAAATTGGGAAAAATTGTTTCATTTCCCCTTTAGCCCATATTTTTGCTGAGCGTGGTCGGAAGATTATTATTGGGGATAATACTTTTATTGCCGCGGATTGTACCTTGCATGGTCCTTTAGAAATTGGGTCTGAAGTCGCCATTAATCATCATTGTATTTTAGATGGTGGACGCCTTGGGATTAAGATTCATGACCAAGTACGGATCGCAGCTTATTGTCATCTTTATGCCTTTGATCATGGCATGAGTTTAGATCAACCTATTTACCAGCAAGCAGTACGCTCAAAAGGCATTGAGATTCATCGTGATGTTTGGGTAGGGGCGCATGTGGGTATTAAAGATGGCGTGACCATACATGAACAGGCGATTGTAGGTATGAATAGTATGGTTACTAAGGATATTCAGGTAAGAGAAGTTGTTGCAGGGAATCCAGCTCAATTTATACGAATGCGTGAATAATTGGTAACGCGAAAGATCGAATTAAATTACATAAACCATGTTCATTTGCCCGAAAGCTATGATAGTTTAAAGAAAAGAACAATCAGACATCGTGTCATAGTGAGGCAATCATGAACCGTGTAATTGCGTGTATTGATTCATCCCCATGTATTCATGCCTTAGCTGAAGCAGCAGCTTGGATTGCGGATCGAACTAAACGTGAGTTAGTCCTTTTACAGGTTTTAGATTACTATCCTGCAAGTTATCATCTGGGTGAAATTAGTGGTGTGATTGGATTTGAAAGTAATGCGATGCTCTTAAAAGAACTTGCGGAATTAGAACAAAAACAAAGTGAATTAGCCTTAGATTATAGTAATAATTTGCTTTCACATATTTCAGAAGTGATTGAAGAAAAATATGGTATTACGCCTATAAAAATTCAAGAAAAAGGCGATTTCCTCGAACAGAGTTTCAATGTTTTAAATGAAAATGACATTGCGATTATTGGTCGAGTGGGTGAGCGCTCCGCGGAAAAACACAAAAGCTTAGGGAGTAATGTAGAGAATTTTATTCGTGGTGCTCGTTGTACGGTTTTAACTGTTGGTGAAACCTTTAAGCCACCAACACGTTTTATTTTCGCCTATGAAGATTCTCAGACTTGTAAAGAAATGATGCATCGTGTTGCTAAAAGTGATTTATTAAGAACACTTCAGTGTCATTTGCTTTATGTGGGTGATCATCCCGAAATTCTTGATATCCCAGCTCAGTATTTACGTGAAGCTGGATTGGATGTGGTTGTTGAATACCGTTTTGGTGATGTCGCTGAGAATATTTTAGATTATCAGCAACAACATCAAATTCAATTAATTGTGCTAGGTGCTTATAGTCGCAGTAAAGTAAAACAATTTTTCTTGGGCAGTATTACGACCAATATATTTAGAAATTCAGTCGTTCCATTGTTGGTTGCTAAATGATCAATCAATTTTGATTAATTTTACTTGATAAATATTGGTTCAACTTTACTGGTAGAAGGTGGATAAATTTTTAGAACAGTAGGGTTTTATGGTTTGATTATTTTATAATCTTTTGATTAAAGCTTATGAAAATCAGGTGTTTGCCATAATATTTTATTTTTATCCACAGGAATACAAACAGGAATCGGGGATAACTTTTTCAGGGCTTTAGTGCAAAAAAAAGGAGTATTCAAATTGATGAATACTCCTTTAAGTGATACTAATGACTAGTATTAAGATTTATTTGACAATCGCCAGTGCAAAACCATCATGTCCTTTACTGCCGACGGTTTGTAATGCTGTACTCGACAATAGTCGAGGATGATTCTGCATAAGGCGGTACATTTCACGAATACCTTCGATGCTTGGTTTGACATTTTTTTCATCCAAAATATCACCAGCGCGAATCACATTATCTAAAAAAATAATGGTACCTGAGCGTGAAAATTTAAGTGATAGTTCTAAATACTCTGGGTAACTTTGTTTATCAGCATCAATAAATATAAAGTCAAATGGCTCAAAATTTTCAGGTAAAGATTTGAGAATATCCGCAGCGCGACCAACTTTTAATTCAACCGTTTGCTTTAATTTCGCATTGTCGATATTTTCTTGACCGAGTGCTGCATGTGTATCACGACCCTCGATCGTGAGAATATATCCATCCTCAGGAAGAGCTCTTGCTAGCCACATGGTGCTATAAGCCGCAAAGGTTCCAAGCTCTAACACACGCTTACACTGATTCATTTGAATCAACATTTGTAATAACATGCCTTGGTTAGCAGCAACTGCTAGATGGTCAGGAAAACCCTTATCAGCTGTATTTTGTAGAGTCTGAGTTAAAATTGGATCTTCTGGCATCAGATGAGATTCAATATAAGCATCAATATCTGACCATTGTTGTTGCATAACTGAGTACCTGTAGGGAGTTCAGTGCATTGTAATCGTTTCGAGTGAATGTGCAAATTTCTGATGCTTTGATGCTGAAAAATCAGTCAAAAAAAAAGAGGTCAAAGACCTCTTAATTAAATGTGATCATCTAAAATTAGTAATGGCATAAAGATGTATTTCGAGTCAGATCGGGTCCCCAAGTTCGGTAACCTTGAGTATCAATATGTATTTGACCAGTCGCATACAAACCTAAGCCCATATTTAAGCTTTGACCATAATTCTGCCAAAATTGGCACAATTTAAATTTAGAATTTTCGATGAATGCATAATCTTCAGCCTGAGGAAATTCAGGACCGATTCTGAAATCAATGGCTGAGTTATACAAGTGTCGAGACGAACCTGCGCCACCAGCACACTGATTTAATGGAAGGTCACGATATACAGATGTAACCTCAAAATCAGTTAAAATCCTTGCTGCAACGAGATATTTAAATACTTTCAGTGTTGGTAACTGATTCGACCATAGCTCACGGTTTGGAACCATATATTCAGATTTACCACATTTCTGCCAAGCACGTGCTGATTTAAAGAGTTCAAAACTTGGGATAATATTGCCAACATTATTACGTTCTAAGTATTGTTCATATTCTCGTGCTTGAGCTTGGTTATTACCTTGCATCAGCCAAACACGATAAGAATTCGGCATGACTTTTGGTCGCGCTGGACGTTCATAGGTTATTTTTTCTTGTGGAATATATATGCGTTGACCATCATTGGTGACGATTGTTCGTCCTTTTTGAGGGGAGGACGTACATCCAATCAATATCAACGATATTGCACTGATTGAGCACAAGCCCTTCAAAATTAATTTCATTATAAATAAATTTTACTAAAGCAAATAAGTTTCTATTTTATGCTAATTGATTATCAAGAATACGTATAAATTGCAAATAAATGTACCAATTGGGTATAAAAAAGATCAGCCGAAGCTGATCTCTCATTGGATTATTTTTCTAAATATTGCAATTTGTTTGGTTTGCCATTCCATTCTTCACGGTCAGCTGGCTGATCACCAATCTGAGTAATATTTGGCCATTTTTCTGCAAGTTCAGCATTGAGTTCGATAAAGACTTCTTGACCTTCAGGCAGTTCATCTTCCGAGAAAATGGCATTTGCAGGGCATTCAGGCTCACATAACGCGCAGTCAATACACTCATCTGGATTAATGACTAGAAAGTTTGGACCTTCATAGAAACAGTCAACTGGGCAAACTTCTACGCAGTCTTGATACTTACATTTAATACAATTTTCAGTGACAACAAAGGTCATGGCGTCAGCTACCTAAAAAATATGGTTCTAATAACGAATGCTGTATTTTAGGCAAATTGAACGAAACTAACAATTCCTTTTCTTGATATTTAATATAGGGGATGCTACTAAATCAGTAATATTTATGATGAGATCGTACTAATTTGCAAATTCTCAGGCATTCTGCCTCTGATTTCAAAAATCATGATTAAAAAAAGCCAGCAGATCGCTGGCTTATTGATTGAGTGTGCTTGAACTAAGATTTTTGGAGTAATTGTTTGAGTTGGTAGAGTTGATCTAAAGCCTGTCTTGGACTTAAGTCATCTACAATAATTTCTGAAAGAAGTTGTTCAACTTGAGAAGGTTTACGAATTTCAACCACTTTTTCAACTTCAATAATTTTTTCTACAGGGTTACTATTTGAAAATAAATCTTGAGAGAACAAATCTTTTTGCACAGGTTGGGTTTGCAGTTGGAGTTTCTCCAGTTTTTTAAGTTTAGCTTGAGCCTCTTTAATCACGTTTTGAGGAATACCTGCTAGTTTAGCGACCTGTAAACCATGACTTTGACTTGCAGGACCTTTTTGAACCTTATGCAATAAGATGAGATGACCATTCACTTCTTGCGCAGTGACATGATAATTATCAATACACGGATCCATGCCTAATTCTGTTAATTCAAAATAGTGCGTTGCAAAAAGACATAAACATTTAATGCGATGCGTCAAATCAAGGACACAAGCCCAAGCTAATGACAAACCATCATAAGTACTTGTACCACGACCCACTTCGTCCATTAATACCAAAGATTGTTGAGTGGCATGATGTAAAATTTGAGAAGTTTCCGTCATTTCCACCATAAATGTAGATTTGCCTGAAGAAAGATCGTCTGCTGAACCGATACGCGTAAAGATCCGATCAATAGGTCCCAATTTGGCAGATTTCGCTGGAACGAAGCTACCGCAATATGCCAAGAGCGTAATTAACGCCGTCTGACGCATGAATGTGGATTTACCACCCATATTTGGGCCTGTAATAATCGACATACGATGCTGTACATCTAAATAAGTATCATTTGGGGTGTAAGGCGTTTTAATCAGTGATTCAACAACGGGATGGCGTCCTGCTTGAATGTGTATTCCAATTTCAGGGCTAAATTCCGGACGATTCCAATTATATAATCTTGATAGATGTGCGAAGTTTGTCAGTACATCCAGTTGAGCAATGGCACTCGCCATCATTTGAAGATTGGCAATATCTTGACGTAATTCATCCAATAACATTTCAAACAAAAGTTTTTCACGAGCCAATGCACGCGATTCACTTGAAAGCACTTTATCTTCGAAAGACTTCAATTCAGGGGTGATGTAACGTTCAGCATTTTTTAATGTTTGACGACGAATATAATGGGCAGGAGCTTGTTCTGCTTGCGCTCTGGTTAATTCAATATAATACCCACTCACTCGGTTATAACCGATTTTTAGTGTGTTTATACCTGTTGTTTCTCTTTCTTTGATTTCTAAATCAATTAAAAATTGTCCTGCATGATCGCGTATTTGACGAAGTTCATCCAATTCATGATCAAAACCATTTGCAATGACATTGCCATCTCTGAGTAGAACAGGTGGGTTTTCCACAATGGCTGACATGAGGCGATGATGTAAACCATTAAAGTCACCCAATTCCTCATTCAATTGATCGATTAAAGCGGATTGCTGTGTTGAAGTCATTGGTGCTAATGCATGGCGTAAATACGGAATCTGAGCACAGGCTTGACGTAGTTGCACTAAATCACGTGGTCGCGCACTTCCTAATGCCACACGGCTGAGTACGCGTTCGATATCACTGATTTCTTTTAATACCAGACGAATCGGAGCTTCATGATAGCCAGATAATATGGTTTGTATCGCATCTAAACGCTGGTCTAACAACGCAGTATCACGAATGGGTTGCATCAAGATTCGACTCAGCAGTCGGCTACCCATAGCCGTTTGGCATTGGTTGGTTAAATCAAATAATGAAGTGCCATGCTCAAATAAAGGATCAATAATCTCTAGATTCCGTCGCGTCACAGGATCAAGAGCGATAAAATCGGAGCTTTGTTCAAGTCGAATTGAACGAATATGTGGCAATGCTGTCTTTTGGGTATCTTTAGCATAATGAATTAAAGCTGCCGCGGCTGCTTTCGCTAACTCAAGATGTTCAATTCCAAAGCCAGATAAAGTACTTACGGCAAATTGATCACATAAAGTTTTTTGCGCATTATTCAGATTGAAGTCTACATTTGGGCGTTTTGTAACGGGACAATCAAGAATTTGCTTAATCTGTTCAACCACTTCTGGATGCTTGAAATCTTCATCAATCAAAACTTCACTTGGCATAAGACGCGCAAGTTCCAGAGGAAGTTGTTCAGCTTGAAAACTTTGTTGTTGGACTTTAAAAATACCTGCACTGAGATCTAATAGGGCGATACCAATTTCATCAGATTTAATACAGATGGATACTAAATTTGAACTCTGATGGGCATTCAGCAATGCATCGTCTGTCAATGTACCCGGTGTAATAATTCTGACTACACCACGTTCGACAGGTCCTTTACCAGTGACTTCCCCAAGTTGTTCACAAATAACAACGGTTTCACCTTTTTTAACTAAACGCGCTAAGTATCCTTCTGCTGCATGATAAGGAACCCCAGCCATTGGTATCGGTTGTCCATTCGCTTTACCACGGTGGGTTAACGTAATCCCTAAAATTTTGGCGGCTTTATGCGCATCGTCAAAAAATAACTCGTAGAAATCACCCATACGATAGAACATTAACGAATGCGGGTGCTGTAATTTCACCGTCATGTATTGCTGCATCATTGGCGTCAATGTTGAAAGATCGATATTGGATTGATCTAAAGTCATCTGTGAAAAAAACCTGTAGTTAAATTTTGAAACGAAGAAGTACTGCTCAAGCTTAGCATGAGAAAAAATGCGTAAATCGATTATAAGATCTATTTTTAGCAAAAGATAAATGAGTCGAACCAATATTATAACCAACGACTCAATTTCGTTCATTGAATAATTAAATTCGATATCCATTTATGCAAATTCTTTGTGTAAAGAATCAGCAGTCTCTGGATAGTCTCCGCATCTTTTGGACAGTTTGTTATCGCATTTCATTTCATGATCAGATCATATTTGATGTCTTAGGGAAGAAAAAATGACAGGTCAAACGATTGAGATCACCACCAAATCAGGGAATCGTTATTCAGGATATTTGGCAGTGCCAGAAGCGAAGAAAGGTCCAGGGATTGTATTGTGCCATGAAATATTTGGTATTAATGCAGCGATGCGAGCTAAAGCTGACTTTCTCGCAGAGGAAGGCTATACCGTTTTAGTCCCTGATCTATTTTGGCGTACTGCACCAAACATTGAGCTAGGTTATACACCTGAGGATTTTGAAAAAGCTTTTCAACTTTATCAGCAATATGATGAAGATCAGGGTGTAAATGATATTCGTGAAAGTTTAGATTTTTTTTCAACTTTAGATACGTGTGACACGACTACGGGTCAGTCAGTGGTCGGATACTGTCTTGGTGGAAAACTTGCATATTTGGCTGCATGCCGTATTGATAACTTAGCGTGTTCGGTTGCTTACTACGGTGTAGGCATTGAAAAAGCGCTCGATGAACTCTCGAATGTGAAGGGTAAGCTTGTGTTACACATGGCTGAACTTGATCAATTCTGTCCAGCTGAAGCGCGAAATCAAATCACTGAAGCATGCGCACAATTTAAACATATTCATGCTTATGTTTATGAAGGTGTTGATCACGCATTTGCACGACCGAATAGCGATCATTATCACAAACCATCGGCGCGATTTGCCCATGAACGTACCGTAACAGCATTACATGAAACGGTTGGCCCTCACTATGACTTAGTTGCATTGTGGGAAGAGCATATCAGACATGAGTTCGACACGCGCGATGTACCAGCAACTATGGCAACGATGGTCGCTCAACCATATGTGAATCACATTCCAACATTGACAGGTGGTGTGGGATATAGCCAGTTAGCGCGATTCTATCGATATCATTTTGTACATCAAAACCCTCAAGATATGAAAATCACCTCAATTTCAAGAACCGTGGGATCTACTCAGGTTGTGGATGAATTCATCATGAGTTTCACTCACGATACTGAAATAGATTGGTTATTACCAGGTGTAAAACCGACTGGAAAATATGTCGAAATTCCGATGTTGGGGGTCATTCAGTTTAGAGGTCCAAAACTTTGTCACGAACATATTTATTGGGATCAAGCTTCTGTACTTGTCCAAATCGGACTACTTAATCCAGAAGGATTACCTGTCGCAGGCGTAGAAACAGCGAACAAACTTTTAGATGAAGATATTCCTTCAAATGGCTTGATGCCAAGTTGGGAGTCGAGTGCTGGTAAGCCAATCGAATAATCAAAATATGTGGGGCAAAAAATGGAATTAAAAATTAAAGATAAAGTTGCCATTGTCAGTGGTGGATCAACATTGATTGGACAGGCTGTGGTTCAAAGTCTCGTGAATTTAGGGGCTAAAGTTGCCATTTTAGACATTGATGATTACGGAAAAACCATAGCTGCGCAACATCCTTATGAAGTGATGTTTATACAAACTGATCTAACTTCAGACATCGCAATTCAGGAAGCGGTGAACAGCATTAGAAATCATCTAGGTGAAGTCAGTTATTTAGTGAATTTGGCATGTACCTATCTTGATGATGGTTTCAAATCACCACGATCAGATTGGTTAAAAGCATTGGATATCAATTTGGTGTCTATTGTTGAGCTAACGCGTGCCGTATATGAAGATTTGCAAAAAAATAAAGGGTCAGTGGTGAATTTCACCTCGATTTCAGCGCAATGTGCTCAAACGGGGCGTTGGTTATATCCAGTGTCTAAAGCAGCAATTTTACAACTGACCAAATCAATGGCAATGGATTTTGCGCCAGATGGTATCCGTGTCAACTCAGTTTCACCAGGTTGGATTTGGTCGAGAGTGATTTCTGAAGTGAGTGGACAAAATCGTGCGAAAGCTGATGCTGTAGCAACTGATTATCATCTCTTGGGACGTTTGGGTAATCCGGCAGAAGTGGCAAATGTAGTGACATTCTTATTGTCGGATGCTGCAAGTTTTGTGACTGGCGCAGATTATGCGGTAGATGGTGGGTATTCAGTCATGGGGCCTGAAACGAATCAACCCGCAATACCACGTTTAGCAGAATAAATTAAATATTGGAGAATAAAGATGAGAAAAATTGCAATTGTTGGTGCAGGTCAGTCAGGACTTCAACTTGGATTAGGACTGCTTGATAAGGGATATGACATCACGATTTTGTCGAATAAAACTCCTGATGAGATTCGTCAAGGTAAAGTCATGTCTAGTCAATGTATGTTCCATACTGCGTTACAGACTGAGCGTGATTTAGGATTAAATTTTTGGGAAGAGCATTGTCCAGCGGTAGAAGGTATTAGTTTTGCTTTGGTTGATCCAGCAAGTGGTGAAAGAGCATTTAAATGGAGTGCGCGATTAGAGCGTTATGCTCAATCTGTTGATCAACGTGTCAAGATGCCTTATTGGCTTGAAGAGTTTCAGCGCCGTGGAGGCAAGTTTGTTCTCCAAGATGTCGGTCTAAATGAATTAGAACATTTGGCTGACGAGTATGAATTAGTGCTATTGGCTGCGGGTAAAGGTGAAGTTGTTAAAGAGTTTGCACGTGACGCAGTACGTAGTACTTTTGACAAACCTCAGCGTGCATTGGCTTTGACTTATGTGAATGGAATGAAGCCAATTTCACCATACTCGAGAGTGAGCTTTAATATTATTCCTGGGGTGGGTGAGTATTTTTGTTTTCCTGCGCTTACAGTAAATGGTCCATGTGACATTATGGTTTTTGAAGGGATTCCTAATGGTCCTATGGATTGCTGGGCTGAAGTTAAAACACCAGAAGAACATTTAAATAAAAGCTTAGAAATTTTGAAAGAACATTTGCCGTGGGAATATGAGCGTTGTAAAGACGTAACGCTGACAGATAATGGCGGATATTTAGCAGGACGTTTCCCACCAACGGTACGTAAACCTGTCATGACATTGGCTTCTGGTAAAAAAATATTTGGTATGGCAGATGCATTGGTGGTGAATGATCCAATCACAGGTCAAGGATCAAATAATGCAGCTAAGTGTAGCAAGGTTTATTTCGATGCGATCTTAGCACACGGTAATCAAGCGTTTACTGAAGATTGGATGGAGTCAACATTTGAAAAATATTGGTCATATGCTGAAAAAGTCGTGAGCTGGACAAATAGTTTATTGGTTCCACCTCAACCTCATGTTGTTGAGCTACTGGGTGCAGCATCTCAAAATCATAATTTAGCTTCTCAGATCGTTAATAATTTTGATGATCCACGTAACTTTTCACCGTGGTGGTTTGACGAAAACGCAGCGAAAGAATTATTAGAAACAGATCAAGTTTCTCAAGTGGCTTGATGGAACTGAGGTGTTAAAAATGGATGTATTAGATAAAATTAATCTGCAAGAGATTGACATCAGTAATCCTCGCGAGATTCGTAATCTTCTTGGTCAGTTTGCCACAGGTGTTACCGTAATCACCACACGTGGAACGGATGGACGAAAAGTGGGTATGACAGCCAATTCATTTTCTTCGTTGTCATTAGATCCACCGCTTGTGTTGTGGAGCTTGTCGAAAACAGCACCAAGTTTGCCCGATTTTGTTGCAGCTGAGCACTTTGCAATTCATATGTTAACGAAGGAGCAGCATCAGCTTTCTACCCATTTTGCCCGTGGTGCACAAGATAAGTTTGCCACAGTTGATCATGGTGAATGTGATACAGGTGTTCCATTACTGAACGAAGCACTTGCTACACTTGTCTGTAAAAATGTACAGCAATACGAAGGTGGCGATCACTTGATTTTTATCGGTGAAATTCAAAAATATCAACAAACTGCTGGTGAGCCCTTAGTGTTTCATGCTGGTCGTTACCAAATTGCAGCGAGCCATCCAGACCTTTAATCATTGCTTTAAAAACCACGATGAATAATCGTGGTTTTTTATGGGAAATACACATGAAAAATAAAATTATATTAAGTGCTTTAACCTTGTTTACTACAGCAAATTCATCACATGTTTTTGCTTATGATTTACCGACTGTGAATTTGGGTATGACCAGCTTTCTAGATGGTGGACTACCAGCTGGACCTGGTTGGTATTCGCAAACGTATTTTCAACATTATGACAGTGATAAGTTGAGAGATACGAGTGGACAAAAGCTTCCGCTGCCCAAAACAGATTTAAATTATCAAGTGATTGTCGAGCAATTAAGTTACATGTCGACCTATAAACCGACTGCTCATTCAAGTCTAGGTCTGAATTTACTTATCCCTTATTTAAGTAAAATCAGCGTTGACGATGGTTTAAATAATCAAGCCTTAAAAGCTAAAAGTGGATTTGGAGATTTGATGATTGGTCCATTTCTCCAGTTTGATCCAGTCATGGGTGAACAGGGACCAAAATTTGTCCATCGAATAGAATTACAGATAAATTTGCCGACAGGGGAATATCAGCAAAACCGTGATATTAATCCGGGTAATAATGCATTTTCCTTCAATCCATATTGGGCTGCAACGTATTGGTTTAATCCGAAATGGACAGCTTCGACACGCGCTCATTATTTGTATAATTTTAAAAATGATGATCCAACTTATGGTTTTGGTGCTGCTGATGACATCCAAGCGGGGCAAGCAGTACACATTAACTTAGCATCTGAATATGCTGTACATGATCAGATTCGATTGGGGTTAAGTGGGTACTATTTAAAACAGCTTACCGATACTAAAGTTGATGGTGTAAAAGTCGATGGTCGCAAAGAAAGTGTGTGGGCAGTTGGACCTGGACTTATGTATAGCCACTCGCCAAAAAATCATGTAGTCGCAAATGCATATTTTGAGCATGATGCAAAAAATAGAACTGAAGGCGATCGATTACAAATTCGATACATTCATCATTTCTAATCAAAAAAGCCTGTGATTTCACAGGCTTTTTTATTGGCAGACATAAAATTAAGAGAAGAGTGAATTTTGTGTAATCTTACGCGTTGATGATGGCAGCTCGCCATAACGACGTTTGTACTCTTGTGAAAAACGACCTAAATGAGTAAAGCCCCACTTAAATGCAACATCAGTGACCGTGGCATGTTCATTATTCATCAGTTCAAGATGAGCTTGTTCAAAACGAAGCTCACGTAAGTATGCCATAGGGGTAATGCCAAAATGGTTTTTGAATCCTGCAAATAGTGTTCGTGCACTTACACCTGATTGTTCAGCCAAGACTTCTATGTTGAGTGGTTCATGCAAGTGGTGGTGAATGTATGCTTCAGCCCGTTTGATGAAGTAGGGCGCTAATTTTTTCTCATGATGAGAATTTGCTTTAAAAAAAGCATTATTTGGTTGTCCATAAATAAGCGCATTAAATAGATTTGATTCAAACTGCTTAAATGCAAGTGGGTGGTGGAGAGGATGATGCTCACATTTAAGTGCATCCATCATGGTTCTCAAAAGTTGCAGAAAATAACCACCAGATTGAGTGGTAAAATCAAGTCGAGGATTAAAAATTACATTTTTTTGTTCAGATTTCACGATATGTTGCTGACAATGATGTGCAAAATCATCTTTTGAAATTTTGAGAATGAGTTGAGGGGAGTGAGCTCGCCAGCGCATTCTGAGTGATTGGTCAGGTGAGATAATTGACGCTACTTCTGAGTAAGAAATAAATTTATCTTTACCGAATTCAATTTCTGCATAGCCTCGAGTAGGAATCTGAATAAGATAAAACTTTTCAAGTTGATCTGGTTCGATCAATACATCTGCGCCATATTCCAAGCGGCTGATAGAAAGAGCCCCAGTTTGAACATGGTGCATGCTTGCACTAAAATTTTTAGCTAATTTTAACACTTTTAGTGCATGAGGCTTAAAAATTTGCCCTACATTTTTACAAGTTTCGCTCAAATCTGCTTGATTGAAGACCAAGTTTTGGCTGTTGAAAATTGATTCATTACTAAAATTTTGCCCAGTTAGCTGAGAGGAATGAAGCTGGTTCATTGTGAATCCTTTTGGCTCATTAGTAGTCCGTACCATGACAGTAGTGTTAAATTGATATCATGGAATGAGATTTACGATATAAATAAATGAAGCAA
>NZ_JFYL01000017.1 GCF_000632455.1 Acinetobacter sp. Ver3
TGATAAGCCAATCTCTTTGGCTAAATCATTATTTTGAATTCGACCGTTGGTTTGAAGTTCATGAATGATACTTTTATCGATACGATCTAATTTAACTGAAATTGATTTAGATATTATTTTCATATATTAGAATTAAATTCTAAAAATTAAAGAATAAATAGAATATTTGAAATCCTATTTTATGTAAATTCGAAGATACTTTTTTTTCATTTTCATTAATGATGGAAGAAAGAAAATGTCTACCTATTGGTTATTTGCTTTGACAGTTATCCCTCTTATTTTTACGCCTGGTCCGGATATGTTATTTATTCTGTCACAGGTAATGGGTAAAAATGCGAAAGCAGGCGTTATGGCGACTTTAGGGGTGTGTTTGGGTTATTTCGTCCATTCTTTTTTAGTCGTTGTGGGTATTGCGGCTATCATTATTTCTTTCCCTATTATTTTTGAAACGATCAAATGGTTAGGAATCTGTTATTTGCTTTATTTGGCATTTAATTTGATTCGATCTGCGCTTAATCACAAAAATATTGAAATTAAACAAAGTCAGGTCATTAGTCCGATTCGACGCGGTTTTATAACATCCTTACTTAATCCTAAAGGTATGCTTATTTATTTTGCGATTTTGCCTCAATTTATTAACCAGCATACCTCTTCGATTATGGGACAGGGGATTGTCTTATCCCTAATCTTCATTGGATTATGCTTAATTATTTATTCATCATTGAGTTTTGTATTTGCATTTTTGACACAGAAAACAGGGATAAATGAAAAACGTCAAAAATGGATTGATGGTGGTTCGGGAGTGATGCTTTCATTGGCAGCAACATGGCTCATTGTGAATTAACATTAAAAAAGCGCAAACTAATGTTTGCGCTTTCTATTCAAATAGATTTAACTTTGGTTAAATTATACTCAAAAAGAATAGCTGTTATTGTAATTTTTGCTGTCTGTTATGACATTTTTTACCTCAAATTTGGTGACTCACGCCAACGCTTTTCAACGTAAAATAAGAGTCTACAGCATCAATTCAACTGATGTAGTTAATAAATTAAAAAAATATTAAAAATCAAAGTTTAATTTTTTACAAAAAATATTGAAAAGCTGACAAATTTATTAACAAAATAATTTTGTGAACGCTCCGTTCAACGAAAATTACGCTTTTTTACAGCAGTTTTGTGAATTGTGACTTGACCGAAATGCCAAACACATTGCAAGATAGGACACCTAAAAATTTTAAATGAAGAGTTATTATAACTTTTCTGAATATTTACTTCTGTTAAAACAGCCGAGGATTACATGAAGGCTCTTGTTGCTGTAAAACGTGTGGTTGATGCCAACGTTAAAGTTCGCGTAAAGCCGGACAATAGTGGGGTTGACCTTACTAACGTTAAAATGTCAATTAACCCATTCTGTGAAATCGCAGTGGAAGAAGCGGTTCGCTTAAAAGAAAAAGGAACTGTTTCAGAAATCGTTGTTGTTTCTATTGGTCCTAAAGAAGCGCAAGAACAAATCCGTTCTGCAATGGCGCTTGGTGCAGACCGCGGTATCCTAGTTGAAGCTGATGATAGCCAACTTGGTGCTTTAGAAGTTGCGAAGATTCTTAAAGGCGTTGTAGACGCTGAACAGCCACAACTTATCCTTCTTGGTAAACAAGCAATTGATGACGACTCTAACCAAGTTGGTCAGATGCTTGGTGCATTACTTGGTGCTGGTCAAGGTACATTTGCTTCAGAAGTTAAAGTTGAAGGCGATAAAGTACAAGTGACTCGTGAAATCGACGGTGGTTTACAAACTGTTGAACTAGCACTTCCAGCGATTATTACGACTGACTTACGTTTGAATGAGCCACGTTATGCTGCTCTACCAAATATCATGAAAGCACGTAAGAAACCGCTTGATACTAAATCTCCTGCAGATTTTGGTGTTAATCCTGCAACTAAGCTTAAGACTGTTAAAGTTGAAGCGCCTGCTGAACGTAAAGCTGGTGTTCAAGTGAAGTCTGTTGATGAGCTTGTTGAAAAACTAAAAAATGAAGCGAAAGTGATCTAATACAGAAGGATAAAAATCATGAGTATTTTAGTAATCGCTGAGCACGACAACAAAGCACTTAACGGTGCAACTTTAAACGTTGTAGCTGCGGCTCAAAAAATCGGTGGTGATATCACTGTATTAGTTGCTGGTTCAGGCGCTCAAGCAGTTGCTGATGAAGCTGCTAAAGTTGCTGGTGTAAGCAAAGTTCTTTTAGCTGACGATGCTGCATATGCAAACCAATTGGCTGAAAATGTAGCGAAGCTTGTTGCTTCAATTGGTGCAGGTTATTCACACATTCTTGCGGCGTCTACAACGACGGGCAAAAACGTACTTCCACGTGCTGCAGCACTTCTTGATGTTAGTATGATTACTGACATTATTGCAGTTGATGGTCCTAAAACTTTCAAGCGTCCAATCTATGCTGGTAACGCGATTGCAACTGTAGAGTCTGGTGAATCAGTTGTTGTTGGTACAGTTCGTGGTACAGCGTTTGATGCAGTTGCTGCTGAAGGTGGATCTGCTGCGGTTGAAGCTGCAACTTCTACTGGTGATGCGGGTATTTCTAAGTTCATATCTGAAGAAATCGTAAAATCAGAACGTCCAGAGTTAACAGCAGCTCGCATTGTTGTATCTGGTGGACGTGGTGTAGGTTCTGGTGAGAACTACCATAAAGTACTTGATCCATTAGCTGATAAGCTTGGTGCAGCTCAAGGTGCATCTCGTGCAGCAGTAGATGCTGGTTTCGTTCCAAACGATATGCAAGTTGGTCAAACGGGTAAAATCGTTGCGCCAGACCTTTATATTGCTGTAGGTATCTCTGGTGCGATTCAGCACTTGGCAGGTATGAAAGATTCTAAGGTGATCGTTGCGATCAACAAAGATGAAGAAGCTCCAATTAATGCAGTAGCTGACTACTGGTTAGTAGGTGACTTAAATACAGTGGTTCCAGAATTAGTTTCTAAAATCTAATTCAGCATTGCTGTACTAATGCTCTGATCGAGTAATGATTCATTTCATTTTACTTGGTCAGGGCATTTTTATATTTAATCATCAAAAAAATCTCATAAAACAAAATTATAGATTATTCTCATCAAGGGATCAGAATTTACCGTTTTATATGTTTTTTGTAATTGTGATATGATTCGCCATCATTTTTTAAGCTCATTCATACTTTCAATGTATTAATGAGGGAGTTTGTGTTTTGCTGGTCGACACCCGAATAACATTACCGCTTGTTCTAATCGCGGTCTCATGTTTAATTTTTCCATTATTTAATCAAGTCCATTTCAATGTGTTTGGTATGGAAGACGTGCGTCTGATTGAAAATTTACAGGCTCTTTTATTGTTGTCCTTTGCAGTTATTAGCTATTTTTACATAAAGCCTTTACAGCTTAGAGAAGGTAAGAAAGAGTTTTGGCTTTGGGCTGTTTGCTGGTGGGTTTTATTGTTTGGTCGTAGTACCAGTTGGGGGCGAGATTATTTCCCTGATGTCCCCAAAATCTATTTTCGAGGTATCTCAATTGTATTGATTGGGTCTGTGGTTTTTCCACTATTGAACCAAAAATTACGCACAGAGATTGTGAACAAGTTTAAGACAGCTATTATCCCAGTTTGGGCCTTGGTTTTGGCTGTGATTGGGCTCGTTGTTTCTGATGCGATAGAGCATCATCGCTTTATAGGGATGCTCCTGCTCACAGAAAATAGTAATGAAAGCTTACTCGAAGAGCTGTATGAGTTTCCGTTAATTTTAAGCTTATTTGCAATTTCTTTTAGTTTAATGAAAGCGGACAAGCGCGAACTTCATCATTGAAGAATATTCATGTATTTATAAAGATCCTTACGAGGATCTTTTTTATGTATAAGTAGCAAAAAAGTGATTTTTATCATTCATTTTAGGGCAATACTGTTTAAGAATTTTGTGTTGAAAATTTAGTCATTTTTATGAATAAAATTAAACAGATCATCCATAAAATTTAGGGACAAAAATACGGATTTGTGCTATAATTTTCGGCTGAGTTTTAGAATTTAGCTCCATAGATTTTGGGCTAATTTTTTGCAAGATTGATTATATAAATCGAGCAGTTTCTTCAAGCTGTTTGTAATAAGGAGTATGCATGAGCGTATCGGAAATTCGACCGATTGCCATTGAGGATGAACTGAAGAGCTCATATCTCGACTATGCTATGAGTGTCATTGTCTCTCGTGCACTACCAGACGTTAGAGATGGTTTAAAGCCAGTTCATCGCCGTGTTCTTTATGCGATGCATGAGCTTGGAAATGATTATAACAAAGCTTACAAAAAATCAGCGCGTGTCGTTGGTGATGTAATCGGTAAATACCACCCTCATGGTGACTCTGCTGTATACGAAACAATCGTTCGTATGGCACAAGATTTCAGTTTACGTTATCAGTTGGTTGATGGTCAGGGTAACTTCGGCTCTGTTGATGGTGACAGTGCAGCAGCGATGCGTTATACCGAAGTGCGTATGCGTAAATTAACGCATGAACTGTTAGCTGATTTAGAAAAAGATACAGTAGAGTGGGAAGATAACTACGACGGTTCAGAGCGTATCCCACAAGTTATGCCAACTCGTGTGCCAAATTTACTCATTAATGGTGTCACGGGTATTGCTGTAGGTATGGCAACCAATATGGCGCCGCATAATATGACTGAAGTGGTCAATGCGTGCTTAGCCTATGCCAATAATCCGAATATCAGTATTGAAGGATTGATGGAACATATTTCGGGTCCAGACTTTCCTACAGGCGGTATCATTTACGGTAAATCGGGTATTGTTGATGCTTACCGTACTGGTAAAGGTCGTTTATTTATTCGTGGTAAGTACCATTTAGAAGAAGATCAAAAAACAGGTCGTACGACGATTGTATTCACTGAAATTCCATATCAAGTGAACAAAGCAAAAACGATTGAACGTATTGCTGAACTTGTGAAAGAGAAGAAGCTCGAAGGTATTTCAGAGTTACGCGACGAATCTGATAAAGAAGGGATGCGTATTGCAATTGACTTAAAGCGTGGCGAAAACGCTGAAGTAATTGTTAATAATTTATTCCAAAATACTCAGCTTCAAAATTCATTCAGTATTAATATGGTTTGCTTGGATAATGGCCAGCCAAAGCTGATGAATTTAAAAGACATCATTGCTGCTTTCATTCGCCATCGTCAAGAAGTTGTAACACGTCGTACGATGTTCGAATTACGTAAAGCGCGTGAACGTGGTCATATCTTGGAAGGTTTAACGGTTGCTTTAGCAAATATTGATGCCATCATCGAAACCATTAAAACCTCTGCGAATCCGCAAGAAGCACGTGAACGTTTGCAAGCAGGGGAATGGTCTGCAGGTGGCGTAGTTGCTTTATTAGAAAAAGCAGGTTCAGTATCTGTTCGCCCAGATGAAATTGAAGGCGAAGATCCTAATAAACCGTTTGGATTATCTGGCAATATTTATCGTCTCTCACCAACTCAAGTGGGTGCAATTTTAGAATTACGTTTGCATCGTTTAACTGGTTTAGAACAAGATAAGCTGCATGCAGAATATTCTGAAATATTGGCACAAATTGCAGAGTTGACAGCAATTCTTAATGATTTTGAATTGTTGATGAACGTGATTCGTGAAGAGCTAGCACTTATTCTTCAGCAATATGGTGATGAGCGTCGTACTGCGATTGTAGAATCTCGTGTAGATTTCTCTCGTGAAGATTTAATTCCAGAAGAGCAAGTTGTTCTAACGGTTTCTCAATCAGGCTATGCGAAAACACAGCCACTTTCTGATTATGCTGCGCAACGTCGTGGTGGGCGTGGTAAATCAGCAACGTCTATGAAAGAAGATGATTACATTCAACATCTGATTGTTACATCTAACCATGCAACAGTTTTATGCTTTACCAATGTCGGCAAAGTCTATCGCTTAAAAGTTTTTGAAGTGCCTCAAGCTTCTCGTGGTGCAAAAGGTCGTCCTATGGTGAACTTATTGCCATTAGATGAAAATGAGACAATTACTGCTATTCTGCCAGTGATTGATGCACCGAAGAAATTTAAAGAACGTCTAGCGGATTTCCGTCAGTTTGTTAAATCTCATCAAGTTCAATTACAGCAAAACGAAATCATTGCTGCACACTATGATGCATTAGAAAAATCATTTGCTGATCTAGCAGATGGTGACGATCTATCGGACGAATTGCGTACACATCTGAAAGAGTTAGGAGTTGAATTATCAACTACAGATCTTGATGATGAAGTAGTAGTTGAATTTGCTGAGCTTGCAGAAAACTTACGTAAAAACTTCTATGTCTTTATGGCAACTGAATACGGTACGATCAAGCGAGTTGAACTTGAGCAGTTCTCTAATGTACGTTCAAATGGTTTACGTGCAATCGAGTTAGCTGGAGATGACCGTTTAATTGGTGTTGCGATTACTGACGGTGAACAACAAATTATGTTGTTCTCGAATGAAGGTAAAGCGATTCGATTTGCAGAAACTGATGTACGTGCAATGGGTCGATCTGCGAAAGGTGTACGTGGTATGCGTGTCACCATTGGATTGGCTCAAGCGGAAGAAATTGAAGATAATGATGTAGATTCAGAAGATGAAGATACGGATTCTAATTTCCTAAGCCGTATTGTTTCATTAGTCGTTGTTCCGGAAACAGGTGAAGTGCTTTGTGCTTCAGCAAATGGTTACGGTAAGCGTACGCCAGTGGATGACTTCCCGACCAAGAAACGTGGTGGTAAAGGCGTCATTGCGATCAAGACATCTGATCGTAATGGTGAGCTAGTTGGTGCGGTAGCGATCGATGTCAGCAAAGAAGTCATGCTGATTTCTGATGGTGGTACGCTAGTACGTACTCGTGCATCTGAAATTGCTCAGACGGGTCGTAATGCACAAGGTGTACGTTTAATCCGCTTAGGTGAAAACGAGACATTGGTTGGTGTTGAAGCGATTGAAGCTGTTGAGGAAGATGATTTTATAGAATCAGTTGAAGGTGAAGAGGCTTCAATTGAATCTAATGAATCAGTAGATACTCAAGAAATTGATACGACTGATAGCGATGAAAAATCTACAGATGAATAATTTGTAGGAATTAAAAAAGGACGCTGAAGCGTCCTTTTTTAATTAACAATAGTCTAAAAAAGAATTTTAATTAAAAATGAAACTCAAATTTAATTATAGCTTGCTGATTGTAATAGCGCTGTTTATAACAGCATGTAGTGAACCCTTTCATTTCAGCTGAATGAAGGAGAGAGGGGAATCTGAGGAATATTGTTCATAAACAAAACATTCAGCTGTAAATACTGATGCGCTTTATAATGGTGAGATGTTTTAAGTGTTCGCTTGAAATGAAAGACAATACAACGAAATAGTCATAATAAATTTTGTCAGATTGAGAGCTGTTGTAGTGAGCGATTTAAACTTACTAACTACGGTGTCTCTCAAAATATAGTAAACATAAATCTCTGATAAATGTAGAGCTTATTGAAAAAATAGCTTTAGTGTGAAAACAAGATTGAAATTATTTAAGTTGAATATACTGCAAGCTATGGTTATCTGTGGTTAAATGCCATCATTTTATTGTGTTTCACTCTGAAAGGAAAAATCATGCGCGCGTACAACTTCTGTGCTGGTCCTGCTGCATTACCTACTGCTGTATTAGAAAAAGCTCAAGCTGAGATGCTTGATTGGCAGGGTAAGGGCCTATCAATCATGGAAATGAGTCATCGTAGTGCAGACTACGTCGCTGTTGCTGAAAAAGCAGAAGCAGACTTACGCAAGTTGATGAATATTCCTGAGAACTACAAAGTGCTTTTCTTACAGGGTGGTGCTTCTCTACAATTCTCTGCGATTCCATTGAATCTATTAGGGAAAAATAACAAAGCAGATTATATCCATACTGGCATTTGGTCTGAAAAAGCTTTAAAAGAAGCAAAACGTTATGGCGAAATTAACGTGATCGAAGCTGGTATTAAAGATGCAGATGGTAATCTTGCAATTTCTGATGAAAGTACATGGAATTTATCTGCTGATGCTGCCTATGTTCATTATGCCGATAACGAAACGATTGGTGGTATTCAATTTAAAAATATCCCAACTACGGATAAACCACTGGTTGCAGATTTATCTTCTAGTATTTTGTCGGCACCAATTGATGTTTCAAAGTTCGGTCTTATTTACGCGGGTGCGCAAAAAAATATCGGTCCTGCTGGTTTAACTTTGGTAATCATTCGTGATGATTTATTAGACCAAGCAAAAGAAGAAATTCCGAGCATTTTGAAGTATTCAGCGCAAGCGAAGAATGATTCTATGGTGAATACACCGTCTACTTATGCTTGGTATTTATCAGGCTTAGTATTTGAATGGTTGCTTGAACAGGGTGGTGTAGAGGCAATTCATCAAGTGAACCAGCAAAAAGCTGAATTGTTGTATGGTTATATTGATTCAAGTGACTTCTATGCAAATCCAATTGCGAAAGAATATCGTTCAATTATGAATGTACCATTTACATTGGCGAAGCCTGAACTTGAAAAGCAATTCCTGAAAGAAGCAGAGGAAAATAATTTATTAAATCTTGCAGGACATCGTTCAGTAGGTGGTATGCGTGCGAGTATTTACAATGCAGTGCCACTTGAGGGTGTACAAGCTCTTGTGAAATTTATGGATGATTTTGCGAAGCGTAATGCTTAAAAATCAGTTTGTAAAAAAGCCTGTCATATGACAGGCTTTTTTTTATGCACTAAAACGCAGATGAAAGTAATCAACACTAATTTATTAAAATGCTGGAATAAGATTGGTAAAGTGGAAAATAAAAGCAGCGAGGAAAACACCTAAGAAAAAGAAACAGTAAGCACCCTTGTCTACTCGAATACGAGGGCGTGCTTGTTCCATTAAGCCTGTTGATTGTTCCGGTATAATTTTCATCTAGGAGCCTAAATATTACTTTATAGTTAAATCCTATTTATTTGATGTATTTTTAGCATAAATATTCGCCTGAATCCATATATTTCCACGAATATATTGACCAATTTCGAAATTTTTATAATTCTCATCCTTAGTCGCGATACGAATAAGTGTAGCAGGTTGGTTTTCTTCTAAAATAAGTGTTACATCATAAAGTTGATAAAATTGATCGTTGAACTGCATTTGGGTCTTGCCAACCACTTTTCCTTGGAACCAGGCCTCATCTTCCTGACCCATGGTTTCACCGTACAGGTAAGCCACCATTTTCGAAAAATCGACCGTTACAGGTTCTTTATCGGCATCTGATTTAGGTTCCCAAGCATCAATCAGCTGCTGTAAATTATCTGGCGCTACACCATTGTGTTCACTCAAAATTTCATTTAAAGCACGATGGTGTTTAATTGAAGCTGGATCATCCACAACAATTTGTTCTTGATCAGCAACTTTTTCTAGCTCATAAGCCCACGCATTTAATTGGACTTTATAAGATTGATTTTTTTGGTATTGAATTTGGTTAACACTGTATAAGCTATCAAAAGCATAAACCACACTATTATCACTAACTTTTAATTGTAACACTGCTTGCGTGTTGGACTTACATGTAATGATGCGTTCAATCGTCGCGTTCAACGTATAAGGACTATCAAAAGTAGGGAAGGCTGTTTTGACTGCTTTAGGTTTATTGTCTTCTACAGCAATGACTTGAACCAATTGGATAGGTTGTTGTTTAGGTCCTTGAATTAGCCAAACATTCGGATCCATATCTTGTTCTTCAGCACAAATCCCCATCGGCATGACAGGTGCATTTAGTGCTTCACTCAACCATTTTGGAACCTGAACAGTCGGATCATCAGTTAACAGCGCCCAATGTTCTACATGGCTACCAAAGCTTTGATCTTCTATCGTAATAATTTCAGGTTTGTTTTGATTGTTCATATGCTCATTCTAAGATTGAGTGAATTACTTTATGTAATATCGAGGATAATTGATATTTTTCAAGTCTTGAATTGTTTTTTCTTTATGCAATCCAAAAGTTTAACGTGGCATAAATGAAAAAGAGCACCTAAGTGCTCTATGGGAATCATGAGTTAGAACTTAAATGTAACATCTGCAATGAATTGACGACCGATTTCAGGACTTGGTGTTGGTGTCACTG
Organism: Acinetobacter sp. Ver3; assembly: GCF_000632455.1. Classification (GTDB taxonomy): domain Bacteria; phylum Pseudomonadota; class Gammaproteobacteria; order Pseudomonadales; family Moraxellaceae; genus Acinetobacter. The sequence goes on from NZ_JFYL01000017.1 coordinate 10,159, forward strand.
AGGATGTATTGGAAGAAAAATACTTATTTTTACGGTTAAGTACATTATTAATGGTTAAACCAAAAATAGTTTGCGTATTCTTTGAACTCGGTATTGTGTAGGTAGTACGCATATCCCAATTCAAAGCATTTTTCGTTTTGTATGCAGTGTAAGTGTCATATTTCATACCATCGAGTTCATAGACAAATTCAGTTTTACTGGTACTCAGGGTTTTTTTCATACCTGGTGTCCCTGCACGATAGCTAAGATAATGATTAATATTTAAAGGAATATTATTAAAACCAATATTCCAATCTAGTCTAACTGTCCATGGAGTATTGAAATTATCAGTGGGTTTATCTTCAGCATTAATCAGTTTGCCATCATAATAAATTTGTGATGTACCTGTGTAGTAGTTGCTTTCATAGCTATCAAAATTACGATTTGTATCTGTCATATCGGCATTTAGGCTTAAATAATGCACAGAATTTTTAAATACAAGTGGTTTAATATTTTTTAAAGAGAAAGTTAATATTTCAGCTTCAGATTTTCCTGAGTTGTTATAAGACTTATTACCTTGCTGCTGGCGTAATTGGTCTTTGTTCTCTCGCTGAACATATTTTAAACCAGTATTGATGTTCCAAATATTGGTGTTAAAAGCAAATACAGATTCATCTGAAAACGGCGTATCCAGCTCTGACCTTGATTTGAAGGATGGCATATACGTCGGGTCGAGTTCCCAACCTTCAGAAAGACTATTTCTCTTAAATTTTGTCTGTAATCGACCTCGTTGATCTTGTAATTCGTTGGCGAATGCGTTTAAACCATAATAGCGATTCCAACCAGCCGTGATAAATAATTGATCATTGCCAAATGGCTTCAAAACAAATGAACTACGAGGTGCAATATTGGTGTTTTGAGTCAGTGAGTCATAATCAGCTCGTAAGCCTAAACTAGATTGAATAAATGGATTAACATAAATTGAATCTTCGAGATATGCATGCCAACGATCTTGGCGTACATTGATTTGTCCTGCATCATATTTAAATCGTTGCGTTAAATATTGCCCGTCAATTGAATTGCCTTCGTCACAAGCATCATAACGACGACCATCAGAAGCGTAACAGTTTAAGTTTTCAATATTTTTGGAAGCGAAAGTAGTTGTGTAATAATTATTAGAAACTTCAGGTCTTTCCCAATACGCTTCATAATGACCATAACCTGCACCCATTTTGAATTGGTGTGATGAGTTCGCAAAGTTTATTGGTTCAAATAGGGCTTTGATTGAGTATTCGAGTTTTTTTTCTTCTTGTGATAATGAACCATAGTTTCCATAAGATTGCGTACTTAAATTCGGATTCCAATTTTTTGTTGAAGATCGAGCCCACACATACGCATCCTGCTCTGCCTTTCGCGAGCTTTTTTGTGTTTGATAATTAAGTTGTTGTTCTAACCGAACAGCATTTAATTTATTTTTTAAATTGATATAAATACTTTGGCTATCAGATATTTGCGTGTTTTCTGAGTTTAAAAATGTAGCATTGAAGTATTCACCTTTATTTTCAAATAGCTGAGTTCCTATTTTTAATGAGGTTTTATCTGAAGGTGTGTAGAAGAGTTCAACACCATAATTGCTCGCAGCACGTGTTTGGTCTAATTCTGCTGGCTCAATAAAATTCGTTTTTAATGGAATTAAGGAATGTCGAAAAGAGCCAAAAGCATTGAAGCCTAATTGGTCTGTGAGATTACCATACAGTGTTGCACTGACTCCTTGTTTAGTAAAGAAAGGTTGATTTTTTTCACTGTTGGAGGTTTCAAATTCCTGTTGGCTTTCTGGATCAGGAAAGTTGATTTTAGACCAAGAATCAGATGTATAATCATAGGTAATATTACCGTGAATTTTGCCTACCTCAGTTTTTGGTGCGCAGGTTTCTGCACTCACTACACCGCCAGTAAATTCACCATATTCAGCGCTCACATTGCTATCAAGCAGTTTAATATTACAAATCAGGTCTGCATTGACTGCAACAGTTTGACTAGAGCCGAGTAGTTCATTATTTGAGTTCGATGTTGTTGCACCCACAGGGTTAATATTATTGTTGATGCTCATCCCATTGATTAGAAATTTATTTTCATAGGGTAAACCGCCATTGATGCTAATTTCGGCTGGGCTAAGTTCACCTTGTTGTAAGCCACTTTTAAAATTATTACCAAATTGCACATTAGGATTTACTTTTAAAAAATCAGTAATGTTCTTAGAACTATTGGGTGTCTTGTCTAAGTCATCCTTCGTATAAAGGGTTTTCCCAACTTCTTGTTGCTCAGTTGCATTCGTTACAATTGTATTGAGTTTGATTGAATCATCATTAGCTGTTGAATTTATTTCTGTTTCATTTGCACAAACTGTAGTTGAGAGAATCGTAAGAATGGCTAAATTTAATTTTGAGCGTACAAATGACATGATTTAACATTGAGAGAATAAAAACGATAGCGATTATCATTTAATAATACTTATTTCACAATATTAATGAGAATAATTATCAATACTATATTCCGATTAACATAATATAAAAAAGCGATAGTTAAAAATTGGAACAAAAAGCCCCAATACTTTTCAATTAAGATCAATCCACAGGATGATCAAGATTTCTAAAATATTGGGGTATTTAAAGATTTTTACTCTGAAACGAGTGTTTCAAGTAAATGGGGCGCTAATTTATTTAAAATATAGCAGAATAATTCAGCTGTTTTCTGTGTGTCATACAAAGCAGAGTGGGCTTCTTTACCATCAAACTCGATGCCAGCTTGAATACATGATTTAGCCAAAACAGTTTGTCCGAACATCACAGCACTCAAAGTCACCGTATCAAAAACCGAGAAACTATGAAATGGATTTTGATTCTTAGTTCCAGTACGTGCAATTGCCGCTTTTAAAAAACCAAGATCAAAATGAGCATTGTGTCCAACTAGCACAGCATGTGTGCATTGTTGTTGTTTGCGTACCTCGTTAATTGCTTTGAACATACGTTTGAGTGCAGACTTTTCATCTTCTGCCATCGCTACACGCATTGGATTAAATGGATCAATTCCAATGAAGTCGAGTGAGCGACGATCTAAATTTGCACCTTCAAATGGATTGATGTGTGCATGATGCGCTTGACCAGGTACAAACTTTCCAGATTCGTCGTAAATGATTGGAATACATGCTATTTCAAGCAATGCATCGGTATCCGCATTAAAACCAGCTGTTTCCACGTCAACAACCACGGGTAGGAACCCGCGGAAGCGTTGACCGATGACAGGTAATGTTTCAGTGGTCACACTTTTCTCCATTGAATTGTTTTACCTGCATAAAGAGGAATGATCTGTTCGCCATCTAAATATTCAAGGCTTTCAGGAATCACTTGATCTTCTTTGATCAATGTAATGGTTTCAGTATTACGAGGTAAACCATAGAAATCCGCACCAAAGAATGAAGCGAAACCTTCAAGACGTTCAATTTTACCGACCTGATCGAATGCTTGAGCATACAATTCAATTGCAGTTGGAGCGCTATAGCATCCCGCACATCCACAGGCATTTTCTTTCGCATTTTTAGAATGCGGAGCGCTGTCAGTACCTAAGAAAAATTTAGGGTTGCCACTTGTTGCGACTTCTAACAAAGTTTGCTGATGTGTCTGGCGTTTTAAAATTGGCAAACAATAGAAATGCGGTTTAACACCACCAACCAACATGTCATTGCGATTGAATAACAAATGTTGTGGTGTAATCGTCGCTGCCACATTGCGATCTTGCTCAAGTACAAAATGTGCAGCTTCGCTTGTGGTGATATGTTCTAAAACTAATTTCAATTTTGGAAATTGTTTAAGCAGCGGTGCTAAAACTTCATCTAAGAAACGTTTTTCACGATCGAAAATATCAACATGATGATGTGTTACTTCGCCGTGGAGTAAGAGAGGAACCTGATGTTCTTCAAGTTGTTCAATGACGCTATACACTTTACGTATATCACTAACGCCATTATCAGAATTTGTGGTTGCTCCAGCAGGGTAAAGCTTAATTGCATTTACATATGGAGAGTTTTTAATTTTTTGTACTTCTTCAGGAGAAGTATGATCCGTAAAGTAGAGCACCATACGAGGATCGAATTTTACATTTTCAGGAACATGCGCCATGATTCTTTCACGATAAGCATGTGCTTCTTCCACAGTTTTTACAGGTGGAACTGTATTCGGCATACAGATTGCGCGATGAAATTGCTTCGCCAAATCAGGAACAGTACGTTGAAGTGCTAAACCATCTCTTAAATGAGCGTGCCAATCATCTGGCTGGATTAAAGTGATCGTATTCAAGGCAAGTCTTACTGAAAAAATAACATAGATGATAATCGATATTGCTTGAAATTGATAACGACAAAAGCCGATAAAAGGGGTTTTACATCTATTTGTGCTGATTAATATGGAAATGAGGCATACGTTAGATGAATGAGTCATTATCCATCTAGGGAACAATGATAGATTTTAACGACCAAATAAAAAACCGCGCTCAAAGCGCGGTTTTTTTTTAGGACTAAACTAAATCTTAGTTTTTGTCTTTAAGTTGTGGAACAGCAGAACCTGTACCGACAGCAAGTAAACCTGCACCAGTATAGATTCCTAACTTAGCGCGAGTATCTGTAATGTCTAGGTTACGCATGGTTAATTGACCAATACGATCCATTGGAGTGAATACAGAATCACCTTTTTCCATGGTTAAGCGTTCAGCTTCGTATGTAAGGTTCTCAGATTCAGTGTTCATAATAGTGTAATCGTTACCACGACGAAGTTCTAAAGTCACAGTACCTGTGATTGCTTTAGCAACCCAACGTTGAGCAGTTTCACGAAGCATAAGCGCTTGAGAGTCGAACCAACGACCTTGGTAAAGTAAACGACCTAAACGTAAACCGTTGATGCGGTACTGTTCAATGGTATCTTCGTTATGAATACCAGTTACAAGACGTTCGTAAGCAATGTGTAGAAGTGCCATACCTGGAGCTTCATAAATACCACGAGATTTCGCTTCGATGATACGGTTTTCGATTTGGTCAGACATACCTAGACCATGACGACCACCGATACGGTTCGCTTCAAGAATTAACTCAACTGGATCTTCAATACGTTGACCGTTAAGTGCAACAGGGAAGCCTTCTTCAAATGTGATTGAAACTTCTTCAGGTGCGATTTCAACGTCTTCTTTCCAGAAAGCAACACCCATAATTGGTTCAACGATTTTGATACCAGCATCAAGATACTCAAGATCTTTCGCTTCGTGAGTTGCACCAAGCATGTTTGAGTCTGTTGAGTATGCTTTTTCTTTTGACATTTTATAGTCAAAACCGTTATCGATGAGGAACTGTGACATTTCTGCACGGCCACCAAGTTCATCGATAAATGTTTGGTCTAACCAAGGTTTGTAAATTTTAAGTGCTGGGTTCGTTAATAGACCATAACGGTAGAAACGCTCAATGTCGTTACCTTTATAAGTAGATCCGTCACCCCAAATGTTGACGTCATCTTCTTTCATCGCGGTAACAAGCATTGTACCTGTGACTGCACGACCAAGTGGTGTTGTATTGAAGTAAGGTACACCACCTGTAGAGATATGGAATGCGCCACATTGAATTGCTGCAATACCTTCTAATGCAAGTTGTAAACGGCAATCCACTAAGCGTGCTTTAACAGCGCCATAAGCTTCAGCTTTCTTTGGAATAGCATCGTAATCATCTTCATCTGGCTGACCTAAGTTTGCTGTATACGCATAAGGTTCAGCACCTTTTTGTTTCATCCACAATAGAGCTGCAGAAGTATCAAGACCACCAGAGAAGGCAATACCAACTTTTTTGCCTACAGGTACATTCTGTAAGATAGTTACATTATCAGACATTGTTCATCCTAACGATAGAATATAGGCACCTAGAAAATTGGTAACCTGAAAAATATATTTCTTCAATTGTAGCACTTTTCATTGGTAATTTTTTTTAAAAAAAGATACGTGGTGCAAAAATATTAGAATAAGTAGCAATATTTCGTCGAAACTCAGAAGTAATAGGTAGTGCTTAATCTAATTCATGATTTCTTCTTGAAAATAATACAGTGCATTTATGAAGATTTTTATGCATCAATTTATTTTATTGCAATTTTTCAAAGAGAACTTAGTGAAAAATATTTTTTATAAGTGATTGAATATTAATATCTAATTTCATGGTTGGTAATTTATTATAGAAAAAGACAAAAAATTGCCATAAACAGTTATGAAAAAAGAAGTATAGTTTTATGCAACAAGTTGCAAAGCCCATAAAATAAGGAATTGCCATGACAACTCGCTATGCAAATATATTAAAACCTCTTGATCTTGGTTTCACTACCCTCAAAAATCGTGTCGTGATGGGATCGATGCATACCGGTCTAGAAGATCGTTTTTATAACTATCCTAAATTAGCAGCATATTTTGGTGAGCGTGCTAAAGGGGGCGTAGGTCTCATCATTACAGGTGGTATTTCCCCTAACCGTCAGGGCTGGCTGCTTCCAGCTGGTGGCACAATGAATACCTTAGGTGATGTTGCCCCACACCGATTAGTGACACATGCAGTTCATAAACATGGTGCAAAAATTTTAATGCAAATTTTGCATTCAGGGCGTTATGGTTATCAACCTTTTGTGGTTTCTGCAAGCCCAATAAAATCGCCGATCTCACCATTCAAACCACGCCAAATGTCAGAAAAACAAATTTTGGATACGATTCAAGATTATGCGGCTACAGCAAGTATCGCGAAAAAAGCTGGCTATGATGGTGTTGAAATCATGGGATCAGAAGGCTATTTGCTGAACCAATTTATGAGTCGTCATGTCAATCAGCGTACAGACCAATGGGGCGGGGAAATAGAAAACCGTATGCGCTTTGCAGTTGAAATTGTTAAGGCAATTCGCGCGAAAGTTGGCGAAAAATTTATCATTTGTTTCCGTTTATCTATGCTTGATTTAGTTCATGACGGTAATACAATGAATGAAGTGATCACGGTGGCTAAAGCGCTAGAAGAAGCAGGTATCACATTATTGAATACAGGTATTGGTTGGCATGAAGCTCGTGTGCCAACAATTGTAACCTCTGTTCCTCGTGCGGCATTTGTAGATTATACCGCAGAGGTGAAAAAACATGTGTCTGTGCCTGTGATTGCATCCAACCGAATCAATATGCCTGAAACTGCCGAAGTTATTTTGGCTGAAGGTAAAGCCGACATGATTCAAATGGCTCGACCATTATTGGCAGATGCTTTCTGGGTGAATAAAACTGCGACTAATCGTGTTGATGAAATCAATACGTGTATTGCGTGTAATCAGGCTTGTTTGGATCATACTTTCAAAAATAAACGTGCAACATGTTTAGTGAATCCACGTGCAGCCTATGAAACTGAACTGGTTTATTTAAAAACCAAGAAGCCAAAAAAAGTAGCTGTTGTGGGTGGTGGTGTAGCTGGAATGTCGGCAGCGACCGTTGCTGCCAGTCGTGGTCATCAGGTTACTTTATTTGAAGCCACTAATGATGTAGGGGGACAATTCAACTTAGCGAAAGTTGTTCCTGGGAAAGAAGAGTTTCATGAAACCATTCGCTATTTTAAAGTCCAAATTGAGCGCACTGGGGTTGAACTTCGTTTAAATACTAAAGTTAATCGTGAACAGCTTGAGCGTGAAGGCTTTGATGAGGTGATTGTTGCGACAGGCGTTGTACCACGTGCATTGAAGATCGAAGGAAGTGATGCACCACAAGTTTTATCTTATGCAGAAGTATTAAGAGGTGCGCCTGTGGGTCAAAAGGTAGCAGTAATTGGTGCTGGTGGTATTGGATTTGATGTGTCAGAGTTTTTATTAAAACCTGAACATCAGCCACAGCCACAACCTTTGGCAGAATGGAAACGTGAGTGGGGAGTTGATCCTGATGTTCAGTATGTTTCTGAAGGTGGTTTACAACCTGCTGAAGTGGATCATCCAGTTCGCGAAATATATTTATTGCAACGTAAGACAACGCCTTTGGGTATAGGATTAGGTAAAACCTCTGGTTGGGTTCATCGCGCCCAATTAAAAAAACATCATGTGAAAATGTTGCGTGGCGTTCAATATAAATCAGTGAGTGATGAAGGTCTGTGGATCGAAGTTGGTGGGCATGATCAATTATTACGAGTCGATACTATCGTTGTTTGTGCAGGGCAGGAATCTGTTAAAGAGATTATGCCATCAGAGACTGAAACAACTTTAGCGAAATATCACATTATTGGTGGTGCAAAGCTTGCTGCTGAGCTTGACGCTAAGCGTGCGATTCGTGAAGGTGCTGAAATTGCAGCCAAAATTTAATAAATTTGAATCATTTGGTGAAACTATATTCACTTGAATGGTTTGATTGTAATTTTTACTTGTCATGATATGAAAAGCTTCGTATTATGGCGCACATGGAAGCGTGGCAGAGCGGTTTAATGCACCGGTCTTGAAAACCGACGAGGGTGTGAGTCCTCCGTGAGTTCGAATCTCACCGCTTCCGCCAAATTCAAAAGCCCTGACAGATGTCAGGGCTTTTTTTATGAGCGAAATAATATTGCCTCATTGCCTCATATTGAATATTTAGAATTATGACGGGATCATGACAGAATTTGTCTAAATCAAAAATTTCATAATATCGCTTTAATATATATAAATATTTTAAAAATTATTAATTTTATAGAGTAATTTAGCTAAATTTTTCAAAATTCATAGTTACAAAAAAATACATGAATAATTAATTAATAATAAATAAAGAGTTAAAGATAAATTTACAAATGTGAAATGGTTTTAATGAAAATGGCAAAATGTGACTTTATTTACACTTATTTTGTAATGTAATACCATGCTTTTGCAATTTTTTGCATATCAATCGACATTTTTTAAACATCCCACCATTCCCCGAATTAGAGTAAGACTAATGAAAAAAATCGCATTATTTTCAGCAGTTTTATTAGCTACGATTGCACAAGCAAATGCAGCTGATGGAACAATTACAATCAACGGTTTAGTTACAGATAAGACTTGTGACATTGTAACGCCACAAGGCAAAAACTTTACTGTGACTCTACCTACAGTTTCAAAACAAACGCTCGCTACAGCTGGTGAAGTCGCTGGTCGTACACCGTTCACGATCAATCTAAGTGATTGTTCAGAAGGTAAAGTCGCAACTTATTTCGAACCTGGTGCAACGGTCGATTTCAACACTGGTCGTTTAAATAACCAAGATGCTAATGGTGCTAAAAACGTACAAGTTCAATTGTTAGGAAGCAACAACCAACCTATTTTAGTTCAGCAGGCTGGTGCGAATGGTGCGCAAACTAACTCTCAGTGGGTTGATGTTGTCGATGGTGGAACTGCTGCACTTGACTACTATGCAGAATACTATGCGACTGGTGCTTCTACAGCAGGTCCTGTAACTACTTCAGTTCAATACACGATTATTTATCAATAATTTGTTTTGAAAATAGAGTTAAGTTATTGATTAACTTGGCTCTAATCAAATGTATTAAGTAGAGATCAATTGCATGCTAGGTTCATTTAAAAATATAACAATGATGTTGGGACTATTGGCTTCGACAAGTTTTGCTCATGCTGAAATCATTATTCATGGAACAAGAGCAATATACCCAGCAGATGCAAGAGAAATCACACTACAGGTCAGTAACAATGGTGATAAACCATCATTGGTACAAGCATGGATTGATGAGGGTGATCCAAAGAGTAAGCCTGAACAATCTAAAGCTCCATTCATTATTACACCGCCAATCTCGCGTGTTGATCCCACCAAGAGTCAATCGCTTCGAATCACGGCTTTGCCAAATGCAAAATCATTAAGTGGTGAACAAGAAACTGTGTTTTGGTTGAATGTTTTAGATATTCCGCCTAAACCTAAAGCCAATGCTCAAAGCACGGAACCAGATAACTTTTTACAACTGGCAATACGCTCAAGAATTAAATTATTTTATCGACCAACAAATTTGAAAGATAAGGTTGCAGAAGCTCCAGCAAAATTACAATGGAAGCAAGTAGGTAATCAACTCCAAGTGATTAATCCAACGGCTTATCACGTCACAATCACATCGATATTAAGTCAACAAACTAATGGGAAATTGGTGGATTTGATGAAAGAAGGGATCATGGTGAGCCCCAAATCAAGTGAAAATATAAATCTAAAGTCAGCTATCACTCATAGTAAGTTGAGTTTTACAACGATTAATGATTTTGGTGGGCGTATTCAGACAGATTTGAAATTAAATCCCTAAATTAATGAATCAATATTCCTATTAAATATTAATAGGTAGGCAAAAATATGCTGATCCGTAACCAAAAACAAGATGATGAAAAAAAACTTCCTACAATTATGATTGTTTTGGGGGCTATTACGTTCGGATTTACTTATTTAACGCCAGCACATGGTGAAGAGATTTCAAACGAATCATCAGCGGATGGTGTGGAATTTGACTCATCTTTTTTGATTGGTGAAAACGCACAATCAATTAATACAGATAGGTTTAAATTTGGAAATCCTATTTTGCCAGGTGAATATAATGTTGATGTTTACGTAAATGGTAACTGGTATCGTAAGCATCGAGTTGTATTCAAGAATGAATTAAATAATAAATCAGCAAATGCTTATACGTGTTTTGATGCAAAAACATTAATGCAGTTTGGTGTCAAAAAAGAGATTTTAAACTTTGAGCCATCTAATTCTACTTCGACATCTTGTCAGCGTATTGAAAATTGGGTGGAAAATGCATTTTATGAGTTTGATTCTGCTCGTTTAAGACTAGATATTTCTATCCCTCAAATTGCGATGCAACAAAATGCTCAGGGCTACATCGACCCAAGTGCTTGGGATCGAGGGATTAATGCTGGATTTATTTCATACAGTGCCTCAGGTTATAAAACAAAAAATTACTCTGAAACCAATCCTGAAATTAACAATGCCTTCATGTCTTTGGCAACTGGTGCAAATTTAGGTGGGTGGCAACTCCGTCATAATGGTCAATGGAAATGGTCTGATCACGAAGATCAGGGGCGTAATAAAAGTAGTTACGATGCAGTCACGACTTATGTACAACGTGCATTTCCCCAATATCGAGGTATGTTGACACTCGGTGATTATTTTACCAATGGTGAATTATTTGATTCTGTAGGTTATCGCGGTCTAGATTTCACAAGTGATGAACGGATGTTACCCAATAGCATGACGGGTTATGCGCCCCGAATTCGTGGTAATGCTCGTACGAATGCTAAAATCGAAATTAAACAACAAGGTCAAATTATTTATCAAACTACAGTTGCACCGGGTAGTTTTGAAATTAATGATCTTTATCCCACTGGCTTTGGTGGTGAATTAGAAGTTTCAGTCATTGAATCTGACGGTCAAATTCAGCGCTTTTCTGTACCTTATGCATCAGTTGTACAAATGCTAAGACCTGGTATGAATCGTTATTCATTTACGATAGGTGAGTTTAGAGATAAGGATATTGATTTAGATCCATGGGTTGGTCAGGCAAAATATCAACATGGGATCAATAACTATATTACAGCCTATACAGGGCTACAATTTTCTGAAAATTATCAGGCATATTTAGTCGGTACAGCTTTTGCGACACCAATTGGTGCGATTGCAATTGATATCACGCAATCTGAAGCTAAGTTTGATCGAAGAAAAGATCAAACTGGACAAAGTTATCGTTTGAGTTACAGCAAGTTAATTAGCCCGACGAATACGAATTTAACTTTGGCTGCTTATCGTTATTCAACTAAAAACTTTTTGAAACTACGAGATGCCTTTTTAATCCAAGATCTGGATGAAAAGGGGGTAAGCTCAGGTCATGTTGGTAAGCAGAGAAGTGAGTTTACCATCACGTTAAACCAAGGATTACCAAATAATCTAGGCAATTTCTATGCTACAGGTTCTTGGAGTGATTATTGGAACACCAACCAAAAGTCTAAACAATATCAAGTTGGCTACAGTAATACTTATAATTTGCTGACGTATGGTTTATCTGCCATTAAACGAGAATTAGAAAATAATAATACGAATATGCGTAGCAGCGATACGGAGTATATGCTGACGCTTTCTTTGCCGCTCACATTGAAAAAGAGTGCTTTAAATCTAAGTTCAATTACCACGCAAGATCGTATTAATGTAGGTGCGAGTGGTACAGTGGGCGAAAAATTCAATTACGGATTTTCGACTTCCGCGGATTATGGCAATAATCCAAGTTTTAACACTAACGTACAATATCGAACAAATTATTCAACTCTTGGTGCGTCTTATAGTTTGGCGGATCAATATCAACAAATGTTAGTCACAGCCCGAGGCAATGTGGTTGTACACCGTGATGGCGTACATTTTGGACCAGATCAGGGGCAAACGATGGTCTTAGTCTATGCCCCTGAAGCCTCAGGTGCAAAAGTAAATAATTCGACAGGTTTAGAAATTAATAAATCTGGTTATGCGATTATTCCTTATGTCACACCATATCGTCTGAATGACATTAGCTTGAACCCTGAAGAGATGTCGACAGATGTAGAATTAATGGAAACAAGTCAAAGAATTGCACCTTATTCAGGCGCGATAACGAAAGTGAATTTTGCGACTAAATCAGGGAAGGCAATTTATATCAAAAGTGCGCTAAAAGATGGACAATCTTTACCATTTGCAGCAGAAGTATTCAATTCTAATCAAGAAAGCATTGGTTTGGTTGCTCAAGGTGGTTTGGTTTATGTCAGAACCGCAGCACTCAAAGATACTTTAAACATCGTTTGGGGTGATGAGCCAGATGATCGTTGCCAAATCCAATATGATGTCACTGCGCATCAGTCTGAAAATATGATTACGACAGAGGCACTATGTCAATGAAAACTAAGATTTTAATAGGTGCTGTTGTACTCTCAGGTTTTGCCATAACTTCTGTTCAAGCAGCTTGTACACCTCAAGCTAACTTTAGAACAGTTGATATTAGCATGGCTGTTGGCAGAGTCGTAGTCAGACCATCTGATCCAGTAGGCCGAGTTTTAACCAAAAAAACGTTTCCAATTTCACCGAATGGTTCAAGTATTCGGTGTGATCGAAATCCTGTAAATATTAATGCAAGACTGATTCAAAATGGTCAGTTGAGTCCCGCTGGGGATTCAGTTTATGAAACCAATATTCCAGGTATTGGGATTAGGCTTTATCGTGAAGCCGCAAATAATCAAAATTTTTCAGGTTATTATCCATACTCTCGTAGGTTAACGGCTAATACAACTTATAACTTAGATAATGGTTTTTTTGTTGTCGAAATTATCAAAACTGCAGTAAATTCGGGTTCAGGTGTAATAGCACCGGGACGTTATAGTACTTATTATGTAGAGGGCTATCCTCAGCAAGCTTTTTTAACCAGCACAGTATATGGTAATGCGATTACGATTGCTTCAAGTTCATGTGAGATCCAAGGAAATATCAATAAAACGGTGAATTTACCTACAGTAAATAAATCCGATTTTAAAGGTATAGGATCTACAGCAGGTGAGCAGGCATTTGATATGAATATATTATGTAATGGTGGAGATAATCCGACGAGTGTGACAGAAACAAACCGAATTAGCCTAAGCTTTGATTACACTTCAAATGGAAATAATTCAATCGTAAATGATGCAGCGTCAAATGTCAGAGCCAAAGGTGTAAATACACAATTAATTTCCAATTATCAAAATCAAAATAAAGTTATTACTCAAGGTGAGCAAATACAACTTGGCACCGTGAGCTCGAATCAAACGGTTCAATATAACTTGCCATTGAAAGCACGCTATATCCAAGTTGAAAACCAAGTAGAACCTGGTCGTGTGAGAGGTCAGGCAACGGTCACAATCCAATACCAATAATGATATGTAGTTCACATTAATAAAAAATATTTAATTTATAATATTGTTTTAACTATATTTTTATGTAAATTTAAAGATCGTATGCTTTATTGGGGAAAGGCAATGCGATCATTATTTATACTTATTCTAAATATGGTCATTTCGGTGCATGTCGTGCATGCTCAAAATATTGAATTTCAAGGTTCAGTCATTGAAAACTATAGCTGTTCTGAAAGTTCTTTAGAAAAATATTGTATTGAATTACATGAAATCACTCAGCAGTTAAAAGATCATCAAGTGACTCAAGAGGATCGTTTAAGTTTAGATCATTATGTGGTTCAAGTAAGCAATGTAAATGGGCAAGATAAGAAAATGATTTCAGTTTATTACCACTAATTAAACTCAAAAGCTTGCAATGGAATAATGCTCTTCCATAAGAAATCTACGTTGTCATCAATGAAGATGGATTAAGTTGGTATTGAGGATTAATCACCAAACTTATTTGGGATGACCAGTAACCTTTTCTTGGATTGATCATCTTCAACTATTCTGACTTCGGCATCTAAGTTATAAAGTTGATGAACTAATTGCTTTGTTAAAACATCTTCTGATTTACCTTGTGCAATGATTTGACCATCTTTCATGGCAACTAGAAAATCGGCACAGCGTGCAGCAGTGGCTAATTCATGTAGAACCATCACTATGGTTTTACCTTGTGAAGCTAGAGAGCGGACTAAATTTAAAATATCGGCTTGATGACCGATATCGAGCATACTAATTGGTTCATCTAAAAGAATTAAAGGGGTCTGTTGTGCGAGGACCATTGCGATCCATGCACGTTGACGTTGACCTCCTGATAGATTGCTTAAATTTTGATTTTTTAATTCGCTTAAATGGGTCGCAGACAAGGCATCATCAATCGCTTTTTGGTCTTCGATGTTCAGTCGTTTAAACCAACCTTGATGTGGAAAACGACCGAAGCGTACTAACTGCTCAACTGTCATGCCGTTGGGTGCAGTTACATGCTGTGGAAGTAATGCAAGTTGCTTAGCGAGCAACTTTTTACTGAGTAAATTCAGTTGATTTTTTTCCCAAATGACTTGGCCTTGATCATATGGATGAATTTGAGCAATACATTTTAACAAGGTCGATTTTCCACAGCCATTTGGACCAATGAGGACGATGACTTGACCCTGCTGAAATTCAGCATTGATACCCTTCAAAACTTGATGATGATTATATCCAGCACTTAATTGATTGATGATTAAACTCATGTACGACTCATACTTCTAGAATGACGATATAACAACCACAACAACAGTGGACCACCAACCATGCCGCTAATAATGCCTGCGGGAATTTCGACAGGGGCAAGCAAATTTTTTCCAAGTAAATCGGCACATAAAACCATTAATGCACCAATACACATGGTTGGGAAAATCGGAAATAAATGATGAGGAAATGATTTAAATGCGATGATTGGTGCAGCAATAGCCACGAATCCAATGGGGCCCGCAATACTGACAGCGGTCCCAGCGAGAAACGCAGCAATAATAATGAGCATCAGTCTAATTTTAGATAAGGGTTCTCCTAGACTATCAATGACAGAATCAGGGAGAACCATTGCACTAAATAGTCGCCGCCACAGCACAATAATACTGACAAGCAGCATGATAAAAATCGAAGTTGGTAGCAAGATGCTGTAGCTTCGACCAATCAAACTACCACTACTAAAAATTAAAATATTACTGGTGTGCATTACTGGCAGTGTCGCAAGGATAAGGTCAAAACTGGCTTTCATGAGTGTTGCAATTCCGACCCCGATGACCAAAATACGATACCCCTGTGTTCCTACGCCGCCTGAAGCAATTAAAATAAAAAAACACAGAAGATCGCACCCATTAATGCTTGCCACCATTGACCTAACATACTAGAACTTGAGAGGAGAATGGTGAATGCCAAAGCAAGCACTGCACTGTCACTGATACCAAAAACATCTGGGCTCGCAAGAGGATTTTTGGTGATAATTTGAAGAATGAGACCAGATAAGGCGAGTGCAGCGCCAATCAATAAGGCTGCCAAAAGTCGTGGTAATCTAATCTTTTCAACGAGAAGTTGATGTGCAGCTGACGCATTGCCTGTAAATACATTCCATAGCGTATTCAAATTTAATGTGATTTCACCGTACATCAGGCTAAATAAACTAAGTGATATCAGTAGAATCGCAATGATTATCCAAGCCTTTATCATTGATTTTTGTTTTAAACGACTCAACAGAGAAGACATATTATTTCTCCGCCTGAATGATATTTTGTAAGTTATTTTGACGCACCATCCATATCAAAATAGGTGCACCTAATAAGGCTAAAAGAATACTGACAGGGGCTTCGAAAGGTTGCACGACTGCACGTGCAATGATATCCGCCATCAGCAACAACAACATGCCAAATAGTCCACTATAGATGAGCTGTTTCTGAATACTCTGAGCACCAATAGCTCGTGCAAAGTAAGGTGCAATCAAGCCTAAAAAGGCAATTGGTCCTGTTAATGCAACGGCACTTCCAGTTAATAAAACCACAGCTAAAATGCAGAATGCATCAAGTAGTTTCGTATTTAAGCCTAAGCTATTCGCCAGTTGATCACCAACTAAGCTAAGACCTAGAGGGCGTATCACCAATATAGCGATGATGAGTCCGATCGCCATTAAAATCAGTGCAAGACTGAGATATTGAATATCAACGCGATTGAGCGAACCTAAAACCCAAAAACGATAGTCGTCTAAGCCATTTTGGAAACTCAGAAGAATGGCAGCCATAAAACCTTGGAATGTACTGGTGATTGCCAGTCCAGCTAAGACTAAACGTGTAAGTGAGCTTTGATCTGTCATTTGACGAGGGCTGATGGCAAAGACCAATAATGCACTCACTAAAGCCCCAATCACCGCCCAAAAAAATAGTCCGAAGGTATCCATTTGAAGAACAATGGCCAAAACAATGGCAAGAGATGCACCACTATTAATTCCGATTAATCCACTATCAGCCAAAGGGTTTTTAAGCAAGTTCTGAAGGATGACGCCTGAGATCGCTAAAGCTAATCCGACACTCACCGCCGCAATAGTGCGTGGTATTCTAATTTCCAATAGGGGAGTAATTGGTTCTAAGGACCATTGACTGAGTGCCTGAAGAATAAGTTGCAAACTGTCTGTAAAGTAGGGCTGACCAGCGCCGTAAGCGATCGATAAAACAGTGCAACATAAAATAATCAAGCTAAGCACGATTCCCATCAGCGGGAATCGGTCAAGTACAGTTGTAGCATTCGTCAGCATGTTAATTATGGAGATGCTTCAATACATCATCAATGGCATGTCGAGCAGCATGTGGTCCACCTATGCCAGTCCACATAGATGCATCAACCACGAAATAATGCTTGTTTTTTGCAGCATTAAGACGTTGGAATTCTGGTAATTTTTCTAGTTCTGCCAGTTGCTTTTCCGCGTTTAGATGACTGCCAATGATGAGCCAGTCTGCATCAATTTGATCAAAACGTTCTCGACTGATTGGAGGGGTATGGCTTGCACCTGGTTGTTGCTGATGTTGAGGTCGTGTTAAGCCAATATCTTTTAAAACTTGGCTCGCAAATGAATCATTTAACATATACACAGGTCCATTGGCTGTCCAACGAATGACACTGACTGATTGACCTTGTTGAGCATGTAATTTCTGTTGAGCTTCTTGCGCATATTGATCGTACGCTTCTAGAGCTTTTTGGGCTTGTTGTTCTTTATTTAATAAATGAGCTACCTTTTTGAAACTGTCTTTCCATGGCTCGCCGCGTGCAAAACTGACTGCAGTGGGTGCAATTTGCTGCAATTGATTAATCATTTGTGTATCAATCATGCTTCCAGCAATAATTAAGTCAGGTTGTAACGTAAGAATTTGTTCCATGCTCGGTTGTCCAAAGTTACCGACGGAGGCGATCTGTTGTGTTTCATTTTTGAGGTAATCTGGAAAATTACTTTGACCTCGAACATAACTACTGCCTATAGGTTTTATTCCAAGCGCAATAGCACTATCCAAATCAAGTTCACTTAAAACCACAACACGTTGTGGCTGAACAGGAATCGTAACTTGACGACCTAAAGCATCTTCAATTTGTCGTGTCGTATTTATTTGAGATTCAGCCGTTGCTTTACTGTCTCGTGAAGAAGGTTCATTCGACTGAGAGCATGCTGTAAAGAGAGTGATAGCACTCAACATAATTGCAATTTTATATTTCATATCTTTCTACATATTTCATTAAAATAATTCTATTCACTTATTCAATGGCATCCATTACTTGATGGCGTTCCTCATGATAAGCCTCTTCGTTGTGACCTTGCTTCCAATAAGGCACAGCATATAAATTACTTTTGGGTAGCTGGAAGTTTTGTCTTAGTATTTTACGAAGTTCAACCACCGTTGAATTTTCACCCGCCAGTGATACTGAAATATCTTTATTTTTCCAGTCTAAGTTTTGCAAAGAATCACGGATGTTATTATTCAATTCATGAGGGCCTTTGCACCAATGAACCTTAATGTGTTCAGGCTTATTCAGATGTATTTGGTCTGAATCATCTTCGATCTCGATCCAAACTTCACCATGAGCGTCTTTTGGTAATTGTTCAAGAGAGGCAGCGATCATCGGAATTGCTGAAAGATCTCCAACAAAAATCCAATATTCTGCATCGATTTTAAAACGTGCTGGTCCTCCTGGACCGGCTAGACCTAACAGATCACCTGGACTCGCATGCTTTGCCCAATCAGCCGCTATACCAAAATCTTCATGTCTTACAAAATCGATGACTAAAAGTTGCTGTTCTTCATCGAAATCTCGAACAGTATATGTCCGTGTAATTGGTTTCTTTCCATTTGGCCACGTAATTTTGCCTAAAGAATTTCGAAACGGGAGGTCAGGGGCTTGTTGATCAGGGTTCGGAAAAAACAATTTGATGTGCGCACCACCATCACATTTTGCATAACCTGTGAAATCTTCACTTTTAAACTTAATACGCTGTAAATGAGTGGAAATTTGTTCTGTTGAATGGACAGAAATATGTCGAGCTAGAGGAGGAGATTGTGTCGTCATTATTTAATCTTCTGTACTTATCAATGGAGTGAAGATCGTCGATACAGTAATACGTGCGTCAGTCGACAGATTTGAATGGTTATTAATCTAAATCAAACAAATTAAATTTGCAAATGATAATCATTATATTTAATAATCTTTTTGTGCCAAAGTGTAATCACAAAATATGTAGGTTAAAATATTTTGTAAAGCTTTGATTTTATAATGAAAATTAAATATATGCGGTTGTCTTATGCAAATCAATGAATCCCATGATCTATTAACTCGTGCACAACACAGTATGTGGAAAGGCCATCATTATCATGGCAGTTATCCTTTTCATACGGCGGAGTGGTTGGTTATTGAGGGACCATTAGATCGAGAGCTTTTTCAAAAAGCAGTTTATCTCACATTAAAGGAAGCTAAATCGCTTCATTGGCGAGCTTTAGTTCAGGGCGAACACGTCTATCGAGTAGATGATGTGACGATACGGAAACCTAGCTTCGTTGATTTATCTCAGCTTGATGAGGAGGAAATTTTAGCGTGGGCTGAAAAAGAAGTAGAACCAGCATTTAATTTAGAATCGGGTCATTTATATGACTATGTGTTTGCACACTTAGGTGAGCAAAAGTATGGATTATTTTTTAAAGCGCATCACGTTGCATTAGATGGCTACGCTTACGGACTGATGATTAGCCGATTTATTGATTATTATCAATCTCTCAAAAATGGTACTGAATTAAAAATTAAAGGGTTCGATCATTATGAAAAGTTTATTGCAGAAGAACAGCGCTACCTTCACTCTGAAAAAGCTGAAAAAGATTTAGACTTTTGGAAGGCTAATTTTTCGTATGAGAAAGCTCCTAAGAAACGACTTAAACGAAAATTAAAAGAACCATTTTCACAAGGGCCACGTTATGAAGAGGTAATTGATTGGCCTACACAGCTACAATTAAATGCATTAGCAACTGAATTAAAATTGCCCAGTGCTCTTATCGTCATGGCAGTGATGATGAGTTATTTAATAAAACAGTCTAAAGATCCTCAACAATGCTTTGGGGTACCTTTTATGTCTCGGTTGGGTACTTCATCTATGCGTATACCGTGCTTAGTCATGAATATCCTGCCATTAAGGTTGGGCATTACTGGACAAGAAAACTTAAAAGAAATCATTTTATTATTAACGAAAAGATTTGCCGAAATTCGACCGCATCAGCAAAGCTATTTTGAGCAAATGCGATTTGTATTAGAAGATTTTGATCCCTATGAAAATATCTTATTTGGACCTATTGTGAACTGGATTCCTTACCCTCTACCTGAACATTTTGAAGGGTGTAAGTTAACAAAAACAACTATATCCGCTGGCCCAATTGAAGACTTTGATACCGCGATTACCAATAAGTTTGTTGATGGTATCGAACGATTGTATCTCGCTGTTGACGGACATAAAGAACTCTATGATGTGCCAAGTCTTAAAGCTTATTGGTATGATTTTATGGAGATGATGAAAACTTGGTTAGCTCAACCAGAACTTGTTTTTGAACAACTTCAAATTCACAAACCACTGCCAGAATAGTCTGGCAGCTTATCCTTTGAATGGGCAATAGGGCTGTTACACGCCTAAAGTTGCTCCACCATCAACCACCAATTCGTGCATTGTGATTTGGCGTGCTTGATCTGAAAGTAAGAATATCACTGCATTGGCAATATCTTCAGCCTCAGCAATCTTTTGCAATGGAATACCATTTCGGAATTGTTCCAGATTTCCGTTGACAATGTTTGCAGGGGGGCGATCCTCAGTCCATAGTTGTTTTTGCATTTGTGTAAGGGTTGAGCCAGGTAAAACTAAGTTACAGCGAATATTGTGAGGCGCGAGTTCCAACGCAAGATTTTTAAAATAGTGACTCACTGTAGCTTTAGTCGTTGCATACAAACCCATATTCATTCTTGGAATGAGGGCTGCATTTGAACTGATGCTCACAATCGCACCTTCTCTTTGAGGAATCATTTGGTGAGCGACCCAACGACTAAGTTCGGCAGGGCCAATGAAATTTATCGACAAATTTTCATGCCATTGTTCAACTGATGTATTTAATAAAGATCCCATTTCTAAGACTCCTACAGCATTCACTAACCCCGTGATCGTGCCTTTAAAAAGTATAGAATTTTCAATGTGCTGAATGATCTCATTGGTCTTACGAATGTCACAGCTGATGTGGTCTAGATGGTTGAGTGATGCTTCAGGAATTAATTTAAAAAGTTCCCATTGATTGATGTCATCAATCCGATCAATTGCGATGACTTGATGATCCTTCTGCAATAGCTGACGACAAATTTCAGCACCAATTCCTCTGGCTGCACCCGTCACGATATATAAACCCATTTAAGTATCCTTTAATTTTATTAACAAATTGAAACGATAATCATTTTCAATTGGGAATAATAATTATTATATTGGTTGCGTTCAACTCCTAGAGGTTGTCCTTTTGTGAATGTTGAAAGTTTGATGCACGCAGTGCGAACAGATAATCGTGAGAACAAATATGTTGCCAATAGAACCGTCAGTTTTTCAAAATATGATAGGCATAAAAAAGGAAGAGTTAATTGAGGAAGATCAACCTGGCTTCGTGTTCGCAACGCCAACGGGGACCATTTCAAGTAAAAAGTTAGTTGAACATATCGAATTTGATCGAGCTTCTCATCTAAATTTTAATCAGCAGCAAGCTCTGTGGCTCGAACAAGCAAAATCTACACTACAAAAAAAAATCGAATTAACAGCGAATAAAGATCTTATTTTGGTCGGGAGCTTGCCTTTTGATCATCGAGATTTACCAGAAATCTCGATTGCGGAAGCAAAAAACACATTTGTAAATGAGCGCATTGATCAATCGGCTCAGTCTTCTCTTAATGATCAAGTGCAAGCGACTCTCATCCCAGCACAAGAGGAATACATTGCTGGTGTCGTTAAATTGGTTGAATTGATGAAGTCATCACCGCTTGAAAAAGCAGTATTGGCTCGGGCAATTGATCTTAAAACCCAACACAAAATTAATATTATTGATTTATTTTACCAGTTGTTGGCTTCTAATCCTGATGGCTACACATTTGCGTTGGCCCAAAACCCAAAACAATCTGGTTGGTTTATGGGGGCAAGTCCAGAGCTTCTCGTTGCGAAGCAAAATGAATATTTGTTTAGCCACCCAGTTGCAGGAACATTAGCACGCCATACAGATCCCACAATGGATCAACAACGAGCTGAAAAATTGCTTGCTTCACAAAAAGATCAGCATGAACACGCCGTGGTCATCGAAGCCATTGCAGATCAACTCTCTCCCTTGTGCAAAACGCTGAATATCCCAAAATCACCTTCACTGATTAAAACCGAGGCGGTTTGGCACTTGGCGACCAAAATTCAGGGAACGTTGAAAGATCCAGAGCAACACATTTTTGATGTGGTCTCAATTCTGCATCCAACACCAGCAGTCTGTGGACAACCAGCACCCATGGCTCGTCAGTTGATTTCGGAACTAGAGCCATTTAACCGTAACCTTTTTGCTGGAACCATGGGGTGGTGTGATGCCAGAGGGAATGGTGCTTGGGCAGTGAATGTACGTTGTGGGCGAATCTTTGAGCATTATGCGCGTCTTTATGCGGGTGCAGGAATTGTTGAAGCTTCACAGCCGACAAGTGAACTGTCTGAAACCATCGTGAAATTTAAAACGATGTTAAATGCATTGGGTTTAGATTCTCAGCACTTAAATCATGGGGGAATAAAATGAATGCAAATGTAAATGACGAGTCTTTACTCTGGGATGGCATCGTGCCATATCCAGAAGAATTCGTAGAGCGATACATTCAAAAGGGATATTGGAAAGGACAAACCATTTCTGAGTTTTTTCAAGAATCAGCCCAGAAATTCGTCAATCAAATGGCATTGATTTGTGGTGATCGCCAGTATTCTTATCAAGAGCTGAATCAAAATATTGAACAATTTGCAGTCTTCTTGACTAAACAAGGCTATGGGCTGGCAGATGCTGTTGTGATTCAAATGCCAAATATAGCAGAGTTTTTTATTGCTTATTTTGCAGCTTTGCGGATAGGGATGCGACCAGTCATGAGTTTACCAGCACACCGTCATGCCGAAGTAAGTCATTTTATTCAGCAAACAGATGCCAAATTGTATATCTGTGCAGATAAGCATCTAGGCTTTGATTACAGATCCTTAGCGCAAGAGTGCCAGCGCAGATGTCCGACTTTACAGCAAGTGATTGTCGTTGGTGATGCAGGCGATTTTGATCCTTGGCCGAATCTTCCATCGTTTAAAAATCATATGGTTTCAAAGCCTAAAATAACGGCTCGCCATGTGGCTTTTTTTCAACTTTCAGGGGGCAGTACTGGCACACCGAAACTTATACCAAGAACACATGATGACTATTTGTATAGTGTTCGTGCCAGTGCAGATATTTGTAAACTTCATACAGAAAGCCGTATGCTTATGGTGCTTCCAGTAGCACATAATTTCAGTATGAGTTCGGCTGGTTCATTGGGTCTGTTTTATACAGGTGGAACACTTGTTTTATCGAAAGATCCTTCTCCCCAAACTGCATTTCCACTCATTGAATCGCACAATATCACGCATGTTGCTCTTGTCCCTGCATTAGCAGCAACATGGGCTGAAGCTGTTCAAAATGGCGCAACAAATATTTTTAAAAAATTAACGGCTTTACAGGTCGGTGGAGCAAGGTTGCCAGATGCTTTAGCTGAAAAATTGATTGATCAATACCAATGCCGATTACAACAAGTATTTGGTATGGCAGAAGGCTTGGTGAATTACACGCGTTACGATGATCCTAAAGAAGTCATTATAGGTACCCAAGGTTCCCGTATAAGTCCAGATGATGAAATTAAAATCGTCGATGAAGATGATCACGAGCTGCCGTTGGGTGAGGTGGGGCATCTTTTAACTCGCGGCCCTTATACCATTAGAGGTTATTATCGGGCTTCAGAACATAACCGAAATGCTTTTACCTTAGATGGATTTTATCGCACTGGTGATTTAGTACGATTAACGCCAGAAGGCAATATTATTGTTGAAGGACGAAGTAAGGAACAAATTAATCGTGGCGGAGAAAAAATCGCGACGGAAGAAGTCGAACAGGTTTTAAATCAACACCAACAAATCATCTTGTCCGCCTTGGTTGCACAACCAGATCCAATATTAGGAGAAAAAAGTTGTGCATTTATTCAATGGCGACCTAACAACCAAGATGCATCAGAAACAAGGCTCAAACTGCAAATTAGACAATTCGTTCAAGCATACGGTCTGGCGACCTATAAGATCCCAGATCGCATCGAATTTATTGAAGAAATGCCTTATACGGCATTGGGCAAAATCGACAAGAAACAACTCAGAAAACGCCTCACCGAAGACACGATTTAACGAAGGAAATAAGATATGGCAATCCCACGTATTGCAAGTTACCCCATGCCATCTGCTCAAGATTTTCCAGTTAACAAAGTTGATTGGACTTTAGATGCATCACGGTCGGTTTTATTGGTACATGATGTTCAGCAGTATTTTTTAGATTTTTATGATCAGACCCAAGCGCCCATTCCCACATTAATCCGAAATTGTAAAGCCATTATTGATCAGGCACATGCACTAGGAATTCCAGTGTATTACACCGCACAACCTGGTGATCAGACGCCAGAACATCGTCAACTATTAACGGATTTTTGGGGTAAAGGTTTGTCAGCTGATCCAGCATTGACCAAAATTATTGATCCACTGCAACCAAAAAATGAAGACACCGTGCTGACAAAATGGCGCTATAGCGCATTTAAAAAAAGTGATTTTGAGCAGCAAATCAAACAAGCCAATCGCGATCAATTAGTGATTTGTGGAGTATATGCCCATATTGGTTGCTTATTAACAGCAGCAGAAGCATTTATGCTGGATATTCAAGCATTTATGGTTGGTGATGCCTTGGCGGATTTTAGCCGAGAAGAACATGATCTTGCACTAAAATATGCGACTGGGCGCTGTGCAAAAGTCATGGATACTCAGACTGTGATTAATGACTTAGGTCAGGGGCAATGATCATGAATGAATTAAGCATGCTTGAGCTAAAAAATATGGTCGCTCATCAATTGAATTTACCTGTAGATGAAATTCAGCAGGAAGATAATTTATTTATGTTAGGACTTGATTCAGTCAGTCTTATGACGCTGGTTGGATTGCTACGTGAAAAAGGCTTTCAAATTGAATTTCAAGATTTGGTGGAGGAGCCAACGTTGAATGAATGGAGTGATCGTCTTAAATTGAATAGAGATTAATGTAAGACTAATGTGCATACCTTGAAAATCAACACATGCACAATCAACGGCCCTAGCCAAAATACTTATAGCCAAAGGCCATTTTCGTTAAATTATTCGCTAACGTGAGTGGATCTTACATGCAATTAAAAAAATACTATTCTGATCAACAATGGAAAAAAATCCAAAATTTTGCCGAAACAAAGCAAAGCCCTTTTTTAGTTGTTGATTTAGATCAAGTGCAAACTCAATTTATTGAGTTGCAAAATAGCTTTCCAAAAGCCCATATTTATTATGCAGTGAAAGCAAATCCAGGTCGTGAAATTATTCATAAACTTGATCAACTTGGCTCATGTTTTGATGTTGCATCAATTTATGAGTTAGACAAAGCGCTTGAATGTGGAATTCATCCAGATCGTATTTCATACGGTAATACTATTAAAAAAGCTTCAGACGTTGAATACGCTTACCGAAAAGGAATCCGTTTATTTGTTACCGATGCGGAAGCAGATCTCGCCCAAATAGCCGAATTCGCACCGAACTCTAAAGTCTTTGTCAGGGCAATGGTAGAGTCGGGAGGTACAGCAGATTGGCCACTATCACGTAAATTTGGATGCCATCCAGATATGGCGGTTGATTTAATGGTGAAAGCTAGACAATTGGGTTTAATACCCTTTGGCGTGTCATTCCATGTCGGTAGTCAGCAACGTGATGTCACTGTATGGCGTTCAGCTTTAACGGTAGTGAAGCAAATATTTGATACTTTGAAAGAACAATACGGTATCAGCTTACAATTAATCAATTTGGGTGGTGGTTTCCCAGCACATTACTTAGCTGATGTTGACAGTATTCAAAGTTATGCGCACGAGATTCAACGCTATCTTGATGAACACTTTGATGATCAGGTGATATTATTTTTGGAGCCAGGCAGATCGCTGGTGGGTAATGCTGGTGTGATTGTTTCAGAGATTGTTCTTATCGCCAATAAATCAGCACATGATGATAAACGATGGGTGTACACGGATGTGGGCGTCTTTAATGGACTAATTGAAACTTTAGGTGAAATGATCAAATACCCTATATATACACCTAAAATGCATTCAGCACATGAACATTCAAGTGTTGTGCTTGCAGGACCGACCTGTGATTCAACAGATATCATGTATGAAAAAGTGCCTTATCAGTTACCAAAAAACTTGAGCATTGGAGATCGACTCTATTGGTTAAGTACTGGAGCTTATACAACCTCTTATGCTTCGGTCGAATTCAATGGTTATCCACCTTTAAAAACGTTCTATTTAGATTGATTTTAGGAATGGTGCTATGTGGTTGGTAGTCAGTCGCTCAAGCTGCGAGCCACATAGCCTAACCTTCACAGAAGCGTTATCATAATGCTAAAATCTTGATGGGTAGGCTCATGAAAATCGTTGCAGATGAAAATCTCGCATTCACAGATTATTTCTTTTCAGAATTTGGCGATATTTATAATAAAGCTGGTCGTACCTTAAAGCATGACGATGTGGTCGATGCTGAAGCCTTATTAGTACGTTCTGTGACGAAAGTGAATTCTGCGCTCATTCAAAATACTGCATTAACCTTTGTGGGTAGTGCAACGATCGGCACAGATCACTTGGATATTCCAGCAATTGAACAGCAAAATATCCAATGGACAAATGCTGCAGGATGTAATGCCCAAGCTGTTTCTGAATATGTTATTACTGCGTTATTAGCTCTAAATCCTCATTTGCTAGATGCAGAACAAGATTTCACTTTAGCCATTATTGGACTGGGTAATGTCGGTTCTCGACTCGCACATATGGCGAAACTATTGGGATGGAACGTCATCGGGGTTGATCCTTTTGTACAAAGAGAAAATATTCAGCAAGTCACTTTAGATGAAGTTTTTTCAAAAGCAGATGCAATTTCTATCCATGTGCCATTAACCACTTCAGGGATGCATGCAACCCGACATATGTTTAATGCTGAGACCTTAAAAAAGCTTAAACCATCTACAATTTTAATTAATTCTGCCCGTGGGCCCGTCATTGAAGAACAAGCTTTGATTGCAGATATTCGAGCAACGGGTCGTAAAGTTGTACTAGATGTCTTTGAGCATGAACCAGTCATTACGGAAGATTTACTGGATCTTGTGCAATTGGTGACACCTCATATTGCGGGTTATAGTCTTGAGGGTAAAGCGCGTGGTACCCAGATGATTTATGATGGTTTCTGTCAGCATTTCGGCCATCAGCCTTCAAAACAGTTCGAAACCCAATTGCCTACATGTGAACAATATTTTAACAATAGTGATCTCAAGCACACGCTGAAAACTCAATTAAACCATATCTACGATATCTTTAGAGATGATCAGAACTTAAGAGCATGCCTCATAGATGGGAAAGTAGATCAAGCCTCATTTGATCAATTACGTAAAACCTATCCATTACGCCGTGAATGGGCTGCTCATGGAGGGCCGCAAGCATGACTGACTCTCTGAGCTATCTACCAACTTGCGATCTTACAGCCATGAAGGCCAGAGCGAAGATGTATCAACAGATTCGCCAATTTTTTTTAGAACGTGATGTTTTGGAAGTGGAAACTCCAATTTTATCTCATGCTGGAGTAACCGATGTCCACTTGGCATCAGTTGAGGCAAGCCGTCATGTGCATGGTCATTTGAAAAAGCACTATCTTCAAACTTCACCAGAATTTGCCATGAAACGACTGTTGGCAGCAGGAGTAGGGCCAATTTATCAAATCTGTAAAGTTTTTCGCGATGATGAACATGGACGTAAACATAACAGTGAATTTACCATGCTTGAATGGTATAGACCTGATTTAAGTCTCAAAGAGTTAATGTTTGAAGTTACAGATTTACTCAATGTCACTTTGGCACATCGTTTTGGCGAGGTGCGACCTACGATTTTAAGTTACAAACATGCATTTATAGATCGCTTAGATCTCAACCCACTTAAATCCACATTAAAGGAATTAAAGGATTGTTGTAATCGTGTTGGGTTAAATCTAGATCTGGGTGATGATCGTCTAGGTTATATCGACTTGTTATTTTCGCATATGGTGGAACCGAGCTTAGGTTTTGATACGCCTGTATTTTTAACGGATTTTCCACCAGAACTTGCATCTCTTGCAAAAACTCGAGTTGATGAAGATGGGGAATTGGTTGCAGCACGTTTTGAGCTATATATTAAGGGCTTGGAGTTAGCAAATGCTTATGATGAGTTGATTGATGCAGATGTATTGCGTTCCCGTTTTGAAGCCGATAATGCTGAACGTGAAAAATTAGGCTTAGATGTTATGCCAATAGATGAAAATCTCTTAGCAGCATTGCCTAAAATGCCAGAATGCTCAGGTATCGCATTGGGGATCGATCGTTTACTGATGGTGGCAACAGAGAAAATGAAACTAGAGCAAGTGATTACATTTCCTGCTGATCGCTCATAAGATTTTTCTCTTCAGGATAAAGGACGATCTTGAGGAGTTAATATTTTGACAAATGTTGTGCTATACGCTTTAAAACCGTGATTTAAATAAAACTGATGTGCAGGTAATCGTTCAGCACGATTACCACTACTGACCACAATTTTTTGAATACCTTGTTGAGTGGCTATATGTTCAACGTGAGCCAACAGTTTTTGACCAATCTCTTTATCGCGATGCGCCTGATCTACAATGAGTACTAGAATGCGAAAATACGGATCAGCACATTCCCATGATATTTCTTCAACAAAACCAATATATGCGATAACTTGTCCATGATCGATAAATACTAGGGTTGTATAACGCTCCTGGGCTTGCAACCTAATTAAACGTTCTTTCATAAGTTCTGTCCGAGTTGGATAGCCGAGTTGGGTAGTCAATTCAGCGATCGCTGCAACATCATGGTTTAAATTTACAGGTCTAGTCAGCATTGTCGTGGCTCTTGAAACATGGTTTATAAGTATGAATTGAAGTATGTTTAAATAATTTAATCTTTCATGTATTTTGTTTAGATAAATTTAATATTTTATCTTTTAATATTGGATTTAATTCATCTTTCCGATTTGAAGATTTAAAACAATAATCATAGGCGACTATATGTCTTTTTCTATATTTTTATCTTTTGTAATTTATACAATTGTGACATCCATAACACCTGGACCTAACAATTTGATGGTCGCAACTTCAGGAGTGAACTTTGGACTCCGCGCGACTTATGGACACATTTTGGGTGTAGCAATCGGTTTTGGGGTCATGGTGATTTTGGTTGGTTTAGGAATTGGTACATTACTGAGTCAAAATCAATTTGTTTACGAAATTCTAAAGTTAATCGGTATTGCTTATCTAATCTACTTAGCCATTAAGATTGCTAAATCAGGCTCAGTTGAATTAGATAAAACTCAAGCGAAACCCATTACTTTTTTGCAAGCTGCATTATTTCAATGGGTCAATCCAAAAGCTTGGATTATGGCAATGGGCGCGGTGACGACTTATTTAGCTGCAGGCAGTGAATTTTATTGGTATATCATTTTGGGTGTTGTGTTTGGGTTAGTCTGTATTCCATGCACGGGAGCTTGGGGAATACTCGGAGAAAAATTACAAACTTTGGTGCGTACGCCACAGCATCTAAAGATCTTCAATTACAGTATGGCGCTATTATTAGTGGCTTCAATCATTAAACCAATGATTGATTCTTTTAAATATTTTCAACAATCATTCTTTTAAAATACGATTACCTCCTGAGCTTCAGGAGGTAAATATTATGTATTTACAATGGATTGATATTTTTCTCGGTGCATTGACAAAGCTTCAATTCTTTTTTGGATCAGCATTTCACCAATATCAGGGCCTTTGATCTCAGGCGGTAAATCAGATGCTTTAATTGAACGAACAATCTGTACTGCATCTAATACATATTTTGCTTGAGGATATTCACGGTCTTCGAGACCTAAGCGACCTTTGGCATCACATTCACATGCTTGTACAAAAGCCTCAACACGTTCAGGACGGCGTAATACATCTAAACGTTGTAATAGACGCCAAAGTGTTCCTGGTTTTAATGTAAACGCCTGATGGCATTTAAGATGTTCTTTGCACACCGCAATAGCCAATTGTTTGGTTTGGGTCGGAACTTTAAGACGTTCACATAAATCAGTCACGGGCTGAACACCACGTTCCTCATGCATGATATGGCGAGGTAACTCATCTTTAGGCGTGAGTGCTTTACCCAGATCATGCACTAATACTGCGAAGCGTACATCCATCGAGTAGTCTGCTTTACAAGCTTGTTGTAATGACATCAAGGTATGAATACCACAGTCAATTTCAGGATGGTATTCAGGACGTTGTGGTACACCAAATAATGCTTCGATTTCTGGAAAGAGGATTTTGAGAGCATCACACTGACGAAGGACTTCGAAGTAAATATCAGCATCACGTTCCATTAAAGCACGAGAAGTTTCTTTCCAAACACGTTCAGGCGTAAGTGCTTGCAATTCACCAGAATCAGCCAAATTTTTCATTAAGGCTATGGTTTCTTCAGCTACTTTAAAACCATACTGATGATAGCGAGCTGCAAAACGGGCAACACGCAATACTCGTAGTGGATCCTCTGCAAAGGCATCAGAAACGTGACGTAAAATGCGTTGATTCAAATCTTGATGACCATGATAAGGGTCGAACAACTCACCATCTTCATTCATGGCCATTGCATTGATTGTCAAATCACGACGAATTAAATCATCTTCAAGGGTTACCGAGGGATCGGTAAAAAATTCAAAGCCATGATAACCATGCCCAGATTTACGCTCAGTACGAGCGAGGGCGTATTCATCTTTAGTTTCGGGATGTAGAAATACAGGAAAATCTTTACCAACAGGTTGGAAACCTTGGTTTAAAAGTTGTTCTGGTGTTGCACCGACAACGACATAATCTTTTTCGTGATAGGGGTGTCCGAGCAACTGATCTCGCACTGCGCCGCCTACTAAATAAACTTGCATAAAAAACCTCTATTCTTAGCACCATCATGCATCAGAATAGAGGTTTTCTCAAGTCACAAAACGTGCCCTAAATAAAGGATTAGAGCGCGTTTTTTTCCTCTTCTTGAATTTCTGCAACAGTTAATGCAGTCATATTTACAACACGGCGCGTAGTAGCTGTTGGTGTTAAGATATGAACTGGCTTAGCCGCACCTAATAAGATTGGACCGATTGTTACATTATTTCCTGAAGTTGACTTCAACAGGTTGAATGAAATATTTGCAGCATCTAAATTCGGCATAATCAATAGATTCGCAGAACCTTTGAAGCGCGAGTTCGGGAATGCAAAGCTACGGATATTTTCATCAAGTGCTGCATCTGCATGCATTTCACCTTCAACTTCAAGTTCAGGTGCGATTTCAGAAAGGATTTCATACACTTTACGCATTTTTTGAGCGCTAGGGTCAGTCTGATCAGAACCAAAACTTGAGTGCGACAACAATGCGACACGTGGAGTAATACCGAAACGACGGACTTCATCTGCTGCTAATATAGTCATTTCAGCAAGCTGTTCAGCCGTAGGGTTACGATTGATGTATGTATCTGCAATGAACAAGTTGCGATCTTCGAGCATCAACGCATTTAAGGTAAAGAAAGTGTTATGACCTTCTTTTAAACCGATGACATTACTCACGAAATCTAAATGAATATCGTAGCTAGAATACGTACCGCATAGCATACCATCTGCTAAGCCGTGGCGTACTAACATCGCTGCAATCAGGGTCGAACGACGACGTGATTCACGTTGTGCATACTCAGGTGTTACCCCTTTACGCATCATCAGATTATAGTAATCATCAGCAAACTTTTCGTAATCAGGATTTGTTTCTTGATCAACGATAGTGATATTCACACCATTTTCTAAACGTAAACCTAATTTCTTAATATTCGCTTCGATCACAGCAGTACGACCCACTAAGATCGGTTTTGCCAGGCCTTCGTCTACTGCAATTTGAACAGCACGAAGAACACGAAGATCTTCACCTTCCGCATAAGCAATACGTTTAGGATCAGTTTTCGCTTGAGCAAAAATTGGTTTCATCATAAATGCTGAGTTGTAAACGAACTCAGAAAGACGCTGATGATACACGGAGAAATCTTGGATTGGACGAGTCGCTACACCAGAATCCATCGCAGCTTTTGCGACAGCAGGCGCAATTTCAAGAATCAAGCGTTGATCTAGTGGGCGTGGAATTAGGTAATCACGTCCAAATGATGCAGATTTTTCACCATAAGATGCAGCATCAGCTTCTACATGTGCCATACGAGCAATTGCGTGTACACATGCAATCTTCATTTCTTCGTTAATGGTTGTTGCACCTACATCAAGTGCACCACGGAAGATATATGGGAAGCAAAGCGCATTATTGACTTGGTTCGGATAGTCTGAACGACCCGTCGCCATGATGACATCATCACGAACTTCATGTGCATGTTCAGGCAGAATTTCAGGATCTGGGTTAGCAAGCGCGAAGATAATTGGATCCTTCGCCATGACTTTGACCATTTCTTTAGTCAAAATACCCGCAGCTGATAGACCAAGGAACATATCTGCACCAGCAATTACGTCGCCAAGCTGAGAACCTTCGATATCTTGAACATAGCGTTTTTTAGACTCGTCTAAACCTTCACGTTTTTTTGTTAAGAGTCCACGAGAGTCAGCAACAATGATATTTTCTTTTTTAGCACCAAGCGCACAAAGAAGATCTAGACATGACAGTGCAGCAGCACCTGCTCCAGAAGCGACGATCTTGATATCTTCAATTTTTTTGCCGTTCAATTGCAAAGCATTTAAAAGCGCTGAACCTACAATAATTGATGTTCCATGCTGATCATCATGAAAAACTGGAATATTCATACGCTCGCGAAGTTTCTGTTCAATATAGAAACATTCTGGAGCTTTAATGTCCTCGAGGTTAATACCGCCGAAAGTCGGTTCAAGAGCAGCAACAATATCTACGATTTTATCTGGATCATTTTCTGCAATTTCGATATCGAAAACATCAACGCCTGCAAACTTTTTAAACAGGACGCCTTTACCTTCCATCACTGGTTTAGAGGCGAGGGGACCAATATTACCCAAACCGAGTACTGCAGTACCATTACTGACGACTGCGACTAAGTTACCACGTGCAGTATAAAGCGCTGCTTTAGAAGGGTCTTTTTCAATTTCCAAACATGGCACTGCAACACCTGGGGAATATGCTAATGCTAGATCATGTTGGTTGACGAGTTGCTTACTCGGAGTAACGCTGATTTTTCCTGGCGTTGGAAATTCGTGGTAATAGAGTGCTTGCTGTTTTAAAGATTGATCGTCCATCTGAATCCCAGTTATTACAATGTTCCAGCCTTGCTGGTTTTTTGGTTATATCGGTTCGAATATACCACTAGTTGCACATTGATCACAGTTAAAAGTCGAAATTTCATACATATTTAGGACTTTGGTCTAGCCTTTATTTAATTTTTGAGAATTGATATTCATTTTGCAGAAATTGAGTGCTATCAGCGCTATTTAATGGTCTCGAAAAATAATAACCTTGGAAATAATCACAACCTTGTTTTTTTAAATATTCAATTTGCTCGATATCCTCAACACCTTCAGCAACTAATTTCATCCCCATCGTTTTACCCATTGAAATAATTGCATCGACAATAGCATTATTTTTACGAGTGCCAATCTTTGAAATAAAGGCGCGATCAATCTTGAGTGTATCAATAGGATAATCTGCAAGATATGCAAGTGATGAATAGCCTGTCCCAAAGTCATCTAAGGCGATTGAGAAATTTTTATCCTTAATTTGGTCTAGCAAATCAAAAACATGAGATGATTTATCTAACAATGATGACTCGGTAAGTTCAAACTCTATAAACTCCGGTTTGAGTGAGTATTTGAGCACGGCTTGATCAATAAAATTGAGAAATTCCCCACGATGGATCTGTTGCGCCACGACATTAATAGAAATTTGTAACTTATCAAATCCTAATTCATGCCATATTTTAAGTTGCTTACATGTCTGGAAAATAACAAATTTTCCGATATCTGAGATCAGACTAGTCATTTCAGCAATGGGTATAAAACGATCTGGCATGATGATGCCGTACTTTGGATGATTCCAGCGGATTAACGCTTCAAAGCCGCTCACTTGCATCGTTTTACTTTCTATCTTAGGTTGATAGTAAATTTCTAAGTCCTGATTCTTTATAGCAAGTCGTAAATCTCTTTCGAGCTCAATGTCACTGCCAAAAATGGATTCAGGCTTATTGTCATAATAATAGGCTGTGCTGCCCCCTAGTTTTTTTGCTTCTGTTAAAGCGCTTTCCGCGTGACTATTTAAGCTACCAATTTGTCTACCATGATTGGGGTAAATTGCGATACCCAGTGAGACATGAATCATGTGTTCTTGCCCATCGATGATAAAGGGTATTTCAAAGGCCTCAAGGATCTGATCGACGACTTGTTGGATCGTGTAATGACTATGATTTAAGTTGTAAATCATAGCAAAGTCATCATTATTTAAATATGAAATCAGAACGGCTTTAGAACAGGTATATTTCAGTCTTCGGGAAACTTCTTTGAGAACTTCATCTCCAGTTTGATGATTGATAAACTCATTAAAATGTCTAAATCGATCAATGTTGAGACGAATAATAGAAAAATGGCTCAGAATTTTAGATTTACTAATTAGATACTGGTGTAACTGTAAATTAAAATAAACACGGTTAGGTAAGTCTGTAAGTAGATCGTAATTCTCTAAGTAGGCCATTCTTTCAAGATTTTGTTTCCGTTCAGTCAAATCTGAAATGATGCCTACATAATTTAAAATTCTATTTTTATCATCACGAACTGCATTGATATGCAGCCATAAGGTTAATATTTTTCCTGAAATAAATTCTTCTGTGACCTCAGCATCATATTGTCCAGTGTGTAACACAGTCTGAGTTATATCGGCGTGATGTTGGCTGAGTTGGGATGTGGAAGATTTGGTAATATCAAAGATGTGTTTTGAGATAATATCTTGCGGTGGGATGTTGACCAATTCACTAAAATAAGGATTAACTTCTAAAAAACACAAGTTATTGTCTAAAACGAAAACTCCTTGGGCCACTTGATTAAATACATTCGAAGCTAATTTCAATTTTTCTTGTGCTTTTTTTTCACTCTCAATGTCTTGGAAAATACCCACCATTTTAAGAGGTTTATTATTTTCAGGATCACGTGTAATAACTCGACCAATATCTTTAATCCAAAACCACTGATCTTTTACTTTAGTTCTATAATGTGCTTCAAAACGTTCAGTATTTCCTCTTAAATGTTTACGGAGCTCTTTACGATAATTTTCTTGATCTTCTGGGTGAATAAACTCGTTAATTTGATCAGTTGCACTTTGGTAATGTAAAACCTGATTACCATATTTAATGCCTGAAATTTCAATAGTTCTTTTCTCAATATTCCATAGCCAAGATGAAATTCCAGCAGTTTCATGCGCAAAATCGAGGTTAGCTTGATGGTGCTGCAGTCGATCGTTGATCTTATTAATATCGTAGGTTCGTTCAATTACTTTTTGTTCGAGTAATTGATTATGCATTTGTAATTGGCTTTCAATTTCTTTGGATTTTTCAATCTCATTTTTTAGCTTTTCTTGGAGAAGTGATGACTCCATAAGATGTTTTCTAGATTCAGATAAATAGAATTTATTGTGACTATTTAATATTCCAAGACGGCGGTACATCTTATGGGTAAGGAGTGCGCAAATAAGTAATACGCCAAACCAAATATTAAAGATTAAACTAAAAACATCAGGAGTATTATCTAAAAAAAGGAAATTGGAAAGGACTATGGCCGAAGCTGAAGGCAAAAAAACATAAAGAAAGTATCGTAAACGCTGTGATAGAAATACAATAGCAAAAGTATAAACAATAGATAACATTAACCCAGCTAAAGTCAACATATGTATATCTTTGACTTCTGGATTATGTTCGGGGATAAGCTGTAATACGGTATAAATACCGATAGCTAGACCAGCTCCAGTAATTAAGCAAACCAATTGTGCCCACATGTCTAAGTTAAAAATACTAATTTGATTAGATTTTTTAAAAAAGAGGGTAAAGCAAAAACAGATTAAAAGAATGGCGCTGAATATAATGAGCCAAATGGTATAAGGGATCGAAAAGCTTTTGAAGTAAAAAAAGTAAATAAGTTGATTATAGATACAGGCAAAGAGCACCCACGCTAAAAAAAAATGCAAATTAGAAGTCGCACTTTTGATCTGGCTATCGAGTACAGAGTTGGAAACATGCTCTCCCTGAACTTCACTCATAACTGGCAATACCTTAATTTTCTTTCTACTTTATTTGAATTATTTTTGAGTACGAACTTAAAAAATATAAATTTAGCGCGACAACTCTTTTCTCATTAAAGTACTGTCTAATTGGATGAAAATCAATTCTATTGTGAGTTAAATCACGGAATTTTGAGAAAATATTTATTAAAATTTGTAATTTAAGATCGATAAAGCAACCACTGGTGCAGTTTCTGTACGTAAAACACGTTCACCAATACACCAATTGATAAATCCATGCTGATTTGCAGATTGGATTTCAGCTTCACTCAATCCACCTTCTGGACCAATGAGTAGTGCTATATTTGAGGAAGCATCTTTTAACACATCGACCTCATCTTTATTGGGTGCCAAGACTAATTTCGTTTCAGGGAGTTCGCTATTTAACCATTGTGCTAAAGGGAGTGGGGCTAATATTTTAGGAACAATATTCAATCCACACTGCTCGCAAGCAGCAATTGCTACACCTTGCCAATGATCTAATTTTTTTTGATCGCGGTCGTACTTTAAACGCATTTCGCAACGTTCAGAGGTGAGAAGTTGAATTTCAGATACGCCTAACTCAACCGCTTTTTGAATAGCATAATCCATGCGGTCACCTTTACTCATTACTTGACCAAGTAAGGCATTAAAGTTTGGGGAGCGATTGGTTGGGTTAAATTCTTGAACTAGAACCGAGGCTGTTTTTTTATTGGCTTCAGTTAACTCAACTTGATATTCGCCACCTTGACCATTAAACAAGGTCGCTTTTTCACCGACTTGTGCACGTAAAACTTTGACCCAATGATGAAATACAGTTTCAGTTAGCTCAACTGTTGTATTTACATTTAAGTCTGCTTCAATAAAAAAACGAGGCATGTGCATTACTCTAAAATCGGTAAAATAAAAACTTCTTTTATCTTCAGTCCTTACATCAAATAAATTGAACCTAAGCTGTCGATAAAAGAAGTCAGGAGACTTATGCCAGACCGAGGTCTTTCACAAGTTGACGAGTTGGATCAGTTGTATTCATCGTATAAAAATGCAGACTTGGTGCACCACCTGCAATTAAGCGCTCGCAGAGCTTCACAATCACTTCATGACCAAAGGCTTTAATTGAAGCAGTGTCATCACCATAAGCCGCAAGTTGCTTACGAATCCAACGAGGGATTTCGGCACCAGTACCATCCGCAAAACGAATGAGATTGCTTGCATTCGTAATTGGCATAATGCCCGGTGCCACAGGAATATTCACACCTTCTTTTTGAATGCGCTCTACAAAGTAAAAATACGCATCTGGATTAAAGAAGAATTGAGTTAAGGCTGCATTTGCACCTGCATTGGCTTTCTCACAAAAGCGTTTGATGTCTAAATCAAAGCTATCTGCTTGTGGGTGCATTTCAGGGTAAGCTGCAACTTCAATTTGGAAGTGGTCACCCGAATGTTCACGGATAAAGCGTACTAAATCCTGAGCATACGGTAATTCACCTAAGCCAACTTGACCGGAAGGTAAGTCACCACGTAGTGCAACAATACGGTCAATCCCTTGAGATTTATATAAATCTAAAAGTTCAGCGATACGTTCTTTACTATCACCAATACAAGAGAGGTGAGGAGCAACAGGCGTACCTTTACCATTAAAATCAGCTAAAGTCGAAAGTGTACGTTCACGTGTAGAACCACCTGCACCATAAGTCACAGAGAAAAACTCTGGATTAAGCAACTGCAGTTCTTGGTGAACAACTTTAAGTTTTTCCGCACCTGCATCAGTTTTGGTTGGGAAAAACTCAAAAGAAATTGGAATCTGTTTAGACATGTTCAAATCCTTTGTACTTATTTCAGCAAAATAGAATTCAAAGAAAAGCAGGCTGTTCAGCCTGCTTGTTCAAAGATTAGTATTTATAAGCGTCAGATTTGAATGGACCTTCAACAGCAACCCCAAGGTAGTCCGCTTGTTCTTGAGTTAATTGAGTCAGAACACCACCGAAACCTGCAACCATTGCTGCAGCAACTTCTTCATCTAATTTCTTAGGAAGAAGTTCAACACGGATCGCTGCTTGTTTTTGGTCTTCAGGAAGATCAGCAAATTTCTCAGCGAACAAGTGCATTTGACCTAAAACTTGGTTTGCAAAAGAACCGTCCATCACGCGAGATGGGTGACCAGTTGCATTACCAAGATTTACTAAGCGACCTTCAGAAAGAAGAATGAGGTAATCATTTTCATTTTCTGAACGATATACTTGGTGAACTTGTGGTTTAACTTCAACCCACTTATAACCACGTAAGTAGTTGGTATCGATTTCAGTGTCAAAGTGACCGATATTACAAACTACTGCACCTGCTTTTAATGTATCAAGCATTGCAGCGTCACAAACGTGGTAGTTACCAGTCGTTGTTACGATTAAGTCAGTATTTAAAAGAAGATCAGCGTTAACGTCTTCTTTTTTACCTGTTTGTACGCCGTTTTTGTATGGAGAAACTACTTCGTAACCGTCCATACATGCTTGCATTGCACAGATTGGATCGATTTCAGAAACACGTACGATCATGCCTTCTTGACGAAGCGATTGCGCAGAACCTTTACCTACATCACCGTAACCAATTACCAGCGCACGACGACCAGATAACAGCATGTCAGTTGCACGTTTGATGGCATCGTTTAGAGAGTGACGGCAACCGTATTTATTGTCATTTTTAGATTTAGTTACTGAGTCATTTACGTTGATCGCAGGTACTTTCAATGAACCGTCTTTCCACATTTCGAGAAGACGTTGAACACCTGTTGTTGTTTCTTCAGTAATACCGTGGATTTTTGCGAGTACTTCTGGGTATTTTTCATGAACAAGCGCAGTTAAGTCACCGCCGTCGTCCAGAATCATGTTGGCATCCCAAGGCGTACCATTTACATTAATTTGTTGTTCAAGACACCACATGTATTCTTCTTCAGTTTCGCCTTTCCAAGCAAATACTGGAACACCAGAAGCTGCAATAGCTGCCGCAGCGTGGTCTTGAGTTGAGAAAATGTTGCAAGATGTCCAACGAACTTCAGCACCAAGCTCTACCAAAGTTTCGATAAGAACAGCTGTTTGGATTGTCATGTGGATACAACCCAAAATTTTAGCACCAGCAAGTGGTTTAGCCGCAGAGTAACGCTTACGCAGACCCATAAGGGCTGGCATTTCAGCTTCTGCAAGTTTGATTTCTTTACGGCCGTAGTCAGCAAGTGAAATATCGGCAACTTTGTAATCTGTAAATGAAGCATTAACCGCGTTCATCACGATCTCCTTATAAAAAACAAAAATTGATCATTATGTTCGCGGATGCCGTTGTTGGTCCATCTGAGCAGATTGACCGATCGTCGAGCCTGGCGCTTTTACATTTTGTACTTGTAAAACGTCGCAGCATCCCTCGACTAGCGGAGTATTGTACTTCTAAACTTGCGAATTTCCAATGTTAAGTTGGTTATTGGTGATTCAAAGTATTTCAATTAAATCGCGTCAACTTCAGATTCCGATGATATTAGAGATTTTATTTTCTGTGCTTTTTCAAAGTGGTCAAGTTTATGTTTCATGATCCACCAATGAGCTACTTCCATGAGTGCATCGGGGTCATTATTTTATTTGAAAAGAAAGCATAAAATGACAAACCTACAGACTCTCCCTTCCGATCGATTTTTTCATCACAAATTCGAATAATTTTGTCTTTGATTGATTTATTCATTTTGGCAACGTATTAGAAATTTAATTTAAAATTTTTATCATTCAATCTATCAAGCTTTCATTAGTGTAATGTTGAGAAAATGTAGGATTGAATAATTTGGGCTATAAATAAACCGATTCCGAAATTTAAGTGTGCCACTAAGCTATTTTTTATGCTGATCCATTGATTGGGCGTTTTACTCGCAAAGAAACCAAATCCAAGAATAGGTTGCATCACCAAAAATGGGATAATAGCAGTTGAAAGTCCAAATAAAATAGAAGATATAAAAGCTTCCAAAGTAGTATGTGAATTATCGATATAAGTATAAATTAAAGCGAAAAAAATACCGGTTATATAATGAAATACCCAACCCGTAATGTATTCAAATTTGTGTACAGGGGCTTCGGTAATATTTCTGTATACGTATTTTTTATTTTTAACTAAAAAGAAAAACCTACCCAAATAAGCATAGTTAAATGAGGGGATTTTAAAAATCATCGCTCTTACCCAACCTAAAAAATCCATAATTAAAGTAGCGCTTAGGCCTAAGGCTAAAATGTAAATTAAAATATTCATGAAAGGATGACTCTCTAATTTAAGTCATGCTAGTGTGCAACTTAAAGCTAACTTGAAGTCAAGGTGCATTAATGGAAATAGATAT
>NZ_JFYL01000018.1 GCF_000632455.1 Acinetobacter sp. Ver3
GAAGGGGGTGTTTTTTATATCAAAAAATTGAATTTGAAAATAATTAAATCCTTTTAACTAAATAAGAAGCTCCATTCAGTTAATTTATGCCAAACAATAAATGGCTTACTGATAAGGCTAATATCATATAAAACAACCCAATAAATTAGTTGAAAAGCTAAATAATAAACAATAGTGAATGGTTCAAAAAATGAATGATTTACAATGAAATTTTTATTTACAAAGAGCATCAAAGTTAATTATTAAATAAAATGCCAATCCAAATTTGTATATTGAGTATTCAAAATTATGGTTTCAGTCGAAAGGTTATATAAAAATTCATTCTTAGTAACTAAAAAAAATATAAAACTCTTAAAACTTGAATTTTCATGATTTTTTATGCCAATTGAATTATTAATCAATCTATTAAATGAATAATCCACTAGAAAGTTGTATAGACAAAAATCCTAATTTATTGCATTTATATAAAATATGAATCTAGGTTCATTATTTTAAAAATACTCACAATTGGAGGTGAGATAAAAAATGACAGCGCAGACAATGAATGTGAATGCTGTAATTGATAATGCAAAATTTAAACCCTTTCATTTATCAATCGTATTATGGTGTTTATTTATCGTAATTTTTGACGGTTATGATTTAGCAATTAATGGCGTAACGTTGCCACTTCTTATGCAAGAGTGGGGTATGACTTCTGTCCAAGCTGGGTTATTAGCGAGCACAGCGCTAGCGGGAATGATGTTTGGTGCGATGCTTTTTGGTATGTTGGCAGATAAAATTGGTCGAAAAAAAGTTATTTTGATTTGTGTAACCTTGTTTAGTGGTTTTACTTTTTTAGGAGGATTCGCAACTAATCCAACAGAATTTGGAGTTTTAAGATTCATTGCTGGACTTGGTATCGGCGGTGTTTTGCCAAATTTAGTAACTTTAACTTCTGAATATGCACCACAAAAATTGAGAAGTACCTTAGTTACGATTATGTTTAGTGGCTATGCAGTTGGTGGAATTATGGCGGCTTTATTGGGTGTAAAATTTACACCTGAATTTGGTTGGCAGATTATGTTCTTTATTGCAGGAATTCCATTATTAGTATTACCGTTTATATGGAAGTATATGCCTGAATCACTAACATTTTTAGTGAAACAAAAAAATTATGAACCTGCTTCACAAATTATTAATAAGATCAATGCAGATTTAAATGTTAATTCTTCAACTCATTTGGTTCTAAACGAAATTAAATTACCTGATGCATCGGTTAAATCTCTATTTACTGATAATAGAGCGAAAACGACGTTATTATTTTGGTGCTGCTTTTTTATGTGTCTTTTAATGACATACGCATTAGGAAGTTGGTTACCAAAGTTAATGATGGCTGCAGGTTATTCTTTGGGAAGTAGTTTAACATTTTTACTTTCATTAAATATTGGCGCTGTCATCGGTACTATTGGTGGTGGAATTCTAGCAGACAAATTTCATCTCAAACCTGTTGTGATTTCGATGTTTGTAATCGGAGCTTTTGCTTTATTTGGATTAAGTTTTAACTCACCACCAATGGTTATTTATCTACTGGTGGCATTGGCTGGTGCAGCATCAATTGGTACTAGTATTTTAATATATAGCTATGTAGCGCAATCTTATCCAATTGCGGTACGTTCTACTGGAATTGGTTGGGCTTCAGCAGTAGGGCGTACAGGTGCAATTGTTGGCCCCATTGTCATTGGTATTCTTTTAGGAATGGAATTGCCACACAAATGGAATTTCATTGCCGTTGCTATACCAGCAGTAATTGGTGCAATAGCCGTATTCTGTATTAAAAGGACAAAAGTGATTGAAACAGTTCCTGAAAAAATAAAAATCGCATCTTCAATTACACAGTAGAATAAAAGCCTCATAAGAGGCTTTTTTTATAAATATGATTTTAAAATTTTTTGATGCTCTTTAACCTGTTTGGCATAACGTTTACCTTGTTTTTTCATTTTTCGATTTGTGTTGTATCCAGTAGGTCCAACGTTGTAATAGGCCAGTGCTTTTTTCCAGCTACCAGTAGATTGATTGTATTTTGATAGAATATAAGTTCCACAATGAATATTAATATTTTCTTGAAAAAGGTCACCTGGACAAGATTGCTGCCAATATCTAGGGATAATTTGAGTAAGACCTACAGCACCTGCTGGTGATACTGCATAATTTCGATAACTCGATTCTTGTCGAATAAGTGCGGCCATTAACAGGGGGTCGACATCAAATTGTTGCGCACTTTGCACAATTAGGGGAGAAACCCTATTTGCGGTGTCTGGGTGTACAGAGTATGCCTTTTGGATACCTGTTGAAAGTTTTGCGGCGCGTTTTTGTACTGAACCACCACCTAAAGATGAGCAACCAACAAACACGACACACGATGATAGAACTAAACTAAATTTAAGGAAAGTAAAGGATGGGTGAGGTGATTGTAAACGTTGTAAAAAAAGCAAAATTGTAACCGTGCAAATTCAATTTGCAAAAATCATAAGTAAGCTGGTGATTGGGGTCAAGCCCTAGATAAATTGGAGTGTTGTAGTTTTGCAATATATTGATGAGTAAGATAAATAGATCAGAAAAACTTTAAAATTGATTCAAAATTTTCTTATAATAATGCCATTATTAAATGCCTGAAATCATCATGACGCCAGCTTGTAAATTTCTGAAAAACAAAAAGATAGATTATTCTGTTCATGAATATGACCATGATCCTAATGCTGAAAGTTTTGGTTTAGAAGCAGCTCAAAAATTGGGTTTATCTGTACATGAAGTTTTTAAGACACTTCTAGTGACAGATGATATCAATTATTTTGTGACAATTTTACCAGTGGACCATCAACTTAATTTAAAAAAGGCGGCGAATGCTTTCAGTTGTAAAAAACTTAAAATGGCTGATCCGAAAGTGGCTGAGCGTCTGACCGGTTACTTAGTGGGTGGGATTAGTCCAATTGCTCAAAAAAAGCGACTTAAGACAGTCATTCACCAATCGGCAAGTTCTCTTAAAAAGGTGTACGTGAGTGGTGGAA
Organism: Acinetobacter sp. Ver3; assembly: GCF_000632455.1. GTDB lineage: Bacteria > Pseudomonadota > Gammaproteobacteria > Pseudomonadales > Moraxellaceae > Acinetobacter. The sequence continues at coordinate 3,045 of NZ_JFYL01000018.1, forward strand.
AACGAGGGCTAGATATCGGATTAGATCCTCAATCATTGGCCCAAGTATTAGATGCTCAATTTAAGGACATTGTGGATCACACTTAATGTTTGATCACTACATTTGACGTAGATTGGTTAGATATTCTTGAGCGATAAAAATTTCTTGATCATCAGTTGGGCATACCTTGTTCCATTGATGTTCTTGATCTAATTCCCAAGCACGTTGATTATCGTTCAGATAATTCAATAGACCATCTTTAATAATCGTTTTCTTTAGTTTTTTATCTTCAATCGGAAAACAAGTTTCTACTCTTGAAAATAAATTACGTCCCATCCAGTCTGCACTTGAACAATATAATTTCTCATTGCCTTGATCTAGAAAATAGTAAACCCGTGTGTGTTCTAAAAAACGTCCTACAATAGATCTGACGCGGATATTTTCTGATAACTGTGGTACTTGAGGTCTTAATGAACAGATGGAACGAATGATCAGATCGATTTGAACACCTGCATTTGAGGCTTGATAAAGTGCCGCGATTAATTTAGGTTCAGTTAAAGCGTTAACTTTGATAATAATATGCGCTTTATGACCAGACTTAGCATGGTGGATTTCATTGGCAATGAGTTTTAAAAGCTGTTCATGCAAGGTAAAAGGTGCATGGAACAGCTTTTTAGGCTTTGCCATTTTTCCCATACCTGTCAATTCTTGAAAGATTTTATGGACATCTTCACAAATTTCATCATCAGTGGTCAGCAGACCGTAATCGGTATACATTTTTGCATTTCCAGCATGATAATTACCAGTTCCCAAATGAACATAGCGCTTCAGATGGTCTGTTTCTCTACGAACAATCAAAATCATTTTAGCGTGAGTTTTATAGCCCACGATGCCATAAACAACGACAGCTCCAGCTTCTTGTAAAAGGTTGGCGACCATGATATTGGATTCTTCATCAAATCTAGCACGTAATTCAATAATCGCAGTAACTTCTTTACCATTTCGTGCCGCTTCTGCTAAGACTTGAACGATCTCTGAATCTGGTCCGCTGCGATAAAGAGTTTGCTTAATTGCCAAGACATTAGGGTCTTTTGCAGCTTCTTTTAACAGGTTGATGACAGGTGAAAATGAGTCAAACGGATGATGTAAAAGGACATCACGTTGTTTCAATACATCAAAGATACTTTTTGATTGTCTTAGTATCTTCGGTATCACGGGTTGATAGGGTTTAAACTTTAAATCTGGACAATCAAAATCTGAAAATAATCGAGCTAAATTCACAGGGCCTTGAACACGATAGAGTTGTGAAGGTTCTAAATCAAATTGTTCAAGTAGATATTGGTTAATCGTTTCTGGGCAATTGTGATCAATTTCAAGTCGAACTTCACGTCCAAATCTTCGCGAAGAAAGTTCATCTTTAAGAGCAACTGCCAGATCGTCTACATCGTCAGCTAAATTTAAGTCAGCATTGCGTGTAACACGGAATTGGTAGCATCCTGTCGCCTTCATTCCTGGAAATAAGTCATTGATATGTTGTTGCAGAATAGCCGACAACAGGATGTAATGTTGCTTATCTTTGCATAAGTCATCAGGAATTTTGACCGCCCTTGGTAAAGTTCTCGGTGCAGGTACGATCGCGAGCTCAATCTGACGACCAAAAGCATCTTTACCTTCAAGCGTGATAATAAAATTAAGGCTCTTATTGACTAAACGGGGAAAAGGATGGGCAGGGTCTAAACTGATGGGCGTGATTACTGGTTGAATAAATTTACTGAAGTAGTTTTGAATCCATTCAGTATATTTATCTAAAATTCCATGATATTGAATAAATTCGATACCATAAGATTTAAGTTGAGGAATGAGCTCGTTATTAAGTATCTGATATTGTTCTTGAACCGCATGATGCGTTGTTTTAGATATTTGTTCTAAAATAATTTCATTGGGAATAGCATCAGGCGCAGTTGTTATTTGATTTAATTCTATCTGTTTTAAAAGTCCAGCAACGCGTATTTCAAAAAACTCATCTAAATTCCGAGAAAAGATGATTAAAAAATTTAGTCGCTCTAATAAGGGGTGGTGAGGGTCTTTAGCTTGAGCTAAAACTCGTTTATGGAATTCTAATAATGAAAGTTCGCGATTAATGTAAGTGTCTGAATTGTGTTGAAAGTTTTCAAAAGAGTGCATAGTACCAATTATTGCTTTAAAAGCCGTCAGGAAAGACCTTGCAGCGATGGTACGTTTGATGTGTGACAGTAATATTACATTGGTTGGTATATATACGATAAATATAAGTTATTGGATTTATTTTATTTCAATAAAAAAGCACACTTTTGAAGTGTGCTTTTTTTGTCCTTTCTAATTTAGAAGTCGTAGCGGAAACCAAGTGAGAGACCTGTAGAATTTTCACCGTTGGCGCCTGCAACATTATTCGTTCTTGCTTGAGACCATGGATTTAAATTAACATTTTCATCATTAAGGACAGTTGCTAAATTGGCATAGACACGCACAGCTTTGTCTAAACGATGCTCAACACCTAATGCTAATAGAGTTGAGTCTCTTTCATCAGCATCTACACTACGTTGAAAAACTTGACCACGAACTGTAGTTTTTGGTGTTAATTTATAGTCTGCAGCTACACCATACACATCTGAATCACGATTGTCCTGACCGTCAACTTTAGCCATTTGATAGAATGCGCCAAGATTTAAGCTGTCAGTAAGTTTGTAGGCGCCAGCGATACGTAATGCATCACGATCAGAACTAGCACGAGCATTCGTTGCATTCTCTTCATACATCGCATATGCAATAGCAAAATCGATAGGGCCTTCTTTGTAGGTCAAAGCAAGATCGTACGCTTTGTTGTCTTTTTCAGCTTGACCATTCTCTTGTTTATCGATGGTAGTTCCAGAGTGTAGTGATAATGCAGCAGCAACATTAAAACCATTTCCGAATTTTGGAGATTTATATTCAATGGTATTTTCATTACGTTCATCGAAACGTTGATCACTTACACGAGTCACGTTACGTAAATCACCAACTTGATCACCGAAATAATTTACTGGAGAACGAGCTGCTTTAAAGGGTGTGTCGAAACGACCAACTTTTACTTGACCAAAGTTACCTTTCAAACCAACGAAAGTATCACGAGTTGAAAATTCAGTACCACCATCAGTGTTACCACTTGTAAAGTTAATTTGTTGTTCGATTTGGCCAAAAACAGTCATGCCATTTTCTAATTTTTGTTCAGCTTTAAAGCCTAAACGAGATGAGTTAGATGATAGACCTACTTCATTATAATCTTTACCATCATCAAGGTAATCTAATGAAACATGTGCGCGACCATAAATTTTAACGTCAGCTGCCATTGCGATTGCTGGTGTAATAAGTGTTGCCCCAACTGCTAATGCGCAAAGTGTTTTTTTCATTTCTAGCTCCAGTAAAGACTGATTTTTTGTCCTAATAATCATGATCAGTAGTTTTTTTGTAACTACTGTTCTCTATTGGTGCTAAGTATTCATTACAAATAAGTCAGTAATATTAAGAATTTATTTCATTATCATTAAAATGGGTAGAAACAATTTATAGTAATCTAAAGGCATAAAAACAAAAAAGGAGCCAAAGCTCCTTTCTTTATGAGGATCTGTTATAAAGCAGCTTTAATCTTCTCAGCCAAAGCCTTGATACGTTCTTGATCACCCATTTGTGCTGCGTGTTTACCCAGTTCATGAATTGAACTTGGAATAAGATGAAAGTGTACGTGAGGCACGGTTTGCCCAGCTGCAGCACCAGATAACTGCATCAACACTATACCTTTTGCATCTAGTGCATTTTCAATCGCTTTTGCAATTTTTTGAACGATTTGAATCGTGTATGCTGCAGTGTTTGGGTCCAAGTCGAGTAAAGTTACGGCAGGTGATTTAGGGATGACTAAAGTATGACCATCTGCCTGAGGCATAATGTCCATAAATGCAAGAACTTGCTCATCCTCATACACTTTAATTGCAGGAAGTTCACCTCGTAGAATTCTTGCAAAAATATTTTGATCATCATAAGCCATAGCTATTCCCAGAATGTAATTAGATTGAATTATTTACAGTTCAATTCTTTCTGACGTTGCTTAATAGAGTCAAGTTTTTGTTGCTCTTTTTCTGAGAACTTAGGTTTAGTTGTATTGCAATTTTCATTGCCAAACTTTGCCTTAGTATCTGGATCTTTAAAACAGAAGCCTTTTGATGCATAGATGATGTTGTAATCATCTTTAAGTTTTTCACACTCTTTTGTAGTGTCGGCAAAAGCATTAACCCCAGCTGAAACAGATACAGCAGTAATTAAACCTAATAAAAACTTATTCATGAGTATCCTCATTTAGAAATGGACATTTGATATTGTCACATTTCAATTATATGGGCTTTATATGTGAATTCAATGGCGAAAATTTATTCTAAGGTAATTTTGCTCCATGATTCGTACATTTTAACTGCTGTCGAAAAATCACTATTAGGTTCAGCTATTGCGTTAGCAGCACCAATTAGACTTTGAGTAAGCGTAATGACAGGTGCGGATAATTTTGCTTGATGAATGAGGTCTACTGCGATACCAGTGTCTTTGCTCAGTAACGGTAAGGCAAAAGTATTTGGAAAACTTCGATTTAATACCCGTTGAGGCAATATATTTTCAGTCACACCACTTTTACCACTTGAAGCATTGATGCACTCTAAAGCTTCATTTAAATCCACACCATGTGCTTTAAGTGCAGTAAAACCTTCAGCAGCGGCACATAAGTGAACAGCTAAGAGCATGTTGTTCACTGCTTTCACAGCAAAACCAGATCCTGAGTCTCCTACATGCTTAATCAGTTTACCCATGGCTTGCATTGCTGGTAATGCAGCTTCAAAAGCAGCTTTTTCACCACCTACCATGAAGGTTAAAGTCGCATTTTCAGCACCAATAGTTTGTCCGCTAACCGGCGCATCTAGAAAAAATACACCTTTTGATTTTAAAAAAGCTTGTTGTGCTTTAGCTGCATCAGGCACGCCACTGGTACAGTCTACCCAAATTGATCCAGATTTAATGTCGACTTGATGAATGATCTCATTGACTTGCTGACTCGTTGGTAAGCAACTAAAAATGATATCAGCTTGGGCAGCTTCTTGAAGTAATACAGCTTGTGTTTGATATTCAGTTGCATGTTGTTTGGCTTTCTCGAAATTTCGATTCCATACCAAAACTGATTCATAGTGTTTGGGTAAATGGGCTGCCATACGGTAACCCATTGCTCCTAATCCAATAAATGCAACTGTCGTCATTTTCTTTACTCTATTTGTGTTGAACGCTCTGCTAACCAGTGAGCAAGTTCAGGCCAAAATTGATCGGCACTTTTTTGACTCGACATTAAACCTAAATGCCCACCAGGAATAAGAGTAAACGTGACATCACGACTATTTGTCAATTCAGTCAATGGTCTAACAGCATCAGCTGTGACCATTTGATCGCTTGAACCAGCGCCAATCATAAGAGAGCAGTCTATATTTTTTAATTCGATTTTCTTATCTTGAAGTTCGATATAACCATTTTTTAGCGGATTTCTTAACCAGACATTGAATAACATGTCTTGGTTTACCCCAGCAGGATAATCAATCATATGATTGAGGAAATAACCTAAAGTGGCGTGTTCATGCAAAAGTTTTTTATCATCAAGATTCAGTAATAATTGTTTATGGCCTTCATACCAACCTTTAGGATCTAAAATTTTAAATCCAATTGCATTTAAAATACCTGGGGAGTGAATGAGGCGCTTAGGAATACGACCGTTATAAACTTTATGTTTGAGTAGACGAGTTCTTTCAAGATAGCGATTCATCTTAGCATATAGCTTTCCGATACTGCCTGAAGCAAAGCTATCAATTGGACTACCTAAAACGATTAGATTTTTTACATGGTTCGGCTGTCTGAGCGCTGTGTACAACAGAACAAATATTCCCGCCATACTCCAGCCATGTAAAGAAATTTGATCAGATTTAGCGTGTGTGCGTATTTGATCGATACAATTCGGGATTGCATCATCAATAAAACCTAAAAAGTTGAGATCGCGATCCTTATAGCTAAAGTGTCCCCAATCCAATAAATAGACATCAAAACCTTGCTCTGTATAATATTTAATAAGAGAACGGTATGGATAAAGATCATAAATATCCATCTTGATCGCTAAAGGCGCGACAAAGACCAATGGCTCAACATATTTTTTATTTTCAGATGCGTAATATCGAATTTTACTCGATTTATGAGTACCTATCACATCATACGGCGTTGCTTGAGATAAAACCAAAGATTTACCGTAAAAAATGCGTGTCCCTAAATTTTTTAACTTGCTTTGTTTAGAACGCCAGTTAGTTTTTAAATGTTCCATGAAGGTTGAAGATCTCATAAGCATGTGATTTGAACGAAGTCTAAGCGATATTTATATATTTTACCTTGACCTTAAATGCTTTGGACGCTCAAAATGTTGGCAATTATTCACAAAGGCAGTTTTTAGGACTGATTTAGAGCAATGAGCCAGCAAGACGACATTGAATACCAACTTGATACATTAGCACTTCGTACAGGTCATACACGCAGTTTTGAAGGTGAGCATGCTGAACCGATGTTTCTAACTTCTTCATTTGTATATGCAAATGCAGCAGAGGCAGCAGCTAAATTCTCTGGGAAAGAGCCCGGTAATATTTATTCTCGCTTTACAAACCCAACAGTCGCAATGTTTGAAAAAAGATTGGCTGCAATGGAAGGTGCTGAACGTGCAGTGGCAACAAGTACGGGTATGGCTGCGATCATGGCGGTGGCGATGTCATTCTTAAAGGCTGGTGATCATGTTGTATGTTCTCGCGCAGTATTTGGTTCAACCGTGGCCTTATTTGAAAAATACATTTCTAAGTTTGGTGTGACTGTCAATTTTGTTGATTTAACAGATTTAGATGCTTGGAAAGCTGCGATCAAACCAGAAACTAAACTACTATTTGTAGAATCTCCGTCAAATCCATTATCGGAAATTGCTGATATTCGTGCATTAGCAGATATCGCGCATGAAAATGATGCCTTACTCGCAATTGATAATAGTTTCTGTACGCCAGTGCTACAACAACCATTAAAATTGGGCGCGGATCTAGTTGTCTATTCAGCGACAAAATATTTAGATGGTCAAGGTCGTGCGTTGGGTGGTGCTGTCGTAGGTAGTCATCAATTACTTGAAGAAGTTTTTGGCTACGTTCGTACAACTGGGCCTTCTATGAGTCCGTTCAATGCTTGGGTTTTCCTAAAAGGTTTGGAAACGCTTCGTCTACGTATGAAGGCTCATTCTGAAAGTGCACAAAAGATTGCTGAGTGGCTTCATCAGCACGATAAAATCGAAAAAGTATTCTTTGCTGGCTTAGCGGATCATGTAGGTCATGATTTGGCTAAGAAGCAACAAAAAGGTTTTGGTGGTATCGTTTCATTCGTGGTAAAAGGTGGGCGAGAAGCTGCTTGGAAAGTGATTGATCACACTCAATTTATTTCTATTACTGGAAATCTTGGGGATGCAAAATCAACGATTACTCATCCTGCAACGACTACTCATGGTAAATTGCCTGATGAAGCGAAGGCTGCAGCTGGCATTGCAGAAGGTTTAATTCGTCTTTCAGTAGGTTTGGAAGACGTTGATGATATTATTGCAGACATTCAACGTGGTCTTGATTTAGTCTAATTTAAATTTGTTCGGAGTATACAAATGAACATTAATATGCTTATGCAACAAGCACAGCGCATGCAAAAGGAAGTAGAGTCCAACATCAAGAAAGCGAAAGAAGAGCTTGCACAGAAAGAAGTGCATGCTGAAGCTGGTGGTGGTTTGGTAAAAGTGACAATGACTTGCCGTAATGTGGTAAAACGCATTGAAATCAATCCAGAATTGCTTCAAGACGATCCAGATATGATTGAGGATTTGATTGCAGCTGCTATGAATGACGCTGCACGCCAAGCCGAAGCGATTTCAGAAGAAACAATGAAGTCTGCAAATAGTGGTATGGGATTACCTCCTGGCTTGTCAGGTTTATTTTAAGGATATTGCCGAGTGTTCAGCGAACGGTTTGACCAACTCGTCCAAGCACTGCGAATTTTACCAAGCGTTGGGCCTAAGTCGGCTCAGCGCATGGCGTTGCATTTGATCATGAAGAATAAGCAAGGTGCTTTGGCATTATCTGAAGCACTTAGCGATGCCGCTGATCATATCCATGAATGTTCTATTTGCCACTCATTGACTGAGAATGAGGTGTGTGACATTTGTCTGTCGCAAGACCGAGATGATACCTTGCTCTGTGTGGTTGAATCTCCTGCAGACGTGATGGCAATTGAGCAAAGTGGAAGTTTCAGAGGCAAATATCATGTATTGGGGGGGCATTTATCTCCTTTAGATGGTATAGGGCCTGAAGAGGTTGGCATACCTGCATTAGTTCAACGCTTAGCTGAAGGTCAGGTAGCAGAGGTTATTCTCGCTACCAATGCAACGGTTGAAGGGCAGGCTACGGCACATTATTTGGTAGAAGCCACACGTCATTTGAATCTTAAAATGACGCGTATTGCTCAAGGTGTACCACAAGGGGGTGAGCTTGAGTATGTCGATAGTCACACCTTAAGCCAAGCAGTTCATAATCGTATGCAAATGAAATAAGCACAAATTGTGCTTATTTTTTTGATTAGAGAAATATCACTTTTCTGAATTGTTTTTTAGTCGAAAAAAATATTAAATTTTTCATGTTTTATAACTATTTACAGCGTATACATAGATTTGCTTGACGCTTTAATTGAAAATTTATATTTAAAATTGATAATTTAAGCTAAAATACATCTCGATACCAATCTAGCACATTGTTTTTTATGATGTTTCAATTTATCCAAGAGCAAAAAGAACTCGAGCATGTTTTGACACTAATGAGTCAACAAGATGTTTATGGTTTAGATACTGAATTTATCAAAGTTGATACACTATGGCCAAAATTGGGTGTCTTGCAAATCAATGTCGCAGATCAGGTGTTTTTATTAGACGGTACACGTCTAGATTTTTCGAGTTTCTGGCCTAAAGTTTTTGCTGCAAAGCAAAATATTTTCCATGCTTGTGGTGAAGATATTGATCTGATTTACCATTATTCAAAAGGCAATCATCTTAATAATGTATTTGATACTCAGGTGGCTTTGTCTTTTCTCGGACACGGATTACAGGTCAGTTATCAAAATGCGCTTAAAGAAATTTTAAATATAGAAATTGATAAAGATCAAACACGTTCAGATTGGCTTGCACGTCCTTTAACTGAAGAGCAAAAAGCATACGCAGCGAATGATGTCTTATATATTATGAATTTAGCCGATGCGCTAAAAAATGAATTAGAGAAAAAAGGGCATTATCAGTATGTACTAGAGGACTGTAAGAGCCTCACGCTTGAGATTGCGACAGAAACGCCGAAAGAGAAACTATACGAAGATGTCGGAAATTATAGACACTCTCGAAAGCAGTTAATGCAGCTACAATTGCTCAGTGTTTGGCGTGAAGAAATGGTGAAGGCTTTAAATCAGCCTCGAAGTTTTATTCTGAAAAATGCCACTATGATTGATTTGGTGGAAAAAAATCCAAAAAATACCTTCCAATTATCTCAAGTTAAAAATATTCGTCCGAATGTGGTTCGTGAGCACGGTAAAACGATTTTGGATATTATTGCGTTGCTGCCCCCAATGGAAGAATGGCCATTACGAATTGCTCGACCAATTAAACATTCATCCAAAGATATTACCCATGATGTTGATAACATGATTGGTAATCTTGCAGAAGAGTTGGTGATTCCTAAAGAAGTATTAATGCGAAAAAAATGGCTTGGGGCTTTATATCAGCATGTGGTTTTTCATGGCGATGAACAAGACTTACCTCAGTATTTACTCGGTTGGCGTTATGATTTACTAACGAAGCCATTAATTGAGTTGCTTCATAAAGATGCACAATATTTGAGTATGCAAATGAAAGTCAATGAATGACTTCTCTCAAAATTTGATTAAAGAATTACCAGTCATCCTAAACTAGACTGATGCGTTAACAAACGCTAATGTTTCGCCGTTTTTTTTGATGTATGCTTTGCTTTGAGTTTAAAAGGTGTTGTTTGAATCATGTGGTGTGAAATCTACAAATCTAGTAAGAAAGACGAAATGTATATTTACGTTGCGCGTCCTGAACAAGCGGAAAACCAAGAAGCTGTTGATCCGTTATCAGTATTATCTGATGCAATGAAAAATGCATTTGGCCGAGCGACATTTGTGATGTCACTGGAATTACATGCAGAACGCAAATTAGCGCGTGCAAATGTTTTACATGTGATGGATTCAATTCAGACGAAAGGATTCTTTTTACAATTGCCGCCTGAAGGATTGATCAATCCTAATGCGGTAGAGCCAGAGGGACTACGCGGTGCGTGATAATCAAGTTGGAGGATGGGATCAGTTTGTTTCAATGTTGGATTCAATTCCAGAATATAACATTGCAATTACCGTCTATATTCTCGGAACTTTGATTATTCTGTGGTGTTGGTACGGCATAGCGAAACGCCTACCTTCACCTTTAGGTGGAGTGACTTGGATTTTTGTGTTTGCTATTTTGGCAACACCAACGATTTCTGAAGGTCCTAATTCCGCCTTAGCACCCGCAACTTTTGGTTTGATATTTGGGGTATTAACAAAAGATTCACCTTTGATCTGGTCCAATTTCTCATTGATTGCCTTTGTTATTGCTTTAGGGTTATTGGCAGGTTATTTCTGGTCTAAGTACGCTTCTAAACAAAAGAATCCGAGACACACATCGTCAGTGAAGACACCACCACTTTAATTATCCAAATAAAAAAATAAGGTTTCATTATGTCTGTTGATGCACATCAATTTACGGGTACAGATCAATATATCGCCACAGATAGTCTCAAGCTTGCTGTGAAGGCCGCTCGAGCGTTGCAAAAGCCTCTTTTAGTGAAGGGTGAGCCAGGTACAGGTAAAACATTATTGGCTGAACAAGTTGCTGAAAGTCTGGGTTTAAAACTGATTACTTGGCATATCAAATCAACGACGAAGGCCCAACAAGGTCTTTATGAATACGATGCCGTTTCAAGATTGCGCGATAGTCAATTGGGCGATGAGCGTGTTTATGATATTAAAAACTATATTAAACCAGGTAAATTGTGGGAAGCATTTACCTCTGAAGAACGTTGCGTTTTATTAATTGATGAAATTGATAAAGCAGATATCGAATTCCCAAATGATTTGCTTCATGAACTAGACAAAATGTCATTCTTTGTTTATGAAACTGGTGAAACAATTACTGCAACACAGCGTCCAATTGTGATCATCACTTCAAATAATGAAAAAGAACTTCCTGATGCTTTCTTACGCCGTTGTTTCTTTCATTATATTGAATTCCCAGATGAACAGACCATGCGTGAAATTATTGCAGTTCATTTTCCAAGAATTTCAACGACATTGGTCAGTGAGGCACTTCAGGTCTTCTTTAAGCTTCGCCAAATACCTGGTCTTAAGAAGCCACCTTCAACTTCTGAATTAATTGATTGGTTAAGCTTATTGATGGCTGATGATATGCCTGAAGATATTTTAAGAAACCATGATAAGTCAAAAGCAATTCCACCGCTGTATGGTGCGCTCATCAAAAATGAGCAAGATGTGCAGCTACTTGAGCGCCTCGCATTTATGACTCGTCGATAGGTGATACTATGTTCGTAAGACTGTTTTACACCTTGCGAAAATACGGAATCCCCGTAACGACACGCGAGCTGATTGATTTGAATCAAGCGATTAGTCTAGGTTTGGTTTTTGCAGATCAAGATGATTTTTATCAGCTTGTGAAGACAGTCATGGTCAAGGATGAGCGTTACTTCGATAAGTATGATCGTGCTATGAAGGATTATTTTCAGGGCATTCAAACCTTTGATGTAGATGATTTACTCAGTAAAGTTAATCAACTTCCTAAAGAATGGTTTGATTTAGAACTCCTTGAAAAACACTTAACGCCAGAGCAACGTGAAGCACTACAAAGAGCAGGTTCTTTAGAAGAGCTCATGAAAATGCTGGAAGAGCGTTTGCGTGAGCAACATAAAAAACACCAAGGTGGTAATCGTATGATTGGCACTGGTGGCACTTCACCGTTTGGAGCTTTTGGTGACCACCCAGAGGGGGTGAGAATTGGAGGGCCGGGACGTAAAAAATCTGCGGTGAAAGTGTGGGAACAACGTAAATACCAAAATCTTGATGATGATCAAATTTTGGGAACACGTCATATGCAAATGGCGTTGCGTCGTCTGAGAAAATTTGCGCGTCAAGGTGCTGAAGAAGAGCTTGATATAGATCAAACGATTCGCGAAACGGCTAAGCAGGGAATTCTTGATGTACAGATGGTGCCAGAGCGTCGTAATCGAATTAAAGTTTTGATGTTGTTCGATGTAGGCGGTTCTATGGATGCCTATATTGCACAATGTGAAAAACTGTTTAGTGCAGCCAAAACAGAATTTAAGACTTTAGAATATTTCTATTTCCATAACTGTCTTTATGATTGCGTGTGGAAAGACAATCATCGCCGTACTTCGACAAAAATGAATACCTTAGATGTATTTAATACCTATGGTAAAGATTATCGAGTGATTGTTGTTGGTGATGCAAGTATGGCGCCATACGAATTAAAATCTGCTGGTGGTTCTGTCGAATACATGAATGAAGAGTCGGGTGAAATTTGGTTGCGTCGTTTGCGCCAGCATTATGAAAAGACGGCTTGGTTGAATCCTGAAACTGAGAATTACTGGCATTACACTCAAACGATAGGAATGATCAAAGAAATATTTGAAGATCATATGTATCCAATGACTTTAAAAGGCATTGAAGATATGACTAAATTCCTCTCACGCTAACTTTTTTAAATTATATTCATCTAAAGGATCTTGATATGAGCTATCAAATCAATGGTGTGGCATTGCCAAATGAAGAAGGTTTTTTTGGTGAATATGGTGGTCAATTCATTCCACCTCATTTAAAAGCAGCAATGGATGAAATCAATGTTGCTTATGAAGAAATTCGTAAAACACCTGAATTTCAAAATGAGCTTTCAGAGCTGTTTGCGCATTATGTAGGTCGTCCAAGTCCTTTATTTCATGCCAAACGACTTTCAGAACAATTGGGTGGTGCTCAAATTTATCTGAAGCGTGAAGATTTGAACCATACTGGTGCGCATAAAATTAACCATTGTTTGGGTGAAGCTTTACTTGCTAAATACATGGGCAAGAAAAAAGTCATTGCTGAAACTGGGGCAGGTCAACATGGTGTCGCATTAGCAACTGCTTGTGCCTTGGTTGGTATCCCGTGTGAAATTCATATGGGTCAAGTTGATATTGAAAAAGAACATCCAAATGTCGTGAAAATGAAAATTTTGGGTGCGAATTTAATCTCAGTCACTCGTGGAACAGCAACATTAAAAGATGCTGTTGATAGTGCTTTCGAAGAGTATTTGAAAGACCCTGAAAGCTTTATTTATGCCATCGGATCAGTCGTTGGTCCACATCCATTTCCTAAAATGGTGCGTGATTTCCAAGCAATTATCGGTGATGAAATTAAAGTTCAATCACAAGACAGATTTAACAAATATCCTGATTATATTATTGCTTGTGTTGGCGGTGGCTCAAATGCAATGGGCGCATTCAGTGCATTCCTTAATGATGATAGTGTGAAATTAATTGGTGTTGAACCAGCAGGACATGGTTTAGATACAGATCAACATTCGGCAACATTAACTTTAGGTAAACCAAGTCAACTTCATGGTATGGCGTGTTATGTGCTGGAAGATGAGAATGGCGAGCCATTACCTGTGCATTCAATTGCTTCTGGATTAGATTATCCTGGTGTGGGGCCTCAACACAGTTTCTTAAAAGATATTGGTCGTGTTGAGTACTCAACAGCAACTGATGAAGAGTGTCTGAATGCATTCATGACTCTATCTCGAGTTGAAGGGATTGTGCCTGCATTAGAAAGTTCACATGCTGTTGCTTGGGCAATACGTGAAGCTCCACAACTGTCCAAAGATACCATTGTGGTAGTGAATTTATCAGGTCGAGGTGATAAAGACTCGGACTATGTGGCAGAAAAATTAGGTTTAAATTAACACATAAAAAAACCAGCTTAGGCTGGTTTTTTAATTACATTTCTGGTGGTTCTTCATTCAAAGGTGTAAGAATATTTTCAAAGGATGAAATTTCAATCGGAATGAGCGGCGTTTCGATTGAAAGATCTTGAACAAGTGTTTCAGTCGCTTGTTGAGCTTGTTGAGCTTGTTGAGCTTGTTGAGCTTGTTGAGCTTGTTGAGCTTGTTGAGCTTGAACCATGGTTTTCATAATTTCATCAGCTGGTGCACTTAGTTCGTGTGCTTTTTTGCTGTCATATTTGGTGGCAAGTTCTTTTAAAATTGCGTAAGACAAATAACTCGTAAATGCTGGATTCTCAGATTTAGCCTTGGATGGAAGTAGAGAAACACAAGCGGCATGAAATAAACCATGTTGTACGTATGTTGCATTGAACGCAGGATCTTTAGCTTTATCAGGATCACCTAAATAACCAATCTTGAAGCCAATTTCAGATGCAGCACAGGCATTGGTCACTTCAGAAGAGGGATTGCGATAGTCAGCATTTTTTTTGAAATATAGCACTTCTGCGATCGACATCATTTCATCTTGAATTTTTTTGAGTCGACCATCTAAATTTGGGACTGCAAAATAATTTTTTAACTTAAATAGCGTTACAGTACCTTCGAGCCATTTTTGGGGTTGTTCTGTATAATTCAAATTTGTATAACAGGCAGAAGTTTGCAGGGCGGCTTCAACAAATTCTTTGTTTTTTCTTGGATTTTTCATATCTTGATCAGCCCCTAAATATCCCATTTTGTAGGCTTTTTCATAGGTATTACATGCAGGCGTGATGAGCGTCTTTTTTTGATATGTTTTTGCTTTTTTTAGCAGCTCTATTTGATTCTTTATCGTTGGTTCAAGTTCAGATGCATAAGAGGAAGCAGTTACAAATAAAGCGGTGTAACACAATAACTTTTTATACATCATCAGTCCTTAGGCAAAAAATTCCATAATGTAATGACTTTACTGATGCTGTTTAAATAGTTCAATGACTCAATAAAAGAAAATCATTGTAAAAGATGACTAATTTCAATCTATTGTTCAAAATTGAGATCATGATGGAGTTATCAAAAAAGCCCCCGAGATGGGAGCTTAGCTTTATCCTGAAATATACTGTTGAAGTTGTTCAATCAACACTTTTTGGTCTTCCATCGCGGCTTTAACTAAGTCACCAATAGATACAATTCCGACGAGTCTATCGTCTTCTAATACTGGCAGATGGCGAATATGACGTTCTGTCATTAAATCTAAACACTCATCTACGGTGTTGCTTTTACTTACAGATAAAACCGTACCAGTCATAATTTCTGAGACTGTAGTTAAGTCGGATGTACGTTGCATAAGTGCAATTTTACGCGTGTAATCCCGTTCAGATAAAATTCCAACAAGTCTTTCATCTTGTACGACAACAACGGCACCAATACCTTTTGTTGCCATTAATGTGATTGCTTCTAAAACCGTAGCATCAGGTGTGATGGTAGAGATTTCTGAATTGTTTTTATTTTGTAGGACTTGAGCTACTGTTGTCATAAAGGTTCCTCTTGTTGGATATTCGTCCATGTATAAGTTAATAACTGAAATCTTAAATCTTTACAATCGTTTTAGTGGAATTTTCTGCTAAATAGATGGGCTCAAATGATTTTGAAAAAATAGCATCTGCATGTGTGGAATAGTGAGCTTAAAGTGGCGATCTCGATGATTGCACAGGGCAGGTGTGACTTTTAGTCGCGTTAGGGTTGGGAGTAGTGAATTTTTAAAATCATCAGGCGTTATTTTTCGAGGCTGATAGTGCGGCCAGTGAATTTTTGCATAATGTAAAGCCTGAACTGAATTGAGCCAGAAGGGGAATATGTATTCTTGATTGATTGATCGAATGGCCCAACCTTGATGTTCTGGATTATACAGTCCCCACAGTACTCCACAATACATCATGGTTTTAAGGATATTAACTTTGAGTAAAAAATGCTTTGAATTTGGTTGCAACTGTACAAAGGTGTTCATGATCGTTCGATGATTCATTACCAATGATGATAAATTCAGTCTAATGATTTTTTCTTAAAGTTTAGTTGCATTAATTTAAAGTTTGGTAAGCAAATATGTAATAAAAGAGCTAAAAAAACGCCACTAATGTGACGTTTATTTATGCTTGCATTGTGGCCATGTTTTGCCAATACTGTGCTTTCAAAGAATCACGTTCTACACGGAAACCTTGAAGATAGAGTTCAGCTAGAAACATCGCTGCTTTACCGTGACCCGCACGTGCTGCATTCTCAAGTTCTGAAACTGCGTCTGTAAAATTCATTTCAAATTGAATGGTATTTACAGCATTCGAATACATATGTTCGAGGTCTTGTTGAGAGAATTGTTTAATCATATAAAACTCCTTATTCTAATTATGATTAGTACTACAGTTATAAAGACCTAAATTAGGTCAAAATGGAATATAACAAAGTAATATTAAACTATTATTACAATTTGCGTTAATTGTCAAATAAATTTTCAAGATAAATCTTTTAAAAAATACTTACATGATTAAACTTTAATCATTTTATATTGGGTTTATGATAAAACTGTAAATAACTATAAAGGAGAATGACTTATGACTAATACCATTGATGGTTTCACATTTGGCAATCCACCTGAGCCATCCGATATTATTGCGCTTGCACATCATCATAAAAAACAACTTGATGAAGCAATTTTTCATCAAGAGATCCATTTAGGTCACTACTGTTTAGAGCAGCGTAAACGCGTGCATGATTACACGCAGACACTTGATCCTGCATCCAAAGCTGAATTTTATCGCTACTATGACGGCGAATTAAAACGTATCGCCGTCATTGACGAAGAACACCCTGATGATGCTGAAGGTGGTTTAAGTGTTTTCACTATTTTTATCGTACTCGCGGTGATCGCTGCTATCTTATATTTTGGTGTTGTGCAGAATGTTGTCTCTTAAAGGTGAATAAGCGCCATTGTTAGCATAATGGTTCTTGTTAAATTCAACGTTAACACTATATTTTTAAAGCATCTCGGATTACACTTAAGCTAATCCGAGGTTGTACATGCTCCATTTAAAAAAAATTTCGTCTGATCTTTTCTCACAATTAAATATTGAGCAGATTCAAAATGCTTTCATCATAGGCATTGTACTTTTTATTCTTATTGTCTCTAGTATTGCACTGAATCGTCCAATTAATTCAGCCCACTTTGAACAAGTTCAAGCGCTCGCGGCTCAAAATCGTTTAGAGCGAACGCATGAAATGGCAACTTTGTTACTTGCAAAACCTAAGATTAAAAATATTGAATTTTATCGTTTGCTGAATGCTTATCATATCGAGAATACTCATATAAAAATTTATCCAGCGATTGAAAAGTTGGATTAGTCTTCAATCTTATTCAGATTGAGTCCAAGATTTTGATTTAGTATTTCTTCGATCTGCTTGGCAGTGACACGGTCAGAGACAGCAATAACAGTCATTTGATCGGGGTGTAAATGTTTTTGTATTGCATTTTGAATATCTTGGCGAGTTAATTTTCGAATCTGCTCCTGATACTCATTTAGATAATTGGAATTAAGTCCGTAAAAACCAATTGATGCGATTTGGGCATTAATATTTGCATTGCTATTTAAGGTCATTGGAAAAGACCGAAGAATACTTTCTTTATTTTCTTTAAGCAAAGAGTCAGTAATAGGCTGTTTTTTGAAGTCAATGAATACTTGATGTGCGAGCTTTAAGCTTTCGAGCAATTGGTCTTGTTGTGTCGCATATCCAAAACTAAAAACGCCAGGTACCTGTGGTGTAGTCAGCGTACTCGATGCGCTATAGGTGAGTCCTCGTTTAACTCGTAACTCTTTTGATAAGATTGAATTAAAACTCCCACCACCAAACATTCTGTTGGCAACTTCCAAAGCGGCACGATCTGGATGTGCTCGCTCTAAAGATAAATGACCCAATAATGCATGTGCTTGTAGGCTTTCGCGTTTTAGTACTGAAATTTTAAAACCTGATTCACTGACGGGAGTTGGAAGGTCGGGCTGTCTTTGCCCTTGCGGTAAATTGATACTGATCAGTTCCGAGATCTGTTGAGCTTGATCTTGAGTGAGTTGTCCTGTGATTGCTATATTGGAATTTTGAGCGACAAGCAATCGATCTCTAAATTCTTTGAGTAATTCAGGCGTAATTTTTTTTAAACTACCTACTGTCCCAGCTGTTGGTTGAGCATATGGATGATCCCCATACAGCATACGGTACAGTTGTATTGACATTAGTCTGGATGGATTCTCTTGAAGTTGTTTTTGCCCAATTTGAGTATTACTGAGCGCAAGATTAATGCCTGATTGTTTAAAGGTGGCATGCTTGATTAAATGCAGTAGTAAGTTCAGTGCAGGGTCAAATTTTTCAGGATCATTTAACACTCTTAGTCGAACAACAAACATATCACGATAGGCGTTGAAAGAATATTTGGCGCCTAATCCCTCAAATGTGGTGGTAATCTGTTTGGCACTGAGCTGATCTGTTCCTTCAAGCATAAGGCGAGCTGCCATATTGGATATACCGTAAAGTCCTTGACCAATGACTTCATCTCGTGCAGAACCAGCATTGAATGTAATTTGAATGTCGACCATCGGCAGATCATTCGTTTCGACAAATAAGGTTCGTACATTTAAAGAGTTTTTAAGTTCTTGAACAAAAGGCGCTTTATAATTTTGGGAAGATTTTGTGATCTCTTTTAAGCTTAATAAGTTTTTAATCGAGCTTAGACCACTGGGATCTTCTTCGATGATTTGTTCAATTGGTTCAGCTTCTATAAGTTCCTCCGCATGCGACAGTGAACTCAACATGGCACTACACAAGATACTCGTTAAAAATAGAGAAGATAAATAATTCATAAAACGCCTAGTTATTGTTTTTCTGTTCAGGATAAAGATGTAAAACGCTCAAATTGTCACGATTAAAATAAATATTGGCAATGCGTTGTAAATCGTGCGGTGTGACTTTATCGAAGTATTCAGGGAGTTGATCAATCATGCGATAGTCTAGATCATTGATGCTGAGCAAACCAATGAGTCGAGCTTGCCCAATAATATCATCTTGGCTATACACTAAATTGGAAACGAAATTCGCTTTGACCCGATTGAGTTCTTTTTCATTGATCAATTCTGATTTGAATAAATCTAGTTCCTGCTGTATGCGTTTTTGCGCTTGCTCAAGACTGATACCCTCAGCAGGTATGGCAGAGATTAAAAATAGGCTATCCCCACGATTATATGGATCATAACTTACATTAATTGAGGTCAGAATTCGCTTATCTCGGATCAGTCTCTCTTGTAGACGTGCTGAAATTCCGCCGTCCAATAGATTTTGAATAATGGTTAAAGCGTAGGCGTCTTGAGGGTTTTTTGCTGTTTTAATGGAATTGACATTCCAAGACATAAACAAGTTGGGTACATGTACAGCCTGATATTGCTCCATGAAGCGATATCCAATTCTTGAAAATTCAAGCACATCATTGCGTTCAGGAACGGATTTTTTTGGAATCTTATTAAAATATTTTTTGACTTCTCGAATGGTTTGTTCAGGATCTACATCCCCAATAATGACTAATGTTGCATTATTCGGCGCGTACCAAGTTTCGTACCATTGTTTTAAATCATTCAATTGAATGTTATTCAGATTTTTCATTAAGCCAATCACTGGTTGGCGATAGTGACTGGTCGGGTACGCAATCCATTTAAATCTTTCAAAAGCAAGGTTTCGAGGATTATCCTCTGTTCGTTGCCGTCGTTCAGCCATCACGACTTTAATTTCGGGTTCGAAATCTTCTTGGCGCAGAACTAAATTTTGCATTCGATCAGCTTCTAACTCTAATGCCAGTGGAAGATATTTTTTAGGATAGAATTGATAGTAATTGGTGTAATTTGTGGATGTGAATGCATTGACACTACCACCATAAATTCGACTAAGGCGTGTGAATTCATCATTCGGTACTTTTTTAGTGCCTTTGAACATCATATGTTCTAGGACGTGTGAAATGCCGAGTAAATTCCCTGACTCGTCACTACTGCCGACGGCATACCAGATTTGGCTGATGACTACAGGTGCGCGATGATCTTCTCTAATAATGACTCTTAAACCATTGTCCAGTGTTGTTTCGACGGTGTTTCGAGAGATTTGAGCAGTTTGTTGATTTGCAAATGTCATCATCGGTGCTGATGTAATCGCAGCAATGATGATTGTCTGTTTGAAAATGAGTTGCAGAGAGAATTTGAGCCGGCTGAGAGACACAATTAATCCGAATAATGACTTTAAAATTATTCTTGATGATGTCGTATATTTATTCAAGATTGAACTGTTGCAATTTGGTTGATCGTTTTAAAAGTAATTGCAGATCGTGAATTTAAAGCAATCTATGCTAAACTCCATTCTTTTAATCGCAATGCTTTTCAAGGAATCGGCATGCAAGAACAGCAAAATAAATTCTTGATTGATGCGGATATTGGTGATGACGATGTCACCTTACCGAGCCTCCCGGCCGTTAATGTGCCTATTATCGAAAACAATGAAGTAGAAAAGCTGGAAACGGTGCCGGCCGTTGAAGAAACAAAACCGAAAGGTGGTTTCTTCAGTCGTATGAAAGAAGGCTTATCAAAATCTCGTAAAAATTTAGCTGATGGAATGATGAATATTCTAGTCGGTGGTAAAGAGATTGATGATGAGCTGCTCGAAGAAGTTGAAGAGCAATTATTGGTCGCAGATATTGGGGTAGAGGCGACGAAAACAATTATTGCCAATTTGACTGAAAGAACTGCGCGTGGCGATTTGATCTACTCTCATTCTCTCTATAAAGCACTTCAAGAAGAATTAGTTGCTTTATTAGCACCACGTGTCAAACCATTACATATCGATCCGAATAAAAATCCCTATGTGATTTTGGTTGTGGGTGTAAATGGTGTAGGTAAGACAACCACAATAGGTAAACTCGCAAAACGATTACAAGGTGAAGGTAAAAAAGTCATGCTCGCGGCAGGCGATACTTTCCGTGCTGCGGCGACTGAACAGCTTCAAATTTGGGGTGAGCGTAACGATATTCATGTCGTTGCACAAGGTCATGGTGCAGACAGTGCTTCTGTAATTTTTGATGCTTTTGAAAGTGCACGAGCGAAAGGGATCGATGTATTGATTGCAGATACCGCAGGGCGTTTGCATAACAAAGGTCACTTGATGGAAGAGCTCAAAAAAGTAAAACGCGTTATGCAAAAAATTGATGCGACTGCACCGCACGAAGTGATGCTTGTTGTGGATGCTGGCACAGGACAGAACGCGATTAACCAAGTTGAAATGTTTGATGAAGCTGTAGGCTTAACGGGTCTTACTATTACTAAATTGGATGGTACTGCAAAGGGTGGTGTGCTATTTAACATTGCGAGCCGTACACATGTGCCAATCCGATTTATTGGTGTAGGTGAAAAGATTGATGATTTGAGACCGTTCTCAGCAAAATCATTTGTCGCTGCATTATTCGATAACGAAAAATAATCATTCTTGGGTTAATTTAAAAAGCTCCATATACGGAGCTTTTTTTATAAATATTTAAAATTCATAAAGTTAATCAAATATGAGAAAGCCGAATCTTTTGACTCAATACATTAAATACGCAATTTGTTCCAAAAATAGAACACTTTGTTATAAAGATAAGGCTGAAAAGGTTTCGTAATATGAATAAGATAGCATCATCGTTAGCACACAATGAATGTTAAAAATAAGGAATAAGTTATGTCTTTTCTAAATCAAATTAAAAATCGCCGTACCATCTATGCAATTGGTAAGAATGTTTCTTTAGACAATACTCAGATTGAAGAAACCATTAAAGAAGCGGTACGTCAAAGTCCATCGTCATTTAACTCACAGACATCACGTGTTGTAACACTTTTTGGTGAGTCACATGACAAATTTTGGAATATCGTTTTAGAAACTTTACGTAAAATTGTTCCTGCAGAAGCATTTGAGGGAACTCAAAATAAGATCAATAGCTTTAAAGCGGGTCATGCAACTGTATTGTTTTATGAAGATCAAGATACGGTGAAAGGTTTACAAGAGCAATTCCCACTTTATGCTGAGAATTTCCCAATCTGGTCTGAACATTCAACAGCTATTGCTCAATTTGCGGTTTGGACTGCATTGTCAGAAAAAAATATTGGAGCATCATTACAACATTACAATCCAATTGTGGATGAAGAAGTGGCTTCAACATTTGAAATTCCAGCTTCTTGGAAACTTCGTGCTCAGCTTGTGCTCGGTTCAATCGAAGCGCCTGCAGGAGATAAAACGTTTATTGATGACGAGATTCGTTTTAAAACTTTTAATTAATCCAAATCATATAAAGGCACTTCGGTGCCTTTTTTTATGACGAGTTCTGTCATTAAATTGTCATCGCTTGGTAGCATAGTAGTCATATCTAACAATCTAATATTGAGTTATTTATGAAATTAAAAATTGCGTCTGCATTGATATTTACGGGTTTGAGCAGTCAAATTTTTGCAGCGGCGACCTTGGTGGTTCCAGAGGAACTGGTCGTAATTTCAGTGAATAATCAAGAGGTTAAATCAGGACTATTTAAATCAAAAAAACAATACCAAATTGATGCGAATCAACCTTTGGTGAATGTTCGATATAATCAATACTTTGAACTACCTTTAAATAATCATGAGATCGTAAAGTCGGATATTCTTACTTTGAAATTGCCAACCCTAGAGGATAATAAGTCATACAAATTGGATTTAATTCATCCACCACGAGATTTGGACCAAGCAAAAACATTCGCCAAAAATCCTCAATTGGCAATTTATAATCAAAATAATCAACTCATTTCAAATAATCTGATTGTTCAAATGACCTCGCAAAGTTTGCTAGGCGGTACGATCAATCAGATATTGCATAATGAGCCACAAGCTAGCCCAATGATCAAGTCAAGTTCATCATCAATAAATACTCAAACAGTGGAACATGCTGACATTAAAAATACAAATTCAAATACTCATGATGGTCAGACGTTGATTGAAGTATGGAAAAATTCTTCAAAGCAGGAACGTCAAAAGTTTATGACTTGGCTTGCAACGCAATAAAACATTTAATATTTCATAAACAGATATAAAAAAGCCCTCATAGAGGTCTTTTTTTATAAATTAAGTGAATAGCCAAGTATAGTAACCATAAATCATCAATGGCCATGCTACATATGGACTAAATAAATACTTCCATATCCAATAACGTGGTATAAACCCTACGCCATGGATAAATCCACCAGATATTCCAATCATAATCAGCATCATGGCACGGTGACTGTAATGACCACTTGCATCCAACATCAGACTTGGGTGGATGAGTAATATGGTAGCGAGAGGCAATGCCATCAGAAATGAAATGATCATTGCGAATGAGTATTTACGTTTTTCAGAATTTGACATTGCAAGCTCACTCATCTCATTCACCATCTAAGTCTTGATGTTGTTCCATGTAAATGGCTGCAAGTACACTCGCGAAACATGCCATTAACACACCTAGTATCCATGCGAAGTACCACATAATTTTCTCCTAACAGTGATTCGGTTTTAATACAGACTATGCGTGTGGTCTTGAATATGTTTCTTGGTAATCACACCCCACATTTTGTAGTAACACCAAGTGGTGTATGCCAAGATCAGTGGGACAAAAATACATGCAGCAACTGTCATTACTGAAAGCGTCATTTGGCTAGATACTGCATCCCACATCGTCAAGCTAATGTTTGGATGAATACTAGATGGCATCAGGAATGGAAATAGGGCAAAACCAGCAGTGAGGATTGAGCCAATCACAGCGAACGATGTACCCAGAAAGCTAAGTCCCGCTTTATTTTTAGTCGATGCTAAAACCACAATTATTCCTCCGATAATCGCCATTACCGGTGCTAATATTGTGATTGGATAAATAGAATAATTGTTCATCCAGCCATGATTGGCATCAGTAAGTACTTCTTTAGCGAGTGGATTAGCTACACCATTCGTATCATAAGGTGTTACAAGCGTATAGCCTTCGATATTGCCGAAATACAACCAAGCACCAGCACCGAGAAAACAGATGAGAAAAAGAATACCCATATATCGTGTAGCTTGAGCTGAGCGTGTTCTTAATGCACCTTCAGTGCGTAGCATTAACCATGCACCACCATGCGCAGCAAGCATCGTCAAACTGACCAATCCACAGACCAAGGCAAATGGATTTAAAAGTTCAAAGAAGCTTCCTGTGTAAGTTGAACGAACAGTTTCATCAAGTGTAAAGGGTACACCAAGGAACATATTGCCAAAAGCAACACCAAAAACGAGTGCTGGTACTGCACCGCCAATACATAAGCCCCAATCCCAAGCATTACGCCATTTAGTATTTTCGAGCTTTGAGCGATAGTCAAAACCAACAGGTCTAAGGAATAAAGCAAATAATACGAGTAATAGCGCCCAGTACATACCCGAGAAAGCTGTTGCATATACCATTGGCCAAGCTGCGAAAAGTGCACCACCCGCCGTAATAAACCAAACTTGGTTTCCATCCCAATGTGGTGCAATCGTGTTGATTGCAGCACGACGCTCTTCATCGTCTTTTCCAACGAACGGCATCAGTGCCATAGAGCCCATATCAAATCCATCAGTCAATGCGAATCCAATAAGGAGGACGCCGACCAATACCCACCAAATGATTTTGAGAAGTTCATATTCAATCATGTTAAATCTCCTCAGTTGACTTATTGGCTGCTGCTAGTTTTTCGAAATGATACTTACCAGTATGTAAAGAGCTTGGTCCTAATCTTGAGAACTTGATCATTAAATACATTTCTATGATGAGCAGCACTGTATAGAAAGCAGCGAGTGCTAAAATGGAACCCCATACATCCGCTGAACTAATACTTGATGCAGATAGGTGTGTTGGTAAAACTTCACCAATAGTCCATGGTTGACGACCAACTTCAGCAACGTACCAACCTGTTTGAGCTGCAATCCATGGAAGTGGAAGGGCGATCAGTGCAAACTTGAGCAACCAAGTTTTATTTTCAGCATTACGTTTCATGACAGCATACGTTGCAAGAATGAACAACAAGAGCATTAAGAAACCTGACGCCACCATCGCTCTAAATGCCCAAAATAAACTTGGAACATGAGGGATAGTATCTAAAGCTGCAGACTTAATTTGTTGTTCAGTAGCATCAACTACAGTTGGTGTGTATTTCTTCAACAATAGACCATAACCCAAATCTTTTTGAGTCTCGTCAAATGCAGCTTTGAGTTCTGGTGATTGATCTCCAGCACGAAGTTGTTCAAGCTGTGCATAAGCGACCATGCCATTACGGATACGTTGCTCATGTTGTGCGATTAAATCTTTGATCCCTGTGACTTGTTCAGTTGTAGAGCGAGTCGCGATTAAACCCATGACATATGGAATTTTCACAGCATAGTCTGTTGTTTGCGTCTCAGGATTGGGGATACCAAATAATGTGAATGCAGCTGGTGCTGGATGTGTATCCCATTCTGCTTCAATTGCAGCGAGTTTGGTTTTCTGAACATCACCTAATTCATATCCTGATTCATCACCCAGTAAAATTACGGATAATGTCGAAGCAAGACCGAAAATAGCAGCAATGGCAAATGAACGACGGGCAAAGGCCAAATCACGTTTTTTAAGTAGGTAATAACTTGAAATTGCCAATACAAAAATTGCACCAGTCACATAACCCGCAGAAACAGTATGGACAAATTTAACTTGTGCCACTGGGTTAAAGATTAGTGCGGCAAAATCTACCAGCTCCATTCGCATGGTTTCATAGTTAAATGCGGCCCCGACAGGGTTTTGCATCCAACCATTTGCAACCAAGATCCAAAGTGCTGACATATTAGAGCCTAAAGCCACTAACCATGTCACACATAGATGTTGGACTTTAGAAAGACGTTCCCAGCCGAAAAAGAATAAACCAATAAAAGTAGATTCTAAAAAGAAGGCCATTAATCCTTCGATTGCTAATGGCGCTCCGAAAATGTCACCTACATAATGTGAGTAGTAAGCCCAGTTTGTACCAAACTGGAATTCCATCGTTAGTCCAGTGGTTACCCCTAAAGCAAAGTTGATCCCGAATAACTTACCCCAAAACTTGGTCATGTCTCGGTAAATCTCTTTACCTGTAATCACATAGGTGGTTTCCATGATGGCAAGGATAAATGCCAAACCTAGAGTGAGGGGTACAAATATAAAGTGATACATTGCGGTCATTGCAAATTGAAACCGCGATAGATCGACCACGCTTTCAGAAATCATCAACGTGTCTCCTTCATTTTAAGTTCGCTGCCCATAATTCGTTCAGCGACTTGATGGTCAAAGTTTTTGGGAATGGTAGGTGCATCAAACCAGATATTTTTAATCACGATAAGAATGATTACTTTGATAATGAGAATTAAAGCAATCTCTTTGATTAAATTTTTATTTAAACTTGAAGGTTTAATCATCATATTTAAATGCATTATTTTAATCTATTTTAATTATTATTATCTTTTTTTTATTTAAAATAAATACTTTACAGTCATAAATATTTTTAATATAAAAAATATAATAAAAACAGTTATTTATAATTTATATTTTTAATAAAATTAAATCCAACTAAAATGGTTATATTAAAAAATAAAATAGACTAAAATACTTGGTATTAATATTTTAATTCCAACTAAAATAATAGGATTATTGTTTTAAAGTTTATTAAATTGGTTGGTTTTAAATCTGATTAAAATGGTTGGTTATAAGGATTTTATTAATTTTTATATAATCGTTGAGTTGGTTGGATTTAAATTTAATGGGCGTCACAAAATACCTTGAATGAACTATTTTCCAATCAAATGCATATAATTGAAGTGGGGTGTTAATAGCTCATTAATGCTGATCAACATTGAAAAGTTGATTTGTTTTGGCAATTTTTTTAGCAATAAAATGAGATCTTTTTGCACGGATCAGGAGGATTTGAGATTGAAATTCAAGTTCCCCAAACTCTGGTTCAACTTGTACATAATGTAATTGACCGAATTCATCGCGAACGCGTGCTTGAGCAGAGAAACCAGGACGTGCATTACCACTGGAAACAGTTGCTAGTCGACCAAGCAAATTTGAGTGCTCTGATTTGTACTTGGGTTTGATCACTTGATCCAAACAATGAATCATAAATACCGTAAAGAAGATTGCGATAATTAAAGCGGGTAATAAAACATAGTACCAAGCTAGAAAGGTTTTCTGGCTTGCAAATACAATGAGCTGAAGAAAATATCCAGCAAAACTAAAATTGATCAGAAAAAAAACAAGAATGAGAACTTTGGAAAATTTAACTTGAAGCAAAGGAAGGCGAATAAGCCAATAAGGTGTTAATTTTTTTATAAATTGACTGGGTCTTAATCCCACAAAATAGCCTAAGGTTTCAGCCATGCTGAGCATTAGCAATGCAAACACGCACATATGAAATGGCATTAAATCAATTTCCATTAAAAATGCCAGCATGTCCTTCACCTCATGACTTAAGATTCTAAGTAAATTCCACCATCAGAATGAACTTTAATCTCGACTTTTTCTAAAGATTCACCTTGGCATGGGCCTGAAATGCACACACCAGTTTCTACATCAAATAAAGCACCATGAGTAGAGCATTCAATGAACTCTTGATCACGATCTAAGAATTGATTTTCAAGAAACTCGAGTTCAACTTGCAAATGTGGGCATACATTTTGATACGCATAGAAGCAACCATCTCGTTGCGTAATGAAAATGTTGTCACCATTTTCAGTTTCAAAAGATCGAGATTCTCTTTCAGGAATGTCTTCAGTCATGCAAATTTTATTCATTTTATGCGACTTCTATTTGAAATTCTTTAAGAAGTTTAGCGTAATCAGCTACGTCTAAACGTGGACCAAATTGAGCAACCACTTGGCTTGAGATTAAAATAGCCAATTCAGTCGCTGTTTGTAAATCTTTACCAGCATTTAATGCATATAAAAATGCACCAGAGAAAGCATCACCAGCACCGTTCGTGTCTAAAGCAACAACTTTACGTCCTTTCACTCGGAACTCAGTTGATTCCGTTGCTACAAGAGCGCCGTCTGCTCCAAGCGTAATAATGACGGTAGAGCTTAATTTTTGAAGTGCAGCAAGAGCATGCTGTAAGTCTTCAGTTTGTGTATACATCAATGCTTCTTGTTCATTACAGAATAGAACATCTACACCATCATCTAATAATTCGTCCAAGCCTGTACGCGCGTACTGCACCATAGCAGGATCAGAGAGCGTTAACGCAATTTTAACATTATTTGCTTTCGCAATTGCACGCGCTTGCTTCACGGCAGCTCGTGCCGTATCACTCGTAGAAAGGTAACCCTCTATATATAACCATTGAGCGGTTTTTAGCGCTTCAAAATCAATTTGTTCATTACT
Source organism: Acinetobacter sp. Ver3 (assembly GCF_000632455.1). GTDB lineage: Bacteria > Pseudomonadota > Gammaproteobacteria > Pseudomonadales > Moraxellaceae > Acinetobacter. Next base: position 31,744 of record NZ_JFYL01000018.1, read on the forward strand.
GAGTTCAGCAGTAATACCTAAGAAGGTATGCATGGTACGTTCTGAATCAGGACTGACCAAAACCATGCAAGTCCCAGTTACGCCTTCACTGATCGAACGTTCAGAGGTTTGTATTCCTGCATCATTTAGACCTTTTAAGTACAACGCTCCAAGATCATCATTGCCGACACGGCATCCATAAAATGCTTGACCACCTAAGGCACTAAAAGCCACTGTTGAGTTAGCTGCAGATCCCCCAGAAGCTTGACCTTTATATTCTTGAGAATTTTTTAAGTTTTGAAATAAACGGGCTTGAGTTTCCCCATCTGTAAGCTGCATAGTACCTTTTTGCAAATTTTGCTCTAAAAGAAATTCATCAGATACTTTGAATTCTTGGTCAATGAGGGCATTGCCAATCGCAAAAAGGTCAACTTTAGCCATGTCTAAATTCACATCACGAAAAAAGAAAACGATTTTACACCAATGCGATTGAATTCAGTAGCGTATAGCTTGATTTTCAAGCTTTAACCCAGATTTAATCGAAATGGATCGTTTAATTCAGATATAGTTTTATTGATTTAGTTTTAATCTGACTATTTTACTCGGAAAATAGTTGGAGTTTGTTGTATAAATGATGAATTGTATTGAACTATCAGTATAATGATCTTTGTTAAAATTTATGTAAATTAAGGAGCACACATGACCGTAGATGTTACTGAAACCATTCAAAACACCGTTCATCCCGCGTTTCAGTTGGTACGTCAACATCATGTAGCCGCACTCGATATATTAGTTTCAGAATACCGTCATAAAGAAACTGACGCTGTGCATTTTCATCTAGCAACTGAACATGATGAAAATGTTTTTTTAGTTGCTTTCCGTACACAACCGATGGATTCAAAAGGCGAAGCACACATTCTTGAGCATACTGCATTATGTGGTTCTGAAAAATTTCCTGTACGTGATCCATTCTTTTTGATGATCCGTCGTTCTCTAAATACGTTTATGAACGCATTTACAGCTGCCGATTGGACAGCTTATCCATTTGCGACACAGAATAAAAAAGATTTCCAAAACTTACTTTCCGTCTATTTGGATGCAGCATTTGCAGCCAATTTAAACCCTTTGGATTTCGCTCAAGAAGGTATCCGAATTGAGTTGGAGAATGGTGAGCCTGTTTACAAGGGTGTGGTTTTTAATGAAATGAAAGGTGCAATGAGTTCACCTTCAGATCAGTTATATCACCAACTTGCTCATCATTTATTCCCTAAAACGACTTACCACTATAATTCAGGTGGTGATCCGAAGGATATTCCTGATTTGACTTACGAAGAGTTAGTCAGTTTCTATAAGTCACATTATCATCCAAGTAATGCTATTTTCATGACTTTTGGTAATCAATCTGCCTATGAGTTACAAGAGCAGTTTGAAACTTTAGCGTTATCTAAGTTTAAGAAAGGTCAAACCTTATATTCGACACCAGAACAGCGTTTAGAAGCGCCTATTGAGGTGACAGAGACTTACGCGGTAGATGCTGAAGATTTGAAAGATAAAACCTACCATGTACTGGCATGGTTACTTCCTGAATCTAGTGATATTCAACTTCGTTTAGGCTTACGTTTGGCTGAAGGGATCTTATTGGAAGATTCTGCTTCACCATTACGTCACTATTTAGAAACGTGTGGTTATGCTCAATCTACAGGACCAATTTTAGGTCTTGATGATTCTAACTATGAAATGACTTTCTACTGCGGTATTCAAGGTTCAAATCCTGAACATGCAGAAACATTCAAAAACGGTGTGTTGAATGTGCTGAACGAGGTTGCCTCGAAGCCTGTAGATCAGTCATTGGTTGATGCGATTTTGCATCAAATTGAATTACACCAACGAGAAATTGGTGGAGATGGCACGCCTTATGGTCTAAGCCTCATCCTCAATGGTTTAAGCAGTGCAATTCATCATAATGATCCAATACATGTTTGGGATGTAGATTCGACTATTGAGCAAGTGAAAGAGCAGTTGAAAGACCCAATGTGGTTGCCTAATCTGATCAAGACCCACTTAATTGATAATCCGCATCGTGTACAGATGACGCTTGTACCAGATGCGAATAAGTCGAAATTAGAGGCTGAAGCAGAAAAACAGCGTTTAGCTGATATAGGCGCACGCTTAACAGATGCTGAAAAAGCGGAAATTGTACGCCAAACTGAGGCATTAAATGAAAGACAGGCGACTCCTGATAACTTAGATTTATTGCCGAAAGTTGGTCTAGAAGATATACCCGCTGAGCTTCCAGTCGTTCAAGGTCAATTGCGAGAAATCATTTCTAATAACTTAGATACACCACTGAACTTATACCATGCTGGTACTAATGGAATTTATTATCAACAAGTGATTATTCAAATTCCTGATCAAGTCGTGAAATCACCATATTTTAACTTGCTCTCAGTGCTCATGGGGGAAGTCGGTGCAGGTGAATATCATTATTTAGAATTACAGCAATTACAAACAGCGGTAAGTGGTGGCCTTGGGATGGGGGCATCTCTACGTAGCAAAGTTGATGATAAAGGTAAAATTAGCGCATTTTTAACGCTGACAACAAAATCGCTTGCCCACAAACTAGATACGATTCAATTGTTAAAATTGGCATTTGAAAAACTACGTTTTGATGAAAAGGATCGTATTATTGAACTCTTACAACAACGTAAGACGCGTTGGGCATCCCGTTTGTCTGGTTCTGGACATAGCTATGCCATGCAGATCGCTTCTCGTAATATGAGTGCATTGGCATTACGTGATTATAATAATACTGGCTTAGGTGCGCTTAATTGGTTGAGCGAGCTTGTTCAAAGCATCGAAACAGATGAGCAAGCTTATGCGCACCTCATTGAAGAGCTGCAAAATATTCACCGTTTGTTGTTACTCGCGCCTAAACAGTTCCTACTGGTCTGTGAAGAGCAGCAGTCTGAACGTTTAATTGAAGAAATTCAACATGTTTGGGATAAACTTGAAGTGAATCGTGAACCAGTGCGTCTTGCTGAAGTTAATTTTGAACAAACACAAAATGACGAAGCATGGCTGATTCAATCCAATGTCCAATTCTGTGCTTCTGCTTATTCAGCAGTTGAAGTTTCTCATCCGGACGCAGCACCGTTAATGGTGCTTGCGGGTTATCTACGAAATGGTTTCCTACACAGTGCAATCCGTGAAAAAGGAGGCGCTTATGGTGGTGGTGCAAGCTATGATGGCAATGCTTGTGCATTTAGATTCTATAGTTATCGTGATCCACGTTTAGCAGAAACTTTCCAAGATTTTGAAGCAAGTATTGATTGGTTATTGAATACTGAACAAAAACCACACCAACTTGAAGAAGCGATTCTTGGTCTTGTATCGAGCATGGATAAGCCAGGTTCTCCAGCAGGTGAAGCAATTACTGCATGTTATGCACTATTGCATGGACGTACGCCTCAATTCAGAAAAACTTTACGAGAGCGTTTGCTCAATGTAACGTTAGATGATCTAAAACGTGTAGCAGAAACGTATTTAGTGAACCAAAAACCAACGAAGGCTGTTGTAGCACCAATGGCTAAAAAAGAGCAACTTGCAGAACTTGGATTTGCAATAAAACAAGTGAATTAAAATTAAAAATGGGGCTTAGTCAATGCGAAATAGAATAAAACGTTCACCAATATGGTTGGGTGTGTCGTCGTTTATGTGTTTGCCTATACAGACTGTTTGGGCAACAGATGTGGTACCAGCGAATCCAGCGTCACCACAAGCGTGCGTTGCACTTGATTCAAATGCAGAGCGTTTAGCCTGTTATGATGCATTGTTCAAAGCCCCTGAACTTGAGCAACCTGCGTATGTTTCTGAGCGTCAGGCCGCGCGTGAAATACCAGCACCGCAGGTTGAACCTCAGGATTTAAAGTCTAAAATTGAGCAAAAAGTTGAAAACTTGTTTTCGGTGGAAGGTCCTGTAATTACACCAAATTCATCGTTGCTTGATAAACGATGGGAATTGGCTGAAGACAGTAAATTAGGTACTTGGAATATCCGTGCACATCAACCTGTGTATTTGCTTCCTGCATTTTGGACGTCTGATAAGAACGAATTTCCGACAAGTTTAAATCCAGACAATTCTGTTAAAGAAGATCAAAATTTAAAGTCTTTAGAGTCTAAGTTTCAAATTTCACTGAAAACCAAAGCTGTTGAAAACTTAATCGGGAATAATGGCGATATTTGGTTGGGTTATACCCAGTCATCTCGTTGGCAGGTTTACAACTCTGAAGAATCACGACCATTTCGTGAAACGAATTATGAACCTGAAGCAAGTATTGTGTTTAGAACCAACTATGAATTTTTAGGTTTAAATGGTCGCTTACTCGGTTTAACGCTGAATCATCAATCAAATGGACGTTCGGATCCTTTATCACGTAGTTGGAACCGTGTGATGCTGAACTTAGGATTTGAGCGTGATAATTTCGCTATGATGATTCGACCTTGGTATCGAATCGAAGAAGATTTCAATGATGATAACAATCCTGACATTAAAAACTATATTGGTCGTGGTGATTTAACGACTTTTTACCGTTGGAATGATCATGATTTTAGTTTGATGTTAAGACATTCACTTAAGGGTGGGGATGATTCTCGAGGAGCTGTTCAATTTGATTGGGCATTCCCAATCAGTGGGAAACTTAGAGGTCATTTTCAATTATTCGATGGGTATGGTGAGAGTTTGATTGATTATAATCATCGTGCTACCTATGCGGGTATTGGCGTCTCTTTAATGAATGCTTTCTAAATAAAAAAACCACGCTTAGGCGTGGTTTTTTTAGCGATCTTAATTCGATTGAATTAGGGGAACACCAGTCACTTTCTGTATCTCATCAAAGGTGACGTCATGAGCCAGTTCTATCAGTTTTACCCCTTGAGGCGTGATATCCAAGACCCCTAGATCTGTGATCACGCGATGAACGACTGCTTTACCTGTAAGAGGCAGTGAACATTCCGGAACAATTTTTGGGGTGCCATCTTTGGCACAATGTTCCATCAGCACGACGACTTTTTGTACGCCAGCCACCAAATCCATTGCTCCACCCATACCTTTGACTTTTTTCCCTGGAATCATCCAATTCGCAAGATCACCTTGCTCAGAGACTTCCATAGCGCCAAGTATAGCTATATTCACATGCCCACCACGGATCATGGCAAATGAATCTGCACTGGAAAAGAATGCAGCGCCTGCTCGCGCCGTAACAGTTTGCTTACCCGCATTAATCAGGTCAGCATCTACGGTTTCTTTTGTTGGAAATTCACCAATTCCCAGCAAACCATTTTCAGATTGGAGCCAAACATTGATGTTTTCAGGAATGTAGTTCGCAACCAATGTTGGCAATCCAATCCCTAAATTGACATAAAATCCATCTTCGAGTTCCAAGGCAGCTCGTTGTGCCATTTCATTACGCGTCCATGCCATAACTTATGCCTCCGCCTTTAAGGTCATTTGTTCGATTCTTTTTTCTGGTGTGGTGTTAAGAACGATACGATTTACATAAATACCGGGTAAATGTATTGAATCGGGATCGAGCTCACCGATCTCTACAATTTCCTCAACTTCAGCGACTGTAATTTTCCCAGCCATCGCACAAACGGGATTAAAATTTTGAGCTGTTTTCCTAAAGATTAGGTTACCTGCCTTATCTGCTTTATACGCTTTGACCAAAGCGACATCTGCAGTTAAAGAGGGTTCTAAAATATATTCTTTACCATTGAACTCACGTACTTCTTTACCTTCTGCAATCAACGTACCTACGCCTGTTTGGGTGAAAAATGCAGGAATCCCAGCTCCACCAGCACGGAGTTTTTCAGCCAAAGTGCCTTGAGGGGTTAGCTCGACTTCAAGTTCACCATTTAAGTATTGTCGCTCAAATTCTTTATTTTCTCCGACATAGGACGAGATCATTTTTTTAATTTGTTTTGTTTCGAGTAATAATCCCAAACCAAAACCATCTATACCCGCATTGTTTGAAATACAAGTCAGCTCTTTAGCTCCTGTTTGTTTCAGGGCAGCAATCAAAGCCTCAGGAATACCGCATAAGCCAAAACCGCCAACAGCTAAGGTTTGACCATCTTGAATAATATCGTTCAGTGCACTTTCAGCACTTTCATACACTTTGTTCGTCATTGAACACCTCATTGTATTTTTATTTTGTTCATCATGAATCAGCTTCTGATCTTCATCTTTTCATAATGCTGATACGTACTAAGCACATTTTTTTTGCCAATACGCATTGGCATAGTTAGATGGATTATTTCGTTGCAAAACTTGACTAATGTTACGACTCGCAAGCATCAGGGCATCTAGGTCAATGCCAGTCTCATAGCCCATATTGGACAAGAGATAAAATAAGTCTTCAGTGGATACATTACCCGAAGCACCTTTGGCATAAGGACAACCGCCAAGTCCTGCAATCGATGAGTCAAATATGCGGATGCCTTGTGTCAGTGATTGATAGATATTGGCAATTGCCATGCCGTAGGTATTGTGAAAATGGCCTGCTAAAAGTTGTGGTTCAATTCGTTCCAAACATGCATTCCAAACTTTGGAAACACGATCAGGTGTAGCTGTGCCGATGGTTTCACCCAAGGATACTTCGTAGCAACCTAGATCAATTAACTTTGCACTGACTTCAGCAACCTTAGATGGATCAATTGGACCTTCATAAGGGCAGTCGACGATACATGAAACGTATCCGCGTACTTTAATATCATGTTGTTGAGCAAGTTGTAATACATCAGCAAACTTCTCAAAGCTTTCCTCAATTGAACAATTTATATTCTTTTGAGTGAAGCTTTCAGAAGCAGCGGTGAAAACCGCAACTTCTTTACAACCTACAGCTAAAGCTGACTCAAAACCCTTAAGGTTTGGTGTCAGTAAGCTGAACTGGATATCTTCATCATGTGGTAGGCTGGCATAGAGTTGATCACTTTCTGCCATTTGAGGTACCCACTTTGCAGATACACAAGAACCGACTTCGATATTCTTCAAACCAGTTTTCATCAAATCAAGAATAAGATTGCGTCTGTCTTCGAATGTTAAGGGTGTTTTTTCATTCTGAAGACCGTCACGAGGTCCAACTTCAACGATTTTCACAAAATTATCGTGATTTGGTGTGGTTTGATTGGTTGTTTTCATCATGCCGCATTCTCCTCAGCAGCTTGAAACTCAACCAGCTCATCACCAGCTTTCACTTGATCACCTTGTTGGAAATAAGCTGCGACTACGACACCATCAAATGGTGCACGTATAGCGTATTCCATTTTCATTGCTTCTAACGTTAATAACACTTCATCTTTTTTTACACGTTGATTTGCTGAAACAAATACTTGTGTCACTGCACCCGGCATTGGCGCTTTTAGATTTGAGTCAGATGAGGATTGATCATCTGTATTAAAATTAGCTTTGATGAGTTCAAATTTAAAAGTCTGCCCATTTTTAAAGAGGGTGACCGCATCATTGGTTTTTTTGAAACTGATTTTCTCTTGACCAAAAGAGGTATAGATTGCTATGAGACTTTCATTGAGCAACTGACCTGAGATAGCGTAGCTTTGGCCATCAAGCTGTGCTTCGAACCCTTGCGAAGTTGAGATAAATTCAACTTGATACGTTTGTCCGAGATGTTCAAGTTTTATCGGTGTACGAGCATCAACATTATTTCTCCAAAGGGGTTTTGCTTTCCAAACTGGATGGCTTGTACGCTTGGATTCATTTAACTGAGAATGCAGTTCAATAAATGCTGCTGTGACAATTGTTTCAGCCGAAGAAGGAGTAGTGGTTTTAAATAGGAACTCATCTTCACGCTGAATTAAATTAGTATCTAGATTGGCATTTTTGAAAGAGTCACATGCCACTAAGCGATCTAAAAATGCAATATTGTTGCCTAAGCCTTCGACATGAAAGTGGCTCAAAGCATGATGCATTTGGACGAGAGCTGCTTCACGGTTTTCTCCCCATACGATGAGTTTAGCAATCATTGGATCATAGAACGTTGTGATCTCATCACCTTGCACAATGCCACTATCAACACGGACACATTCATTTTGAGTCGGATAATGCAGATAATTAATTTTTCCAATTGCTGGAAGAAATCCTTTCTCTGGCTCTTCTGCATAAACACGAGCTTCAAGTGCATGACCATGAATTTTTAATTCTGACTGTTGTTTTGGCAAAGGTTCACCATAAGCAACACGTAATTGCCATTCAACCAAATCTTGTCCTGTGATCATTTCCGTCACAGGGTGTTCAACTTGAAGGCGAGTGTTCATTTCCATGAAGTAAGCTGTACCATCTTGCTCAACAATGAACTCAACCGTTCCAGCACCGACATAGTCTACTGCTCGGGCAGCATTAATCGCAGCATCACGCATCGCTTCGAGTTTAACTTCAGCCATTTTAGGGGCTGGGGCTTCTTCTAGGACTTTTTGGTGACGGCGCTGCACAGAGCAATCTCGTTCAAAGAGGTGAACATAATTGCCATGTTTGTCACCAAAAACTTGCACTTCAATATGACGAGGATTGACAACATAACGTTCAATTAGAACGTCATCATTGCCAAAGCTTGATTTCGCTTCACTTTTGCATGAGTTCAGTGCAGAAAGAAAGTCTTCAGCATGCTCCACTAAGCGCATGCCTTTACCACCACCACCTGCACTGGCTTTAATCAGCACAGGATAGCCAATCTGATCAGCTTGTTGTTTAAGAAAATTCGCGTCTTGATTGCTGCCATGATACCCAGGTGTGAGTGGTACACCTGCTTTTTCCATCAATGCTTTAGACGTTGCCTTTAAACCCATGGCTAAGATGGCAGCCACTGGAGGCCCTATAAAAGTAATGTTGTTTTTTTCACAGGCTTCAGCAAATTGATCATTTTCAGATAAGAAACCATAACCTGGATGGATGGCTTCCGCTCCAGTTTTTAGTGCAGCTTGAATAATACGATCTGCTTGTAAATAACTTTGTGCAGCAGGGGATTCACCAATATAAATGGCTTCATCTGCTAATTTAACATGCTGCGCTTGGGCATCTGCATCTGAGTAGACTGCAACCGTTGCGATACCTAATTTTTGTGCACTACGAATCACACGACATGCAATTTCGCCACGGTTTGCAATGAGAATTTTTTTAAACATATTGAATTCCTTTTTATTGTTCTGCCGTTGCTTGAATCCATGCTGGGCTTTGTTTATTTAAAAAAGCAGTTAAGCCATTTTTGGCTTCATCACCTTGACGTACGTGCGCAATGTGTTGGGCGGTTTGAATCAGTAAATCTTCTGTGACTTCTTGATGATCAACTAAACGAATCAAAGACTTTGATGCAGCTTGAGCTTCAGGGCCACCAAGCAAAATTGCATCAATGATTTGCGATACGGTGGCATCCAACTGTTCTGGCTGACAAACTTCATGGACGAGACCAATATGCTTTGCTTGCTCTGCAGAAATACGTTCTGCGGTGAGAAAATATCGAGATGCTTGACGAGCACCGATCGCACGGATCACGTACGGACTAATCGTTGAAGGTGCTAAACCTAATCTCACTTCTGAAGTGGCAAACTTAGCATCAGTGGAAGCCACACAAATATCGCATGCTGAAGCAAGCCCCATGCCGCCGCCAAATGCAATACCATGGACACGTGCGATAGTCGGTTGTTTCAGCGAGGCTAAACTTTGTAACATTTTGGCAAGTTTCAAAGCATCTTCTTCATTTTCCACTTTTGATGCTTGACCTGCTTGTTTCATCCAATTGAGGTCCGCACCTGCTGAAAAGCTTTTACCACGACCTGCCAAAACGACAACACGAACGTCATCATCAGCATTTAATGTTGTGAAACAGTGATTCAGCTCTTCTATCACTTGTGTATTGAATGCATTGTGTAATTCAGCACGATTAATCCAAACGTTCGCAACTTGGCGTTCAATTTCAAGCTGTAAAAATTCATAACTCATGTCATTTTCTCCTTACATGCGGAACACGCCGAACTGAGTTGGTTCAATTGGCGCATTCAATGCAGCAGCCAAACTCAGTCCTAAGACATGACGTGATTCTGCTGGATCAATCACACCGTCATCCCATAAACGTGCAGATGCATAATAAGGGTGTCCTTGCTTTTCAAATTGATCACGATAAGGTTGTTTGAATTGATCTTCTTCTTCAGCTGACCAAGTTTCACCACGTTGCTCAATTTGATCACGCTTAATCGTGGAGAGGACACTAGCAGCTTGTTCACCGCCCATCACGGAAATACGTGAATTCGGCCAAGTCCATAAGAAGCGAGGAGAATATGCTCGACCGCACATTCCATAGTTGCCTGCACCAAAAGAACCACCGACCACCAAGGTGATTTTAGGAACATTTGCGGTCGCTACTGCCATGACCAATTTGGCTCCATTTTTTGCAATACCTTCATTTTCATATTGGCGACCGACCATGAAACCGGTGATGTTTTGGATAAAGAGCAGTGGAATATTGCGTTGCGTACACAGTTCAATGAAATGCGCACCTTTCTGAGCAGACTCTGAAAATAAAATTCCGTTATTGGCAATGATTCCGACCTTCATGCCGTAGATAGATGCAAAACCTGTAATTAAGGTTGTACCAAAACGAGCTTTAAATTCATCAAGTCTTGAACCATCCACGATACGTGCAATCACTTCACGGATGTCAAAGGGTTTGCGTGAGTCACTCGGAATGACACCATAGAGTTCTTCAGCACTATAAAGTGGTTCTTCAATTTCTGTCTTAAATGCTTTCGGTTCGATATTTAGGTTTTGAACAATATTGTGTGCAATTTGAATTGCATGTTCATCACTTTCTGCAAGATGATCTGCGACACCAGATAAACGGGTATGAACATCGCCACCACCAAGGTCTTCAGCAGTCACCACTTCACCTGTTGCAGCTTTTACCAAAGGTGGACCACCGAGGAAAATCGTACCTTGATTGCGGACAATAATTGTTTCATCGGACATGGCAGGGACATATGCGCCACCCGCAGTACAACTCCCCATAACCACGGCTATTTGTGCAATACCTTTACTCGACATGCGTGCTTGGTTGTAAAAAATTCGTCCAAAATGATCGCGATCAGGGAATACTTCATCCTGCATTGGCAGAAATGCACCGCCTGAGTCGACCATATAAATACAAGGAAGATGATTTTGTTCAGCAATTTCTTGCGCACGTAAATGTTTTTTTACAGTTAAAGGATAATATGTCCCCCCTTTAACTGTTGCATCATTGGCAACGATCATGCAAGTCACACCATGCACTTGACCAATACCTGCAACCACACCTGCGGCTGGTACATCATCAGCATAAACTTGATAAGCAGCGAGTTGACCAATTTCAAGAAAGGCAGTTCCTGCATCAATGAGTTGATCAATGCGCTCACGCGGTAATAATTTGCCACGTGCTAAATGTTTCTGACGTGCTTTTTCTCCACCGCCTAAGGCAATGTTGTGAGCTTGTTTTTTTAAGTCTGCGACCAATTCAAGCATTGCAGCTTGATTGATTTTAAACTCTTCACTACGTGGATTGATTTTGCTTTTAATTTCGTTCATCAATGACTTCCTTGTATTAACTTGAATTATTTGGTTTCGTTGAATAACTCACGACCAATTAACATGCGTCGAATTTCAGAAGTTCCTGCACCGATTTCATAGAGTTTGGCATCACGCCACAATCGACCTGTGCTGTAATCATTGATATAACCATTGCCCCCAAGGGTTTGAATTGCTTCACCAGCCATCCAGGTTGCTTTTTCAGCTGAGTAGAGAATGGCACTTGCTGCATCTTTACGTAAACCACGATCATGATCAGCTTTATCACATGCTGCACCCACGGCATAAACCAAAGCCTTGCTCGCCAACCATGTAGAATACATATCCGCAATTTTGCCTTGCATGAGTTGGAATTCACCTAAACATTGACCGAATTGCTTACGTTCATGAATGTATGGGATGACCACATCTAAACATGCATCCATAATGCCTAGTGGTCCACCACTCAGCACAGCGCGTTCGTAATCCAATCCACTCATGAGCACTTTTGTACCGTTACCCACACCACCCATCACGTTTTCTTTAGGCACTTTGACATTGTCAAAGAACAGGGGATAAGTATTTGAACCACGCATTCCGAGTTTGTCTAAGTGACTCCCATGACTAAAGCCTTTCATGCCTTTTTCAATAATGAAAGCAGTCATGCCTTTGGCACCAGCATTGATGTCAGTTTTGGCGTATACCACCAGCACGTCAGCATCTCCACCATTGGTAATCCACATTTTTGAGCCATTAAGTACAAAGTGATCACCATGATCTTCAGCACGTAATTTCATACTAACGACATCTGAACCCGCATTCGGTTCAGACATTGCCAAAGCACCGACATATTCGCCAGAAATTAATTTAGGAAGATATTTTTGTTTTTGTTCTTCGCTACCATTTCGATTAATTTGATTCACACAAAGATTTGAATGTGCCCCGTATGAAAGTCCAATGGAAGCAGATGCTCGTGAAATTTCCTGCATGACAATGATATGAGCCAAATAACCCAGATTGACACCACCGTATTCTTCACTCACGGTAAGTCCAAGTAACCCCATATCACCAAATTTTTTCCATAAGTGAGCTGGAAATAAGTTGTCTTGATCAACTTGTTGAGCAATAGGTGCGATTTCCTTTGCACAGAATGCAGCTACAGAATCACGTAAAGCGATTAGTGTTTCGTCTAGTCCAAAGTCGATACTCTGTAAATTCATTTTCATTCATCCTAAAATTTAATTTTTATTTCCAGTGAAGCATTTTGTCCTTGCTTGAGAAATACAATACAGTTATTTTTTAAAAAAGTGAATATAGATTCAGAAAATGATTTATAATTCATTTTAGTTGATTGGGTGAACAATTATGAGTTATAAAAGATCCACTTTGATGCAAGAGCGTATGGAGCAAAATCGTCAATCGATATTGCAATCCGCGCGCGAACTTATTGCGGGTGGTGGTTTTAAAGATGCACAAGTGCAAGCGATTGCAGATAAATCTGGTGTCTCGAGTGGTTTGGTCTATCGCTATTTTGAGAACAAAAATCAGATTTTGATTGAAGTGCTTTCACAGGCCATCAAAGGTGAGGTTGATATTCTGAATCAGATTGCAAAAACTGATTGGACTTCGACTGAGAAGTTGACAAAGGCCGTCACTGCTTTCGTAAAACGTGCTCTGAATAGCCCTCAACTTGCATATTCACTCATGTTTGAGCCCGTAGACCCAACGATTGAGCATGAACGTTTTAGAAGTAAGCAACTGATAAAACAATCTATAAAGGAGATTCTTGCCGAAGGAAAGGTCAGTGGCGAGTTCGAATTTGAAGATTTAAATACAGCTGCATTATGCGTGGTTGGTGCGATGACATTTGTTGTGATTGAACCCCTAAATCCATCGCGTAATGTGATGTTTGACGACGGTTATAAAGGTTATTTCGTTAAGCAAATTGCAGACTTTTGTGTCAATGCAGTTAAGTCGAAGGAGGAAAATTAATTTAATTCACACAAAAGGATGTCATGTTTAAACGAGTAATCGCGTAATTAATAACGAAATATTGGATTGATATAAGAAAATAGAATCAAGGAGTATGATTCAATGACGCAATTACGACTCAGTTATGCCTATGGCACCAGTGAGCAACCCTTATTGGGTATGACCATAGGCCATAAATTTGATCAAGCATGCCTACAATATGCCGATCAGGATGCTGTGGTCAGTGTGCATCAAAATGTACGTTTGACCTATCAGCAGTTACAAGAGAAAGTAAATGCTTTTGCATGTAGTTTATTAAAAATCGGTTTAGAAAAGGGAGATCGTCTAGCGATTTGGTCCCCTAATTGTATGGAATGGACGATCGCACAATTTGCAGCCTTCAAGGCTGGAATTATTTTGGTCAACTTAAATCCTGCGTATAAAAGCTACGAGCTAGAATACGTACTCAATCGAGTGTCATGCAAAGGATTGATCATTGCATCGACCTTTAAGACGACCAATTATCAAGAAATTTTGACGCAAATTGCACCAGAAATTTTGCATACGACCAATGGCGTTTTAAATGCTGAAAAATTGCCGCATTTAAAGTATTTGATCAAAATAGATGATCAACAACATACTGGGTTTTATCGCTTTAGTGATTTATTGGTTGAACCGACTTCAGAGCAGTTAGATCAACTTAATGAGATAGCATCTGGTCTTCAATTCGATGAAACCATCAATATCCAGTTTACCTCAGGAACGACAGGTAGCCCCAAAGGGACCATGCTGACACACAATAATATTCTTAATAACGGGTATTTTGTGGGAGAGGCAATCAAACTGACTTCTCAAGATCGAGTTTGTATTTCTGTACCGTTATTTCATTGCTTTGGTATGGTGATGGGTAATCTCGCGTGTATTACACATGGATCAACCATGATCTATCCATCAGCTGTATTTAATCCTCTTGATAGTCTTAAAGCGATTGAACAGGAGAAATGTACCGCGGCTTATGGTGTGCCTACCATGTTTATTGCCATGCTTGATCATGAGCAATTTGACGAATTTGATTTGACCACATTACGTACAGGCATCATGGCTGGCAGCCCATGTCCAAAAGAAATCATGAAACGCGTCATTGAGCGTATGCATATGCGAGATATCACGATTTGTTATGGCATGACTGAAACAGCGCCAGTAAGCGCACAAAGTTCGATCACAGATTCGCTAGAACAACGAGTGAGCACTGTTGGTCGAGTTCATCCACATATCGAAATTAAAATAGTCGATGAACACGGTAAAGTAGTGCCTCGTGGCAAACTCGGTGAGTTGTGTGTACGAGGATACTCAGTCATGCTGGGCTATTGGGATGAAGAAGAAAAAACCCGAGAAGTTGTAGATGTCGCAAAATGGATGCATACCGGTGATATCGCTGAAATGGATGATGAAGGATTTATCAAAATCAAAGGTCGCATTAAAGATGTCGTGATTCGTGGGGGGGAGAATTTATTCCCTAAAGAGATTGAAGACTTCTTATATAAACATCCTGCTGTTAGCGATGTCCAAGTGATTGGACTTCCTGACCCGAAATATGGCGAAGAATTATGTGCTTGTATTATTTTGCATGAAGGACATGAATGTTCTGAACAAGTGATCAAAGATTACTGCAAAGCCAATATCTCACATAATAAAGTGCCACGATATGTACATTTCCTTAAAGAGTTCCCAATGACTGCTTCTGGTAAGGCTCAGAAGTTTAAACTCCAAGAATATATGCGTGAGCAACTCAATATTTTTGATGAGAGTGCTTAATCGTCATTGAGTGATATTTTTAACTTCAAGCTAGAAAAACAACAAAGCCGAACTTAGTTCACTAAGTTCGGCTTAATTTTAAAAAATAGTAGAAGAGCGATATGGCAAAGAATTTTGATCACCCAAAAATCGTAGAAAACTATGATGAACATATCAGGCAGCTCATACCAGGATATGAACTGATGCATCTACATATATTAGCGCTGCTTGAAACTCATCTCAAAGAAGAGGCTAAAATTGCCATTGTCGGGTGCGGAACTGGATTTGAACTGAATTATTTATTAGATTATTTTCCAAAGGCGGAGTTTGTTGTGTTTGATCCATCGGCAGCGATGCTTGAAAAAACAAATCAGATCGTTCAGTTTAAGCAGCAAATGCACCGAGTCACAATTCTGCAAGGTGACACGACTGTGCTACAGAAATATCCTGAAAATTTTGATGCAGTATTGAGTATTTTGGTTTTTCATTTTGTTTCACATGCATGCAAAAAGAGTTTTTTAGATGATATTTACCATGCTTTGAAACACGAGGGCATGGTTATGAGTTTCGATCTGATGCAATTTGAAGAACCAAATGATCAGTTAGTATTAAAAAATTTGGTGACAAAAATAGGATTAAGTGAAAAACAAAGTCAGATCATGTTGGAAAGAATACATGATGACTTTAATTTAATGACGGTGAAAGAGATGAAAAATCTATACCTTCAGGCTGGTTATCAAAATTTAAGAACTTTTTGTCAAATGTCTAATTTTTATGGATTAAAAGCAGTAAAGTGATAATTTCATATTTAGAATAACCTATTCATTTTATCTTATATGAAAATCCTACAAATGGTTATATATCTAAAATGAAAAAGGATTATGATAAAAGTATTGTTTTATGAATATAAGGATTGTTCATGACCACAGAGACTCAATTTCCACAAACTTCTAATCGTGGAATCGCGGTATACAGTAATAACGCTGAAGCGATTGGTAATACACCGCTTATTCGCATTAATCGTGTGATACAGGGTGGGGCTACAGTTCTTGCTAAAGTGGAAGCACGTAACCCAGCATTTTCAGTAAAATGCCGTGTTGGTGCAGCTTTGATTGCAGATGCAGAACAACGTGGTGTGCTTAAAGCAGGAATGCATATTGTTGAACCTACGAGTGGTAATACCGGAATTGCGCTAGCTTTTGTTGCTGCTGCTAAAGGTTATGACATCACACTGACCATGCCTGCAAGTATGAGTATCGAGCGCCGTAAAGTACTCAAAGCATTGGGTGCTCATTTAGTATTAACCGATCCTGCTAAAGGGATGAATGGTGCTGTTCAAGAAGCAGAACGTTTAGTTGCTGAGAACCCAGAGCTTTATTATTTACCTCAGCAATTTGAAAACCCAGCAAATCCTGCCATTCATGAAACTACAACTGGACCTGAAATTTTTGAAGCAACGGGTGGTAAGGTTGATATTTTAGTGGCTGGTGTAGGTACGGGAGGTACGATCTCTGGTATTTCGCGTTATTTTGAGAAAGTTAAAAATCAAGCCCTTTACTCAGTTGCAGTTGAACCAGCAGACTCACCAATTATTGGACAAGCGAAGCGTGGCGAAACACTGACTCCGGGACCACATAAAATCCAAGGCATTGGTGCAAACTTTATTCCTAAGAACCTAGATTTAGATTTGGTGGATGAAGTTATCGCGATTGAAAATCAAACTGCAATTGATTTTGCTCGTCAATCTGCAATCAAAGAAGGGATTTTTGTGGGGATTTCAAGTGGTGCAGCATTAGCGGCCGCTCATGAACTTGCTCAACGTCCTGAAAATGCCGGTAAAACCATAGTGGTGATTTTACCTGATGCTGGAGAGCGCTATTTATCTTCAGTTTTATTTGAAGATATCTCAGCAGATTAAGAAGAAAATCAAAGCATTCTAAAAAAAACGGTCTTCATGGCCGTTTTTTTTTTGTGATTTATTCGATTAAAACAATTTTTAACTCTTCTTAAGTTACCAATCATTTTAAATTT
>NZ_JFYL01000019.1 GCF_000632455.1 Acinetobacter sp. Ver3
ATGTTTTTTTATCCAGAGATGCAGCCAATTTGGCTGAGTACAATCAGCCAATTTCAAGGTTATATAGCGCCAGATATATCTCAAAATTTTCGATATTTAGAGTTAGGTTGTGGTTGTGGTCTTAACTTGATTGTGGCAGCAATGGCAAATCCGCACGCTGAGTTTGTCGGAGTGGATTTTAATGACAAACACATACAACGAGCTACAGAGCTTGCTCAATCCTTACAATTAAGCAATATAAGATTCTTAAATATAGACTTTGAAAAATTTAACAAAAATAATAATGAAGTGTTTGATTTCATTGTCTGTCATGGAGTGTATTCTTGGGTTTCTGAACACAATCAATATTTTATTAGGCAGATTCTAGATACATCTTTAAAGGACCAAGGGCTATTCTATTTACACTATATGTGCTTTCCTGGATCCGCAACTTTACAGCCTATTCAAAAAATCTTTAACTTGGTTGATAAAAATACTTCTCAGCAATCTGCTCAAAGTATTGAATTGTCTACAGCACTAGTGAGTGAATTAAATCGGAGAGGCGCTTTTATTGGATATGACAAAATACAAGGAATTGTGAATACATTAAAAAATGATACCAATTATCTCGCTCACGAACTATTAACTGATTATTGGCAACCCCTTTATAGTGTAGATGTACATGAGATTTTAAAGATCGAAGCTGATCTATCATATATTGGGAGTGCAGTTCCAACTGAAAACTTAGATTCGCTTAGCATTCCAATCGACTTGCAACAGTTGATATCAGATGTGAATATTTCGAATATAAAAGAGTATCTAAAAGATATTGCTCGGGATTCAAAGCAGCGTATGGATTTGTTTCAAAAAAAATCAGTGAATTACCGTTTTGAAGACCATTTAGGAATTTTATATAAGATTAGATTAGATCTTATTCTTAACAATCAGCGATTGGATAATATTAATTTAAAAACATCAATTGGCCCAATTCAAGCTCCGAAGGAGGTGATCAGTGCCATTATTGAAAGTTTAAGAAAAGGTTCTAAAACTTTTCAACAGTTACATCACCTTCCTTGTTTTCAGCAAAATTTAAAACTACTTGTTGAGAGTATATTTTTATTGATGAATTGCCATTATATCTACCCTATAAGCGAGCATAGAAAATCAAAGGACGTACGTAAAATAGAACGTCTCAATTCATGGCTGAGTGAGCATCAAATTGAGATTCAAATACCGACGACATATTTCTAAAAAACCGCTCTAAGGAGCGGTTTTCTAATTATGATTTGAGAATACTCAGTGCTGGTTCAGAATAGTAGAATTTTTCAAGATATACACGTGCACGTTGTTTAAGGTGTTCACTAGAAATCATATGCTTGATTACGGGGCAGAGTAGAGCACTTAATTCATTTTGAACAAGGCTTTCGTTGATACTGATATCTTGCATGATCAGATCAAAAGAGCGGTCTTGATTATGGCAATACCACGTGTAAATACCATCGTGTACTTGTTGCTTTAGATATTCAGTTTGACGGAGGTTGTCCCAAATATCATGTCCCATTGCCACAGTATTTGTTAGATCATTGATTTCAATATAGTTTTTAACAGAAGAGAGTGGGACTTGCTTTATTTTGTGCCAAAGATTGGCTTGGAAGTGGTATAGCTTATTATCATCAAAGTGTTGGTTAATCACTTGTTCGCTAATTTGACTGATCTTGATAATATTTTTTTGAAGATAATGTTTGACCGTATCATCAAGATTGGAATCAGTGACACTTTCAAGAACTGATTTCCCCATTTTCATAAAGCGGCCGACACCGGGTACTTTTTTATTCATCACTGAATTATCAATATAATCCTGAATAGAATGATGGATTAACTCGGTGAGCATACTCGAAAATGCGGGATTGTTCACAATACGTTTAATTAGAGCTTGGCGGTGAGCACTTTTAGATGAAATATAAAGTGCAATTCGATCAATGGTGTGAACCGAGATAATATCTTCGATTTGAGTCATTTCATTAAGCGGGTGAACCAACGCAAATCGAATATGCTCCGCAATCTGTTGAATGAGAGAATCAGTTGCAGGTGTATTTAGAATTTGTTTTTGAAGCAGTGCATTAATTGCCTCGAAAGACCAAATTTGCTTTAAAGGTTGTTTTCGAAACCATTGATAAAAATATAAAAATTCATTTTCAATGGTGTCATCTTGAGAAAATTCATGATCAAGAAATGCCAAATGTGCCTCAATCAACTGTTCGATTTTAGGATTTTTTTCCATGAAAATTCTCAATATCCTTAATTTGATGATGACATTTTAACGGTATTCATCTTATTTAAAAAACTTAAGTAATGTTGCGCCACAAGATCAGGTGTTTCTACGATAGGTGTATGACCAATTTGATCTAATAGAATAGGGGGATGTGCTTTTTTTAAGGCGGTCCCTAATTCATGTGCAACTTCAACATTTACTATCTGATCTTGTTTTCCCCACAAAATCAATGTTTCAACCTCAATATTTTTTAACAATTGAGCAAATGATTCAACGGTGTACTGTTGATTGAGTTTTACAAGCTGATGAATCAGCTCAGATGTATCCGCCGCGCGTTGAATAAGTGCTTGCTCTTGTTGTTTCTTGATTAAACTGGGTACGAAGGGAGCTTTATGCATGACTCTCCTAGAAACATAATTCAAGTCTCCAGGTTGTGAGATTAAAAGCTGCTTTAAATAAATTGGGTTATTGAGGAAGAATGTTTTGTTGCTTCTGAATAATCCACCGGCACTGATCAGAAATAAACTTTTCATTTCTTGAGGATATTTAGCAGCATACATCAGTCCGATTGATCCACCGACAGAGTGACCTGCTAGATTAAGCTGGTTTTCAATGCGTAATGCTTCTGCAAAACGACGTAACTGTTCAGTCAGATGAGGAAGTGATAAGTCAAATCCCTTTGGTGTTAGCGTTTGTCCACTTCCAGGCAAGTCAACGATAATGACGCGATATTGCTGTGTGAGATTCCGAGCTACATGATTCCAACTATCTCGATTCATGCCTATACCATGAATGAGCAATAAGGCAGGTCGATCAGCAGGACCACCTTCGCTATAAGACCACACAACATCTCCGACGCGAATCGTTTTAGTGGATAGTCCTGCCCAAGCACGTTCTTCATTTAAAACTTTTTGATAGTCGATAAATTCAACAGTATCTGCTCGGGTAGATGAGATACCGAGGCTGAGCATTAACGCGAGTAAAATGGAAAATAAATGTTGATGCTTTAATATGGGTAAAGGAAGATGAACAAACATGCAGGTGAAATCCCTTAAAACAGGGCGACATTATAATCAAGTGACTTTTATAAAGTAGTAGTTAAAAGTAAAAAAATAAATCCTAATTTTGTGATAATTGGTTCTCGATTTAAATAAGTTTTACTTCATAAACATAAATTTAAGCGCTGAATCAGCTGCTAAATTGTTTCTGTAAGGAATGATCATAATCATCAGATTTGAAGAAATTGAAGATATTTTTAGCAATTAACAAAAATTGTAACAGAGTTTAAATTTTGTCAGTGACAATCAAAAAGCACAGTATTAAAATTACCTCAAACCTTGATAAACCATGGATACAAGATGCTAACTGCACAAGAAGCTTTAGAACGTTTAAAAATTGGTAATCAACGTTTTGTTGAAGGTCAAACCAAGCATCAACGATTATTGACGCATCATGAGCGTGCTCAGATGGCTGAAACTCAAGAGCCATTTGCGATTGTATTAGGATGTTCTGATTCACGTGTTCCTGCTGAAATGGTTTTTGATCAGGGCTTAGGTGATTTATTTGTTATTCGTGTAGCAGGCAATATCGTAGCTCCATCTCAAGTTGGAAGTGTGGAGTTTGCAGCCGAAAGTTTTAATTGTCCTTTAGTGATTGTATTGGGTCATACACATTGCGGCGCAATCGACTCAACGATTGAAGCATTACGTAATCCTCAACAACCGCCATCTGTTAATTTGATGTCTATTGTCAATCGCGTACGTCCATCAGTCGAAATTTTAATGCAAACTGAGTTAAAAGATGATT
The DNA here is from genome assembly GCF_000632455.1 of Acinetobacter sp. Ver3. Lineage (GTDB taxonomy): Bacteria > Pseudomonadota > Gammaproteobacteria > Pseudomonadales > Moraxellaceae > Acinetobacter. The sequence goes on from NZ_JFYL01000019.1 coordinate 4,058, forward strand.
TGAAAAAGCTTTCAGTACACGCGGTTCGCTCAAATGTTTTTGCTTCAGTTAACCAGTTGCGCCATGGTTCTGCGGTGCTGGAAAACTTGATTGCACAAGGTAAATTAAAAGTTGTAGGTGCAGAATACTCACTTGAAACAGGTGAAGTTACATTCTTTGACTTCTAATATCAGCATTTTAAAAAAGCCAGCTTAAGCTGGCTTTTTTATTGATTGGGATTTATGGATCTATATGTCTATAACTTTATAGAGCGCCTTTAATATAAGGATATGCATTATTTAAGAGTTTAGGTTGAGCTTGTTCATTAGGATGAATCAGATCTTTTTGCATGAGTTTATTATTTCCAGCAACACCTTCTAGAAAAAAAGGGAGCAACTTCACATTAAATTGCTGGCTCACAACTTTATAATTATTTTCAAAGGCTTTGCTATACGCTGAGCCATAGTTTGGAGGAATCTTCATGCCAAATATGAGTACTTTGGCATTAGATTTTTGGCTCAATTGAACTAATCGAGTTAGGTTTTGTTGAATCATTTTTGGAGGTTGACCTCGTAAACCGTCATTACCTCCCAATTCAATTACGACAATATCTGGTTTGTGTGTTTGAAGTAATTTAGGCAAACGTGCTAATGCACCACTGGTTGTTTCACCGCTGACACTTGCATTGACCACTCGATGTTGTTTCGGATACTGTTGATCAAGACGTTTTTGCAAAAGATTGACCCAACCTTTCTCGGTGGGCACGCCGTAACCAGCACTTAAACTATCACCAAGAATAAGGATAGTTTTTGCAAAGCTATTGATCGGTAAAAGAAACAGACAACTGCAGATAAATAAAAAGGCAGTTTTTCTCAACGTAACAATATTTAAACTTTGACTGATTTGCATAAAGGCTTTCTATGGTTCGTAATGACTCAACTTCTTCAATCATGCCACAAGCGTTAATTTCTGCACAGCAATTGACACAAACAATACAGATCCAACAAAAAAAGTTGACGATTTTTGAGAATCTAAATCTACAAATTTATCCTGGCGAGCAAGTCGCAATCACAGGCAGATCGGGTTCTGGAAAATCTACACTGTTGGGAATTCTGGCGACATTAGATCAGCCAAGTTCAGGAACATTGTCGATTAATGGTATAGCAGTTGAGCAATTAAGCGAAGAGCAACGCGCTCAAATTAGACTTGAAAATATTGGTTTTGTTTTTCAATCCTTTCAGCTTTTACCTTCTTTATCTGCGCTTGAGAATGTCATGTTGCCGCTGAGAATTCAAAAGAATTTTGATTATGCCAAAGCAGAACAACAAGCCCTTTATTGGTTGAATAAAGTGGGTTTAGATCGTCAAAGTGCTCAAACACCTAAAGTACTGTCAGGGGGAGAGCAACAACGTGTAGCAATTGCACGCGCTTTAATTGCTGAGCCCAAAATTGTATTTGCGGATGAACCAACGGGAAATTTAGATGGGACGACAGCCCAGGAGATTGAACAGCTTTTATTTGATTTAAATCGGGAGCTGGGTACTACATTGGTTTTAGTCACTCATGATCAAAAGCTAGCACAAAAATGTGAGACGCATTATGAATTGATCAATGGTCAATTACAAAAAGTACAAGGTGCTTCAACATCTGGAGAGCGTGTATGAGTGCGCTATTTAAACCTTTGTTGAAGCAAAGTTTTGCTAGCACAGGGATTTATTTGCTCATTTTTGCATTGAGTCTCGCGATTAGTGCGACAACCGCTTTAAAGTTCAGTAATGATCAGATTCAACAAGCTGTTTCATTGCAGGCTGCTAAGCTTCAAGCTGCAGATCTAGTCTTGAGTGATCAATATCCGCTCAATGAAAAATTTAAACAGAAGGCAAGTCAACTCAATCTACAACAGTCCCAAGTGACAGTTTTTGGTTCAATGGCACATACTGATGAACAATTTGTCATGGTGAATGTCAAAGCGATTGAGTCCAATTTTCCGCTACGTGGTGAACTCATTATTCAACCTGATCAGACTGCTATTCGGTCAGGAGAGGTATGGCTGAGTCAACGTGCTTTAGATTTATTAAATGTCAAAATAGGGGAGAGGGTTCAAATCGCAGATGCGAGTTTTACAGTCACAGGAGTCATTGAAAAGGATTCTAACCAAGAACTCGGATTTTCAGCCTTTTCACCTACAGTGATCATTTCACAATCTGATGTTGCGGCAACCAATGCGATTCAGCCTGGAAGTCGTATCGAATATCGTCTGCTTATGTCTGGTGAGCCGAATAGACTTAATGAGTTTACGGCTTATTTTGATCAGCTCTATCCTAAAAAAATGATTGAACCAAATGCAGATGATCAGCAAGCAATGGGAACCCAAAGCTCAATTCGCTTGAGAACTGCGGATGAGGCGAATACCCGCTTGATGCGTCCAATTGAAAATCTAGATACTTTTTTACAGCTTGCAAACATTCTTACAATTTTACTGTGCGGTATTGCAATTGCGTTGACCAGTCAACGGTACGTTCAACAAAATCAAGATCATGTTGCTTTAATGAGATGTATGGGGGCTGCAAAGTTCCAAATTCTTAAGAACTATATTGCATTACTTATGATTGCCGTCGCAATTGCGATGTTCATCGGTACTGGATTAGGGATTGGTCTAGGCTATATTTTATTGCAGTTTATGTTACAACTAATTCCGCATTTAGACATCCAATTTAGCTTGTTTGATTTGGTTTTGGGTCCTTTGCCGATTGCAATATTCACCAGTGTCATTGTGATGTTTGGATTTATTGTCCCAAGTTTGATGCAGCTCTTAAATACGCCTCCAATTCGTGTTATCCGTGAGGATGTTAAATCTACGCGTTCTCTCTTAACCTTATTGGGAGCGGGAGCTGTAAGTCTTATTTTATTTTGTATTTTGCTCACTCAAAATATACAGCTCTCATTGCTCGTTATCGGTACGATCCTCGCATTGTGTGCAAGTATGTTCAGCATAGTTTGGTTGCTCTTAAAGATGATCAAATCTTTGAAAAATAGATGGTCAGCCTATGTACGTGTACCTAATCAAACAGCACTTCAAATTACTGCACTTGCATTAGGTCTGAGCCTGATTACAGTTCTTGTAGTATTAAGGACGGATCTATTAGATCGTTGGCAGCAACAGTTACCTGAAGGTACGCCAAATCAATTTATTTATGGTCTTCCTCCATATGAAGTTGAGCAATTTAAAGCTCAGATCGAAAAAGAAGGTTGGCCAAGTACCCCCTTATATCCGAATATCCGCGGACGCCTAATTAAACATAATGGTCAGCCATTTTCAGAATCATTAAGAGCGCAAAATAACTCACTCAGACGAGAGTTGAATTTGACTCAAGCTCAAGGCTATCCAGAAGATAATGTCATTGTCAGTGGGCAGCCGCAATTGCAGCAGGTGGGAGATGTTTCTGTTGAGGCAAATCTTGCTGAAGAGTTAGGGATAAAAGTGGGTGATCAACTCAGCTTTAGCTTGCCAGAAGGTGAACTTCAAGCCAAAGTTGTAAATTTAAGAACAGTCGAGTGGGAAAGCTTCAGTCCAAATTTTTTCTTCATTTTTGCACCGAATACGATGGATGAAAATGCTGGAAGTTATTTAGGAAGTTTTTTTGTACCTCAAGATGAAAAATCCAAGTTGGTCAATCTGATTCAGCAGTTCTCAAATACTGTATTTATCGATGTTTCCTTAATTTTAGAGGAAATTAAAAACTTTGTATCTGTTCTGGTTCAGATTGTTAGCATTCTTGCGCTTCTCGTCAGTGTTTCAGGTTTTTTGGTGTTGATTGCTTGCATTAATTTATTGATGGATGAGCGAAAGCGAGAAGTCGCGATTTTAAGATCATTTGGCAGCTCAAAATCCAATTTGAAAAATATGCTGAGTTTAGAAATTGGATTTATCGGCTTTATGGCTGGCTTAGTATCGTGTTTTTTTGCTGAGGTCATCAGTGCGATCGCCAGTTATAAAATGGATCTCGCAATACAACCGCATTGGGAAATCTGGGTGATTCTACCCATGAGCATGATGATCTTATGTGCGCTGATTGGTCGTTATCGTTTAAGCTACTTAACTGAGATTCCTCCATTAAAAAGCTTGCGCGAACTCAATCAATCATAAAATTTATGAGGTCTAAAAAATGCAATTGGAATTAATACGCCAATTGCATTTTCATTTGCTGCAAAATTTCAGCCCAAATGGGTTGTATTCCGCTCACTAAGCCTAAGTTATATTGATACATGAGCCAACATAAGAAGATGCCTAGAGGAAGTACCACGATGGTGGTGGTGAAGCCTAGTCTAAATCGTTGACCGATGTACCAACATAAAGCCATGACAGCACCCATCAACATTCCACCAATATGCGCCGCATTATTTATTCCAGGGATCATGAATCCCATACCAATATTTAATGCCAAGATGATCAGTAGCGATTTACGATCAAAGAGAAATTGTTGTTGTGGTAAAGGGGGAAAAAGAGATAAGAGCGTTAAAGCACCACCTAAACCCATAACGGCACCTGATGCACCTGCGGATACACGTGGAAATAAATCATGATTGACATGCTCCAATAGCTCGTAACTATTCCGAATATCAATCAGCCCACTGACCAAGCTTCCCATAATGCCTGCTAATAGGTACAAGCCTAGAAAATAAACATGCCCAAATGTTTTCTCAGCGATATTGCCAAAGATATACAATGCCCACATATTGAGCATTAAATGAATAAGACCAAAATGAAAAAATGTACTGCTGAAGATCCGAAGGGGTTCCTCTAAATAAGTCAGCGGTGCATAATCAGCACCCCAGCGTAAAGCATCTATTGTTGCTGGGTTTGATACATCCACTCCGCTAAAGATTTGCCAGATAAAAAGTCCAACATTCAGTGTAATGAGTAAAAACGTAATCTGACTTAAGGGTAGACGTGATTGGCTTTGAAATTGGGGTGGTTGCATTTCAGTCATGTCATTGTATTCTGTGATAATGATATGGATTAAGGTCAAGCATGCACTACGCTAACAAAAGGAGCAACACACTGACATGAAAGCATTTATTGTTCGAACTTTATTGGTCATTGTCAGTATCATCCTTGTAATTCAACTGTGGATTTTTTCAAGTCTTGCATGGTGGAGAACCAATGCTGTTGATACAACGATGCTCATGCGTTGGACATATTGGACCGACAGTTCAAAGCCTATTCAGCATCAATGGCGTGATTATGAGAATATCAGTGATCATCTGAAACGTGCGATTATTGCAGCTGAAGATGCTAAATTTATGCAACATCATGGTTTTGATTTTGACGGCATAAAACATGCTTTGGAAAGAAATAAAGAAAAAGAACAAGTGGTTGCGGGTGGATCTACCATTTCCCAACAATTATCCAAAAATCTATTTTTATTTAATAAGCGTTCTTTTTTACGTAAAGGACAAGAGGCTGTCGCCACAGTCATGATGGAGCGTATGTGGTCAAAACAACGCATTCTTGAGGTATACATGAACTCCATTGAATTTGGAGATCATATCTTTGGTGTGGAAGCTGCAGCACGTCATTATTTTGGAAAATCTGCAAGCAGTCTAACACGTGAGCAAGCCGCATTTTTGGCAGCGATCTTGCCGAATCCGCGTTATTATCAACACCACCGTCAAGATCGTAAACTCAAAAATAAACAGCGAATTATTTTGCGTTACATGAATGCTTCAAGAATTCCGTGAGATGGACTTGTTTAAAAAACTCTCGTGAGATCAAAAATGCACAGTGATCATGTGCATTTTTTATGAAATTGTCATAAATTTGAAGCATACTTAATACAGATCTTTAGCATGCAGGTTTGTGGTATGAATACCGCGATGACAAATACTCCAACTGAATATACTTATAATGAACGATATATCAATCGTGAACTTTCGATTTTAGACTTTCATCTTCGTGTTTTAGAACAAGCGGTTGATCCATTGCATCCATTGCTTGAGCGAATGAATTTCTTATTGATTTTTTCAAGAAATATGGACGAATTCTTTGAAATTCGTGTTGCGGGTGTCATGGAGCAATTGGAGCTCGGTAATGAAAGCCGTAGTCCAGATGGGTTAACACCAAAGCAAGTTCTTGAGAAAATTTCACAGACTGCGCATGCTGCAATAGAGCGTCAATATCGTATTTTAAATGATGAAATTTTTCCCAAATTACGCGAAGAAGATATCTGCTTCTTACGTCGTGGAGAGTTGACACCTGCTCAATCCCAATGGATTAAAAAATATTTTCAGGAACAAGTTGCGCCAGTACTTACTCCGATTAGTTTAGATCCAGCACATCCATTCCCGCGTTTAGTCAACAAATCACTCAACTTTATCGTCACTCTAGAAGGTAAAGATGCTTTTGGACGACAGATTGATTTAGCTGTTGTCCCTGCGCCACGTTCTTTACCACGTGTGGTTCGTTTACCTGACGAGTTAACCGATGGTAAAGAACACCACGTGATGCTGTCAGCGATTATTCATGAGCATGTCTCTGATTTATTCCCAGGAATGACTGCGACAGGTTGTTATCAATTCCGTGTGACGCGAAATGCGGATTTAGCCCTTAATGAAGATGTCGAAGATTTGGCAAAAGCATTAAAAGGGGAGTTAAACTCTCGTCGATTTGGACGTGCTGTCCGTTTAGAAGTGACAGAAAATTGTCCAAAACATATTTATGATTATCTTCTCAACGAATTCGACTTACATGAAGAACAATTATATAAAGTTGATGGACCTGTAAACTTGGCGCGTTTAGTGTCTAATTTTAAACGTCCACATTTAAGATATGACTCCCATACGCCGGTCATTCCTAAAGTATTAAAGAAGTCTGAAAATGTTTTTTCTGCGATGAAGAAACAGGACATTCTTTTACATCATCCTTTTGAATCATTTGCTCCAGTTATTAATTTATTACGTGAGGCAGCACGAGATCCACAAGTTTTAGCGATTAAGCAAACATTATATCGAAGTGGACCTGATTCTGAGATTGTTCAAGTGTTGGCTGAAGCTGCACGCAATGGTAAAGAAGTCACAGCTGTCATTGAACTTCGAGCGCGATTCGATGAAGAGTCAAATATTGCGGTAGCAAATGTTTTGCAAGAGGCTGGTGCTGTGGTGGTTTATGGCATCGTAGGCTATAAAACACATGCAAAAATGATTCTCGTTGTGCGCCGTGAAAATAATAAATTGGTTCGTTATGTGCACTTAGGTACAGGGAATTATCATGCAACCAATGCCCGGATCTATACCGATTACGGATTGATGACAACGGACAAAGAGCTTTGTGAAGATGTGCATCGTATATTCCAAGAGTTGACTGGAATGGGCAAAATGGCAAAATTGAAGAAATTACTTCATGCGCCATTTACGTTGCATACACAGTTAATTAGTTATATTGATGAAGAGATTGCTCACGCCAAAGCGGGTAAGCCAGCTCAGATTATTGTGAAAGTGAATGCGCTGACTGAAGTGCAACTGATTAATAAACTTTATGAAGCATCACAAGCTGGTGTGCAGATTGATTTAATCATACGTTCAATTTGTTGTTTAAGACCAGGTTTGCCAGGGCTTTCTGAGAATATCCGTGTGCGCTCTATCGTTGGACGATTCTTAGAGCACACACGTGTGTATTATTTTGGAAATGCAGGGCAACCACGACTGTATTGTTCAAGCGCAGACTGGATGGATCGTAATTTATTTAATCGTGTTGAAGTTTGTTTCCCTGTTGAGGATCCAACTTTGAGAAAGCACATTTATCAACATGGTTTATTGAATTATATGAAAGATAATCAACAAGCTTGGTTGTTAAATGGTGATGGAACTTGGTCACGTGCGCAATGCGATGAAGGTGAGACTCCTCATAATGCGCAACATAAATTGCTTGAACTCTTTAAATCTTAAATGATTTTTATAAAAAAAGGAGCCAAATGGCTCCTTTTTTGTGATGACTTATTAGCAAATATCAGCAGTAATGCGCTGTAGAATTTGTAAAAGGACATCAAATTCGCTTTGCAATGGCGTACTTTTACGCGTCACTAATGACAGAATGCGTGAAGGGGCATTCTCAATTGGTCGGATCACCAATTGATCATTATTTTTCAGCATATGTGTATTTACCGCAATCTGAGGGAGTAATGTAAAGCCCAGATTAGAACTCACCATTTCAACCAAGGTTGGTAATGAGCTCGCTTTAAGGCGATGATCATTCTTGCGTTCACCGATAGGGCATACACTTAAAGTATGGTCTCTTAAGCAATGACCTTCTTCAAGCAACATGAGGTGTGTCAAATCAAGGTCTTCTAGAGATTTAGCTTGCGCCGTTTTGTGGTCAGCTTTGTTTGCAACTAAGTACAAACTCTCTTTCGCAACTTCAGCGACTTTTAAGCCACGTGTGTCGAATGGGAGCGCTAACATGATCATGTCTAAATTGCCATGTTCTAGCTTTTCAACCAAATGTTCACTCTGTGCTTCATGAAGATGTAGTTGAATTTTAGGCAGCTCTTTATGAACTTCTTCTAACAATTGCGACAAAATAAATGGTGCAATCGTTGGAATAATTCCTAAATGAAGATCACCAGTAAGTGGTTCGCTCATCTCACGGCTCAGTCGCATGAGATCTTGAGCATCAGCAAGAAGGACACGTGCTCGTGCAACCACTTGCTCACCGAGAGGGGTTAAACGTACATTTTGGCGATCACGTTCAACGAGAACGCCACCCAATAAACGCTCGAGCTCCATAATCCCGCCAGAAAGCGTAGACTGAGTAACGAATGAGCGACGTGCTGCTTCTGTAAAATGCAACGTCTCAGACAGAGTCACGAGATATGACAGCTGTCTTAGGGATGGTAATGCAGCCATAGTGTCCTAGTGTTTATCATTTAAAATGTTTTGCAAACAAACCACTCAGTTGTGGGATGAAATGCGCAGGAATATCATGCCCCATTCCTTCGATTAATTCAAACTTTGCGCCTGATATTGCTTTTGATACTGCCTTGCCGTGGCTAAAAGGGAGTAGACGATCCTTTGAGCCATGTACAACCAGTGTTGGCTTTTGAATTTGCTTATCGATAGAAACTAATGAGCCTGTACATAATATTGCTAAAAACTGTTGAAGTACACCCGCTGGATGATAACTACGCTTATATAATTTACGCGCGTTTTGAATAACTTCCAATTGATTGACGTAACCAGGTGAACCAATCGTCTGAATGACTTTAATACTATGATTTACAATACCATCTTCATCATTCGATGCAGGGCGACCAATAAGACTAAATAATTGTTTTGGAAATGGTGGCGGAAGAAATGGCTGATTATTACTGGTAAATAATAATCCTAGTTTATCCACTTTTTCTGGATATTTTGCTGCCAATATCTGAGCGATCATTCCCCCCATTGATGCACCAATAATATGCGCTTTTTCAAGACCTAATCGTTCAATGAGTAACGCTACATCTTCAGCCATATCAAATAAATTGTAAGGAGAGCCTTGATTTCCTAGACCAAAAGCAAATCGACCCATAAGTTTAAATGTATTGAGGCGAGGTCCCTTGTGCTTAATTTTTGTTGAGAGGCCAATATCTCGGTTATCGAAACGAATGACTCTGAAACCTTGGTCTATTAAAGATTTGCAAAAAAAATCTGGCCAAAAAAGCATCTGCGCACCCAGTCCCATGATGAGAATAATCGTAGGATGTTCAGCCTTGCCTCCAACTTCAATATGAAGGTCGATCCCATTGCCTAGACTCACTTTACTTTCTTGCATGAATGGAGCATAAGGTGAAACTTGATATTCTAGTGCGTTATTCATTTTTATTGTGTCCAAACTAAAAGGGTACTTTCATTTGAAAATACCCTAAATCTTTGAATAATTAAACGGCAGCTGGAATTAAATCTGGGACCAGTTTGGTCAATGTTAAACGTTGCTTCGCTGCTGTTGGTCCAAGTAGCACAAATCCACGAAGCGTTGATTCTTGGTCAAGTGCTTTAGCAATCATTCCGTCATCGAGTTCTTCAGTTTCCCAAGTTGCCTCCACACCTTGAGGTACAGGTAATACAGTCAGTGGTGCAGCAGGAGTTTTCACTGCAACTGGCATCGCTGGATAATGAACTTGTGTATTTTCACCAGACAATGTTTTAGCTAAAGCACGTGCTTGTTGCATAATTGGCATGACATACGGAAGCAGTAAACCATTTACTTCTGCACAATCACCTAATGCATAAATATCGGTTTTATTGGTTTCCATTAAAGTGTTAGTCACAATCCCACGGCTGGTATGGATTCCTGCTTCTTGTGCAACTGATGTATTGGGTTGCAGGCCAACAGCAGAAAGAACAACGTCAGCTGTAAAGCTCTGTCCATTTGCAAGCGTTACGGTATAGCTTTCGTCTGAGTTTTTACTTACCCGATCTACGGTGGTACTTAATGCAAACTGAATACCTGTTTCTTCAAGATTTTGCTGGAAAGCATGTGCAACGTGTTCTGGTAGAAGGCGACCCAAAGGTTGTGGGGCAAGATCAATCACAGTCGCTTGATGACCAGTGTTCTGTAAATCGTTGGCAAACTCACACCCAATGAGGCCTGCACCTAAAATGACAACACGCTTGTCTTGTTTAAGGTCGAGCTTAGAGCGAAATTCACGATAATCAATCAGTGAGTTAACTACATGAATATCATCAGCGCCATCACCTGAAATGGCTAAACGAATAGGGTTAGCACCTACAGCTAATATTAATTTGCTGTATATAAGGTTTTCAGCTTGTCCATCTTTTGTGTAGGTCAATTGATGTTGATCTGCAGAAATTGAAGTTACAGTCGCATGATGAATAATTTGCATATTCAATTGCGCAGACATTTTCTCAGCATCACCTAAGGCAATTTGCTCTGGCGCTTTTTTACCTACAAGTGCATTAGATAAAGTTGGTTTTGCATAGTTCACCGCATCATCTGAGCAAATCATAACAAGTGCTTGTTCAGCATTCAGTTTGCGAAACTCTCGCGCTAATGTGTAACCTGCCATGCCAGAGCCAACAATGATGATCGGTTGCATAGTACTCTCCAATACTGATAATTTTTTTAGTAAATAAGAAAAAAGACCATATCAAAATGGTCTTTAAAGGAAATCTGTATTAGATTTCAATCATTTCAAAATCTGCTTTTGATACGCCGCAATCTGGGCAAGTCCAATCATCTGGAATATCTTCCCATTTAGTGCCTGCAGCAATGCCATCTTGTGGCCAGCCTTCTGCTTCGTCATAAATCCATCCACAAACGATGCATTGATATTTTTTCATTTGATTCTCCAAAAAATACTGACAATTCCATTTATTGGTGTCAGCCAAAATCTTTCTCACACCTAGACTCGAGTGATATGAATTTTTATCGTTCATATTCAAGCAAATTTTTACGCAGTTCGAGGTGGAAAGTAAAGTAAATAACGGAGTTTAGCTGACTAAAAGAGAAGCTGAATGGCAGATTAGGACAAAACGCATGCTAATTATGCTAATGCATGATAGGACTGAGCATTAAATCTTTGAAATATTTGCCAAAATTATATGTATTATGATTTAAAAAAAATTGTCAGACTTTTGTCGCGTATTGATTTACCAGCTACTCATATAAAATTTATACTGTTTGTGTTTTATACTTGTTATTTAATTAAAAAATGGTTTATTAAAAATCAATAAGTTATATTGGTCGGTATTTTTTCTTAGCTCATGTTTGCTATATTTTTTGTCAATAATTCGTTAAAATTCACGCATTCTTTTGTCTAATTTTTATCTCCTATGTCTACTTCTTTGTCTACATCATTGTGGTCACACATTCGTACGGTCCAAGATTTTCCAAAACCAGGAATTTGTTTCTTTGATTTAACTCCTTTGTTCATGCAGAGCATTGCACCTTTAACTGACGCCTTAATCGAAAGTATTCCTGCGGAGCAATTGGCAGAGGTAGAGAGTTTCGTTGCGGTTGAAGCACGTGGGTTTGTTTTGGCGAGTTTGTTGGCGCAACGTACTGGTAAGGGGTTGTTGTTGGTTCGTAAAGCTGGAAAATTACCACCACCAGTGATTGGTGTGGGCTATAGCCTTGAGTATGGCATGGACCGTTTAGAAATGTCTGCGGATGTACAGGCTCAAAAAGTGATTATTGTTGATGATGTATTGGCCACAGGTGGTACATTAAAAGCAGTTAAGCAATTGATGGATAAATGTCAGCACACTGTTTTAGGGGCGAGTATTTTCCTTGATTTGCCAGACTTACACGCGGATTTAGGAATGAATATTTGGTCTGTTTTGGACGATAAATCAAAACCTCAAATTTAAGTCGAAAAGCCTTGTGATTCACAAGGCTTTTTTAATGTGATTGATGATTTGAGTGGCTGACTAATCCGATCAGGTAATTCAGACGATCAGGGTTTTCCAGTTGATGACGGCCACCAATAATACTTTCAACGTACATGTATGGCTCTAATAAGTCAGAGGTACTATGCATATCAATCAGTTCATCACCAAGTTCGATATAAGCGATTTGAGATGAGGTTTTGGATTGAAGCTCCTCAATTGTAATCGCTGGATAATCAGGATCAAAAGATGGCATTAAGCTCGGATTTGCAATCACAGCAGGAAGTTGAAATCGATTTGACATCTTTAATGCCCAGTAACCACCTAGACTATGTCCTACTAAAATGTCTGGTTTAATTTTCTCGATCATATCGATATAAAAACGTTCAACAGCAGCGTATTTTAAATTTCGATAATCAACATTAATGCAATATTTATTTTTAGAAAGAATTGCCTGAAACTTGGTAGATTCTCTTGAAGAATCTAATCCATGCATAAACAATACTTTAGGGTCTTGAGTGTTCATAAGTCATCATTAAATCCATTCTATTTTTTATGATTGTTGAAAGTATACTTTTCCACAATTTATAGGATGATTGTAGAGTGCTGTATTCAAAGTACAACTTAGCTTTTGGTCTAAGAAATGTTCAGACCTAGACTTTAGTGGATGAAATTAAGCGTTTTTCAAATGGCTGATTATTTTCTAATGCTCAAGTACTTTGAATTCTGCTATGCTATGCAACTTCTTTTTTAAATAAAATTACGAGGCAGAGATGACGCAACAAAACGCTCAATCGACTTCTGAACAAGCCATTTCCGAAAACGATTTAATCGCACAGCGTCATGCCAAGTTAAAACAGATTCAAGATAAGGCTCAAGAGCAGGGTACGAGCCCTTGGCCAAACACGTTTAAGCGTGAACATTATGCACAAGACCTTCAGGATCAGTTTGCTGATAAATCAAAAGAAGAAATTGAAGGCAGTGAAAAAGTTTATGTCAAAGTTGCGGGTCGGGTGATGTTGAACCGCGGTTCGTTCATGGTGATCCAAGACATGACTGGCCGTATTCAGCTTTATGTTGCACGTAAAGAATTATCTGCAGAGACTTTAGACACCATTAAAGGTCTTGATCTAGGTGATATTATTGCCGTTGAAGGTTACATTGGACGTTCAGGCAAAGGTGATCTTTATGTGCATATTGAACATTTTGAACTCCTCACTAAATCACTCCGTCCTCTTCCAGATAAGTTCCACGGTCTAACAGATACAGAAGTAAAATACCGTAAACGTTATCTTGATCTGATCGTGAACGAAGAAACGCGTAAGACTTTTGAAATTCGAGCAAAAGTAGTTGCTGGTATTCGTAACTTCTTGACTGAAAAACGTTATATGGAAGTTGAAACGCCAATGATGCATGTGATTCCAGGTGGTGCTTCTGCGCGTCCATTTGAAACGCATCACAATGCCTTAGACATGCCATTATTCTTACGTATTGCACCAGAACTTTACTTAAAGCGTTTGGTTGTAGGTGGTTTTGAACGTGTGTTTGAGATTAACCGTAACTTCCGTAATGAAGGTGTGTCTACACGTCACAACCCAGAATTCACAATGATCGAATTCTACCAAGCTTATGCAGACTACAAAGACTTGATGGAACTGACAGAGCAAATGCTAGAAAAACTAGCAATTGATATCTTAGGTTCGACAGATGTACCTTATGGCGAAGAAGTATATAGCTTCAAAGGTCCATTCAAGAAAATCTCAATGTTTGATGCAATTCTTGAACATAACCCACAATTTACACCTGAAAATGTAAATGATCGCGAGTTCTTAGCTGAGTTTGTTAAGAATGAACTTAAAGAGCAAGTGAAGCCAGGTTTTGGTCTAGGTAAGCTTCAAACGATTGTATTTGAAGAAACTGTTGAAACGAAACTTCGTCAACCGACCTTCATTACTGAATATCCTGCGGAAACCTCTCCATTGGCACGTCGTAACGATGACAACCCGCACATTACTGACCGTTTTGAATTCTTTATTGGTGGTCGTGAGCTTGCAAATGGCTTCTCAGAGTTAAATGACCCAATTGACCAGGCTGAGCGTTTCCAAGCACAGGTAGCTGAAAAAGATGCGGGTGATGATGAAGCAATGCACTATGATGCCGACTTCGTTGAGGCGCTTGAATATGGTTTACCTCCTACAGCAGGTGAAGGGATTGGTATTGATCGTCTGGTAATGCTATTTGCCAATGAGCCAAGTATTCGCGATGTGATCTTATTCCCACATATGCGTCACAAAAATGCGTAATAGTGAAATTAAAAAAGCCCTTCTTTGAAGGGCTTTTTTAATTTTTCTTAACATAAAATTAAATTTAAATGTTTTTTAGTGTGAGTGTATTTTGAGGTTTTAATCACAAAATATTTAATTAAGGTGATAAAAAATATAGAAAATTATCATTAAAGCTAATTTGTTTAACCGGCTGTATGTTTATCAAAATATTTATACAATGTTATTAAATGTATCTAATTAAATACTTAATGTAAAGTTAATGGATTTATAAATTAAAAATTCAAATAATCAATAAGATATAATCCTAAATTGATTTGTGATGAACCCGAATAGACTTATAAAAATCCTATCATCGAGCTTACTATTTTCTAGTCCACTGGTTTTTGCCAATGGTATTCTCCTCAACGATGAAAACCTGAGAGATGATTTAAATTGGCTGAATCAACAAGGTGTGATTCAAATAAGCACCTCGACATGGCCGCTAAGTGGTGATGAAGTCCAACGTGCCCTCACCAATGCTAAAATTAACTCAATTGAACAACAAAAGGTTATCCAGGAAGTCGAAAGAGCAATTCAGCAGCAAAATGAAACATTAAAAGTTGATGCTTTCGCTGAGAGTGATCAAAAGAAAATCCCACAATCTTTTGCCGATCATCAAAAAGCACAATACGCGCTTGGTGCAGAGTTAAATCTTGGGGGGCAAAATTGGGATGCGAAGCTCAAAGTTAAAGGTGAAAAAGACCCTCAGATAGACAATGGGCAAGACGTTAACCTAGAAGGCTCATATCTTGCGGGTAAACTTTGGAATCAATGGTTCATTGCTGGTCAGATTCCAACCTACTGGGGACCTGGACACGATGGTAGTTTGATACGTGGAGATGCAAGTCGACCAGTATATGGTTTCACTCTACAGCGTGCTGAACAGTCTGCTTTTGATCATAAATGGCTCTCATGGATCGGGCCTTGGCAATACCAAGCTTTTGGCGGCCAGTTAGATGATTATAAAGCAGTTCCTGATGCTAAAATTATTGGTTTACGTTTGACCGCACAACCACTACCTTATTTAGAGTTCGGTGCATCACGCATTATTCAATGGGGTGGTGAAGGTCGCCCTGAGGATTTAGGAACTCTCTGGGATGCTTGGATTGGTAAGGATAATGTTTACGGGGATACTGTTAATCCATCTAACCAGATTGCTGGATTTGATGCGCGTTTGAATCTAAGCTATTTATTGAACCAGCCAATCGGCGTCTATGCTCAATACGTGGGGGAAGATGAAGCAGGTGGCTTACCTGCTAAGAAAATGTATCAGGCAGGGGTGGATTATTCTTCATCTTTAAAAAAAATGCCTTATCAAGTTTATGCTGAGTGGGTAGACACCAATACAAATGGGAAGGCCCAAGGAGTATCTTATAATCACAGTGTTTATACAGATGGATATTATCAACATGGCTATCCTCTTGCACATGCGATTGGAGGAGATGGTGAGATGATTTCTTTGGGTGGAAATATTCGTTTTGATGCCATGAATAGACTTTCAGGTCGCGTATTATTTGCAAAAGTAAATCAATCTAATCGAGATACCAATGCTGCATTTTCTGAGGAAGATGATATCCAAGCATTAGATTTAACTTGGACGCATTTTGTGAAGCCGAATTTGCCATTAAAGATTAATGGTTGGATTGCAGATTCAGATCGTCATGGTAATGATGCAGGTGCTTCTGTTGGTATTGAAATACCTTTAGATGTCAAAAAACTGGGACGTTAATATTCTTAGATTAGCATTTGAAAAAGCCACCTAAAAAGGTGGCTTTTTTTACATGAGACTTGTTTGTATCCGAACTTTCATTTCTAAGCTAAGTTGCGCGATATAATCCTTCATCCATGGGTAATTCTGTCCCATTGGATTTACTTTAGTGGCTGTGTCTAAAAAACTAAGCTCAGGCTGACTGAATAATTGCTTTTCTAAGCAGTCTTTAAATTGCTCAGCGTTCGCATATAAATCTGTTTCAACTACAAAAAAATGTTTTGGATAATTGTAAAAGGCGTAGCACAAATTAAAAGCTTTTTGATTGCCTTTTAAATGACCAATACTAATTTCACTTCTATGATCTTGATTGCTATGTGTAACGCCAATCAAGAACTTTAGTTTTTGATCAGTATGTTCAACAGCAAACTGTAAGCCAATTTGATCAGCAGTTAACTCGTGCTGAACAAAAATATTTAAAGCAGAACCATTTTCAGTAAACGGTTCTTGTAACACTAGAATTTGATGATGCTGATAAATATGACCAGCAATATGAGCTCGCTCTAAATGTTGTTTAAGAGATTCAAGGCTAAGCATGGGAGATAAAAATAACTAATTTAGAGATTTTTTATATTGAATGAATCCCGTTTCGGTTGCAACACGATTATACAAAAGTCTAGCATTATCATTGCTTTTATGGGTTAACCAATATACTCTATCATAATTATTTTTACATTCGTCATAGCTAAATTCTATTAATTTCCTGGCTAAGCCCTGATTTCTATAATTTGCATCAATAAACAAATCTTGGAGATAACAATAAGGGAGTTTAGTCCAAGTGCTTGCGTGAGAAATGAGATGTACAATTCCGACGACGTTTTGATTTTTTATAATGGCATAGCCAAACATATCGGTTTGCGACGCATCAGATAATCGTTTGAAAGTCAGAGCCGCTTGTTGAGGATTCAATTCGGTCTTGTAGAATTCAAGGTAAGCTGACCAAAGGGTTAACCATTCTTGGTATTTTATATTTGAAAGGCCTGTAATTGTTATCATAATTAGATTGTCTCTTTGCTTATATTCTATTTGAGTATATTAATATAAAAAAACGAGATAAAGCTCTGTTGTCTAAATCACTATAATGAATATAAATTTTCAAAAGTGTCATAAGTACACATATTCTAGCTGGTGTTGTCCATGTCATTAAATGAGGAAAGACTTACTCATCTTAAACAGCTTGAAGCTGAGAGTATTCATATCATTCGCGAAGTTGCTGCAGAATTCGAAAATCCAGTCATGCTTTATTCGATTGGTAAGGACTCGGCAGTTATGCTGCATTTAGCGCTTAAAGCATTCTATCCTGCAAAACTCCCTTTTCCACTGTTACATGTAGATACAGGTTGGAAATTTAAGGACATGATTGCTTTCCGCGACAATATGGCTAAGCAACACGGTTTCGATCTTATCGTCCACCAAAATAAAGAAGGTAAGGATGCTGGGATTAACCCATTTGATCATGGTAGTTCGAAATATACTGATATCATGAAAACTCAGGGTTTAAAACAGGCATTAGATAAATACAAGTTCGATGCTGCATTTGGTGGTGCTCGCCGTGATGAAGAAAAATCACGTGCCAAAGAACGTGTGTATTCATTCCGTGATGATAAACATCGTTGGGATCCTAAAAACCAACGTCCAGAACTTTGGAATCTTTACAATGGTAAAGTGAATAAAGGCGAAAGTATCCGTGTGTTCCCATTGTCGAACTGGACTGAGCTTGATATTTGGCAATATATTTACTTAGAAAGTATTCCACTTGTTCCATTGTACTTGGCGGCAGAACGACCTGTTGTTGAGCGTAGTGGTACATTAATTATGGTGGATGATGAGCGTATGCCTTTAAAAGAAGGTGAAGTTCCACAAATGAAATCGGTTCGTTTCCGTACTTTGGGGTGTTACCCATTGACAGGTGCGGTGGAGTCGACTGCTAACACCTTGCCAGAAATTATCCAAGAAATGTTGCTTGCAACGAGTTCTGAGCGCCAAGGTCGAATGATTGACCATGATGAAGCGGGCTCGATGGAAAAGAAAAAGCAAGAAGGTTACTTCTAGAATCTCTCTTCCGCAGCAGCGCTGCTCATCTCTTTGTAAAAGAGAGGAGTCATCCCCCTTTTTCAAAGGGGGAACGAGGGGGATTCAAATACACCGATTTCAACATATTTGTGGAGCTATGAGCCATGTCTCATCAATCAGATTTGATTAGCCAAGATATCTTGGGTTATTTAAAACAACACGAAAATAAAGACTTATTACGCTTTTTGACTTGCGGTAACGTAGATGATGGTAAATCAACTTTAATTGGTCGTTTACTTTACGATTCAAAATTGATTTATGAAGATCAATTGCAAGCAGTGACACGTGATTCTAAAAAAGTCGGTACAACAGGTGATGCACCTGACTTAGCGTTACTTGTAGATGGTTTACAAGCAGAGCGTGAACAAGGTATTACTATTGATGTAGCTTACCGTTATTTCTCTACAGAAAAACGTAAGTTCATTATTGCCGACACTCCGGGGCATGAACAATACACACGTAACATGGCTACAGGTGCGTCTACGTGTGACCTTGCGATCATTTTAATTGATGCGCGTTACGGTGTTCAGACACAAACACGTCGTCATACGTATATTGCAAGCTTACTTGGTATCAAGAACATTATTGTTGCGATCAACAAAATGGACTTGGTTGAATTCTCTGAAGCACGCTTCAATGAGATTCAAACAGAATACGCAGGCTTTGTTGCACAACTTGGCGATCGTAAACCATCTAACATCATCTTTACGCCGATTTCTGCGTTAAATGGTGATAACGTTGTAAACAAATCACCAAATACACCTTGGTACACAGGCGAAACTTTGATGGGTACGCTTGAATCTGTAGAGATTAATCGTACTTCAGCTAAAGCTGACTTCCGTTTCCCTGTACAGTATGTGAACCGTCCTAACCTCGATTTCCGTGGTTTCTGCGGTACGATCGCACTAGGTGATATCAACGTTGGAGATACGATTACTGCGTTGCCATCAGGTAAATCATCTACAGTTAAAGAAATCGTTACTTTTGACGGTAACTTAGAGCGTGCAGTTGCTGGTCAAGCAGTGACATTAACGTTAAACGACGAGATTGATATTTCCCGTGGTAACGTACTTGTACGTGCAGACCAAGAAGTACCTGCAATTTCTCGTTCTGTTCAAGCGACTGTTGTATGGATGGCTGACCAACCGCTTGCGATTGGTAAGTTATATAACGTGAAGATTGGTACGCAAACTGTTCCTGCTAAGGTAACAGCAATTAACTTCCGTACAAACGTAAATACGCTTGAAAAAGTTCAAGTTGAAAACTTGGAGCTGAATGCGATTGCGAATGTAACGATAGAATTTGATGCACCAGTCGTATTTGACCGTTATCAAGATAGCCGTTACACAGGTTCATTTATCTTTATTGACCGCTTAAGCAACGTAACTGTTGGTGCAGGTATGGTTGAAGAGGCTGTTGAGTGGACTGCACATAATGAGCCTGTAACAGCAGAAGCACGTGCGGCACGTTTGGGTCAAAAACCTGCTGCGGTAACTGTATCAAATGCTGCAATTGCGAATGCGCAAGTATTAGAAAGCTTATTGATCCAACAAGGTGTTGTTGCGATTGCTAAAGCGGACTTAACTGCTGAACACGTTGCATTATTACGTGAAACTGGTGTGGTAGTGATTACCGATACTGCAACAGGTACTGATGCAAGTTTTGAAGTAGAAGCTGCTGAAGAATTGGCTGAGAAGATTGTGGAATTGGTTCGTCTTTAAGATTGACTGATTTAAACAAAACCCGCCTGATGGCGGGTTTTTTTTATTTAAAATTCAATAACGATCACACTAGTCTTAATGAGCTATGATAGGGTGAACATTAACCATAAATTAGAGATATTATGAAAATAGTAGCGTATTTGCTTTTGATGTTCTTGACGGCGTGTATGAATGCTCCGATAGAACAAAAACAACCCAGTAAAGCCTGTTTAGAATACCAACAGATGATGACAGCGCCTATGCCTAGAGAAGCTATGCAAAAACTGCAAAAAAAATGCTTGGAATCTAAAGAATAGAGATTAACGGTAAAATTGAACTAAAAACTTAAAACATTTTCGTAGAGTAGAAAAGCTAAAAAATAAAATCATCGTTTAAAGTTAAATATTTTTTTATTGCTCATGAGTCTTGATTAAGATGGAAACTAATCCATTCTATTTAATATTCATTTACTAAGAAAAATTATTCAATCATGCCTCAAGGTTCAAAATTTTAAAGATATTCGATTAGTTTTGTGTGCTTGAAACTTGAAAAATATAGGAATAGTGATTGCATTGGTGCTAAATTAAATGAGATGAAATGATTAGGCGCTACAATGAATAAAGCACTCCCAAAATTTCACCCCAAACATCTCAATTGGCTGATGCCGTTAATTTTGTCATGTTTGATGAGTGGTTCAATTTCTTTAATTAATATTGTAATGAATCGTGGATTTTTTGATGGGATCTGGGCGGTCTGGATAAAGACGTGGGCAATGTCTTGGTTAATCGCATTTCCATTGATCTTAATATTTTTACCTGTGGTAAGAAAAATTTTAATGCGTTTTGTAAAAACTATCCCATAGTCCTTGAAGGAAAGGTTTGATTAGCATTTAAAACAACAATTATAAAATTCTATGATCTTGCAACTGTTAAAAAATCGGGATAATTTTGCAAGTCGATAAAAATTACAACCTAAGGATTGGCATGACATATAACTCAGTATTCAAGGAAAAATTATTTCAGAATCAGGTCATCATTGTGACAGGAGGTGGTTCTGGTATTGGACGTTGTACAGCTCATGAGCTCGCATCATTAGATGCACAAGTGATTATTACAGGGCGTACCCAAGAAAAACTCGATAAAGTTGTTGCTGAAATCATGGAAGATGGTGGCAGAGCCTATGGCATCGCTTGTGATAATCGTGATGAGGCACAAGTGAAAGCCATGATTAGTGAAGTGATTAAAAAATTCGGACGAATTGATGGCTTGGTGAATAATGCAGGCGGACAATTTCCAGCGCATTTAGAAAAAATCTCAGCCAATGGGTTTGATGCTGTCATTCGAAATAATCTACACGCTACATTCTATCTCATGCGCGAAGCTTACAATCAGTGGATGAATAAGCATGGTGGAAGTATTGTCAACATGACTGCTGATATGTGGGGAGGTATGCCGAATATGGGACATTCAGGCGCAGCCCGTGCAGGCGTTGATAATCTGACCAAGACAGCTGCTGTCGAATGGGGCAAATCTGGAGTTCGTGTGAATGCCGTAGCACCTGGATGGATTTTGTCATCGGGTATGGATACATATACTGGTGAAATGGCTGAAAAAGTGATTCCAAGTATGGCGGAGAAAGTTCCTTTGCAACGCATGGGAACAGAAGCTGAAGTATCATCAACTATCGTCTATTTGTTGTCTGAAGCGTCTAAATTTATATCGGGTGTCACGATACGGATTGATGGCGCAGCTTCTCAAGGCACACGTATATTTTCATTAAGTCCGGCTGAGAATAATCAAGCCTATGATGGATTTCACCGTTCTTTTTTACCCGAAGTGATTCAAAATTTAAAAAAATAAGAAATGCCCAATTGAAGCTTTAAACTTAACAATTGGGCATGTAAATTTAAAGTTTCTTACTGAATCGTGACTGTCACAGGTTTACCGTACAGGGTGTAGCTATAATTCGGAGCAATCGTGTATTGATAGCTCGGCATGACATAGGCTTTGCCTGTTTCACTAAACGTAATCGACTGACCATTTTTACTATATTTGGCAGAACCAGGCAGAACAATCATTGAATTAAAGTTTTGTGCTGAAGCCTTACCTATCTGAGTAACTTTTTCTCCACTAAAAACAACAGGCTGTCCCACTTTCGCAGTAATTTGACCTGGAGTATTGATCTTGACGACTAAATCAGAAGATTCATGAGCATAATCGGTGGTTAAGCCATGTGTTCCTTGTACATACATACGATTAAAATCATCTTTATTGGTACGGAATGTCCAAGGCCAGAAAGTTACGCCACGTAAGCTCGCCATTGACATTAACTCTTTGCTTAATCCTGCAAAAGACGGGTTAAATGTAGAAGAATATTTTTGAGTCGCGTCTAATATTCGACGTGTGTTTACAATATTGCTTTGTGCGTTCGGCGTATTCGTTAAGAAGCCTGTAGAAACACCCGGTAAGGTATTTTTCATCTGTAAGATTTGATCACCATTAAAACTGATGACAATCGATTGATCATAGGCATTGTGCTTATCTAAAAGTTCTTTAATCTTCGCTACAATTTCAGGCTTAGCACTTTTAATTTCGATGAAATTGGTCACATGGGGGTATTTTTTGACTGCCGCCAAAACCTCATCCATGGTTGGAACTGGGCGACCATTCGGAATAGTACGTAACTGACGAATTTCAGCTAAGGTCAGATCTTCAGTATTTCTGTTATCACCTGTGGTACGTTTTAGCGTCCCGTCATGCATCAAGAAAACATGACCATCTTTCGATAGATAAACATCATATTCAACTGCGTCAGCACCCACCTCAATAGCTTTAATTGTTCCTTCTAAAGTATTTTCATCCTCTAAAGCTGGAATGCCACGATGGCCTGTGATGAGGGGTTTTCTTAACAGGGTATTCGGTGTCATCTGCTTCATAATGTTTTGGAAAACATCTGGCTGTAGTGTATAGATCCCATTAATCCCAGTGCTTAAAATATCAGCTGCTTTGAATGCATCAATGCCATCTTTTTGATCTGGATGAAGTGTGCTTGCCCAAGGTGTAATTAATAAGCGTTGTAGATGAGATACGACTTCTGATTGCACTAAGTGCGGCGGTAAAATGACAATTTTTGATAAAGAAGAATTGGTATTATGAGCAATTTTTACAATATCTGATTTACTATTGGTTAAACCAGATTGTTTTGAATAGTCGAGTGCTGTACGCAAAACAGGGATTTCAACACGAGCTTTACGTAAGAGTTCAGGCTGATCCGACACCAAGGTGATATCAGCGAGATCATAGTTTTCTGTCAACGTTTTCAGATTACGAATTGTTTTTTCTGAATTGATCGTTAATAGCGGAATATGACGTCGTGTTGAATCATTTAAATAATCTTTTAAATGAGTAATTTTCTTTTGATCTTGGTTAAGAAGATTGAGTTGCTCATCCAGTTGATAGGCAACATGAGTTGCTAATGGAGCTGAGTTCAGTGTAGTTGCGCCAGCAGGCTGAGCGAGTGCTGGTGCCATAGAGACTGGCAATTGCTGATCGATTAGATCTGTAACTCGATTAGACTCTGGTAGGGCTTCAAGTTGCTCAGTCACTTTAATTGAATCTACACGCATCAAAGTGCCTGCTGTAGAAATGCCAATGCCACCCTGATTTAAATTGTAAGGTAGCGTGCTATCGAGTACGAGTTCATCATTAATATAATGGCGTACGCGTTGACCATGTACGATGACTGTTGCTTTGTAGGTTTTATTTAACTCAAAATTCTCTTTATGAGCAGATTTTTGTAAAACATTCCATGTGTTGTTAGGTTGACGCATAGAAAGTTCAAGACCACTTGCAGCGGTTGCATCAACACGAAATGCGAATTGATAATACGGCGTAAAAGCTGGATCAGCATATTGATCAGCGGCACGATAGATGATGCTACCCCAACGCCCGCCATTGTTCTTTTCTAAGAAAGCAAAATCCATATCGATACGATAATTACGATGTTGCTGTAGTTCGTTTGGCAACATGATGGTCGTCATTTGTGTATCGTGCGCCGTACCATTGATGAGTAGTGCTTCATCTTTAACCTCAAGATTCCCTGGACTGCTGCGAAGTTGAGTCCAATTGTTTGGAATAGCAGTTAAAGCATTGAAATTTTCTTCAAAAAGTATTTTGGGTACAGGAACTTCAATTTCTGGTGTTTCAGGTTCTGGAGATGGATTAGGATTTTCTGTTTGATCTGGATTTGATACAGCATTTTTTTGATCATCATCGGAGCAAGCTGTTAAGCTTAATGTTAATAATATTGCTGACGTCAGTGTTGTAAATTTCATCATTAAAAAGTACTCGAAAAGTATGTCCCTAAGCGAGACACAATCTAAGTACGTAAAATGACAACTCTATGGATTTGTCATAAAGTAAAAAAAATATTACATATTAAATATTTATGAAATTCATCAGTTTTAAATACTGTCGTGTTTAAGCGGTGAACATCATTAAAAGTCCAGTTGAAATCTTATGAAAAGATGAGGAAAAATGCCATTTTCGAAAAAAACCAACTCAGCGAACTGAATTGGTCTCCAAATATCAATGTGGCTTTCTTATTGAATGGTCACAGTCACGGGTTTTGCATAGATGGTATAGGTGAAATTGGGTGCTATGGTGTATTGGTAGCTTGGCATGACATAGGCTGTACCACGTTCACTGAAACTCACAGATTGACCATTTAGACTATATTTTGCAGAGCCTGATAGTACGAGCATCGTATTGAAGCTTTGGTAACTAGATTGACCCAGTTGCGTTAATTTTTGCCCAGTGATTTGTAAAGGTTGACCAACAGTTGCTGATATTTGTCGTGGAGTTTCAATTTTGACCACAAAATTCGATGCATCTTGTGCATAATCTGTGGTCAACCCATGTGTACCTTGAATGTACATACGATAGAAATCATTTTTAATTAAACGGAACGTCCAAGGCCAGAAGGTCACCCCACGTAAACTTGCCAGATACATGACATCCTGATTCAAACCACTATAATTCGGATTGAATGTTGAAGAAAATTGTCGTGTTGTTTCCAAAACTCTTCGAATGTTTAGAAAAGTAGTTTGTTCCTTTGGTGGATATACCAATAAACCCGTTGATACACCTTTTAGAGTGTTCTTCATTTCAAGAATTTGTTGCCCATCAAAACTTATGACAATGGCTTGACCATATGCATCATATTTATCAAGTAAATCTTTAATTTTTGAAATTATTTCGGGTTTTGCACTCTTAATCTCGATAAAATTGGTGACATGTGAGTACTTTTTAACTACTGCAGCCAATACTTCATCCATCGTCGGTATGGCAAGTCGCTGCCCGGTCGTTTTTAGTTTACGAACTTCTTCGAGCGTCATGTTCTCAATATTTTTTGCGATACCCGTTGTGCGTAAAACCGATTTATCATGCATTAAAACGACATGGTCATCTTTCGTCAGATATACATCATATTCCACGGCATCAGCACCAACTTCTATCGCCTTAAGAATACCTTCAAGGGTATTTTCATCAACTTGAGATGGAATTCCACGATGACCTGTAATGAGTGGTTTACGAAGTAGGGTGTTGGGCGCCATTGAGCGCATGATGGAATGAAATAATTCAGGCTGATGCGTATAAATGCCATTTACTCCTGTTGTTAATATCTCAGCGGCTTGATAGGCATCAAGCTTAGGACTGGTCTGTCCAGAAGTATTGTGGGTAAAACCTGCCCAAGGTGTGATCAATAAACGTTGCAAGTGTGCAACTACATGAGACTGAACCAAATGGGCTGGTAAAATCACAATTTTAGAAAGTGCTGTATTGGTTGCCTGTGCAATTTTCACAACACTATTTTGATCTGAAATCAAATTGTACTTTTCAGACCAATCCAATGCTGTACGGATTTCTGGAATCTCCACACGCGCTTTTCTTAATAGATATGGATCATCAGAGACTAGCGTGACATCACTAAAATCATAATCTGAAGACAAAGATCTTAATTCAGCCAGTGTGTTTTCAGAGTCGATATGCAGAAGAGGAAGTGTTCTTTTGGTTTGATCAGAAAGAAGACTTCTGAGGTGCAGCGAGGTCTTATTGTCGAAATCTTTTAAAAATAATTGTTCATCAAGTTGGTAAGCAATATAAGTGGCGGTATGAGCGTTATCATTTGTTAATGAGTCGGCTGGTTGCGCTAAAGCAGGCGCCATTGCAACTGGATATTTGTGATCAATGACATCTGTAATCCGATCTTGAGTAGGGAGGGCATCAAGTTGTTCAATCACCTGTATTGTGTTGACCTTCATCAGCAATCCTGCTGCTGAAAGTCCAATGGCACCTTGGTTTAGGTTGGTGGGTAATTCACCATCAAAAACCAATTGATCATTCAAGTAATGACGAACACGTTGATCATGAACAACAACTGTAGCCTTATAAGGTGTATTTAAAGCAATGTTTGATTCGAATTTGGATGTATCGATGACATTCCATGTGTTATTTGAGCGTCTAAGTGCGAGTTCTAGACCATTATAAGCAGATGCATCTGCACGAATAGCAAATTGGTAGTATGGTGTATATTCAGGTTGAGCAAACACATCTGAAGCTCTATAAATAATACTTCCCCAACGAGTACCGTTATTACGCTCAAGGTATTCAAATTCTAACTCAATTTTATAGTTGCGAAGCTTTTGAAAATCCGAACTTAACATGATGGTGGTGGGTTTGGTTAAATCTTTGCGACCATCAATCAGTAAGGCACCTTCTTTAAATTGAATGCTACCTGGATTTGAAGGCAGAATATTCCAATCAGAAGGTATTGAATAAATTTCAGTAAAATCCAGATTTAAATACGTTTTTGGTTGTGGAACATTGATCGGTCTTTCAGGTTCGAGATCCGGTGGTAGAGATGGTTCTGGATCTTCAGGCTGAATTGGTATGGTTGGTTCAGGGGCACTTGGTGTGGTTAATTTAGGTTTATCTTCCCCAGAGCATCCTGCTAAACCGAGCATGAGCGATAGTATGACAACTAGAGTCTGCTTTTTCATGTTAAAAATTCTCGAGTGTACGATCCATGACGACCTTAAAATTTAAGACATTAAGGTTACAATTCCGTTGTAAATCAAAAAAATACGAAGCTTTGTTTGTATTATTGAGTTATTTTAATATTCGTGTCTGAGGCAAGGTTTAAAATAAAAGATTTAAAACTTGCCATCCACCAATAATGACACGAATGATCCCCAAAGCGACGAACAATATCATTTCAAAAAAACAGAAAACTAAAAAAGTCCAACCTGCTGCACCATCCACTTTGCTCGCATCGTATTCAATGTATAGCAATAACAACACCAGCCCAATTTGGAAGTAGATCATCGCAATTACTGCTGAATCCCATGGAAAACTTAACAAAAAAGTCCAACAGATGATGACCAAGGCAGCAAAACTGCATGGCAAAATAAATTGCAGCAAGTAACGCATATTATTTTCCCCCAAAAATAATGATTCGTTTTCATCCTTATACATAAGTAATACAGGACTTTATCAATGTGATCAACTATGATGAAATTGATTGAAATGAATGAAAAGTATTGTAAATAAAGGATTTGATTATGGCACAAAGCATGCAACACGTGATCATTACTGAACCAGGCGGCGTTGAGAAGTTGGCTTATGAAACGGTTGATATTCCGCAACCTAAAGACAATGAAGTCTTGGTGAAAGTACATGCTTTCGGCATTAACCGTCCTGATATTTTACAGCGCCAAGGTTTATATCCAATGCCTAAAGGGGTCACACCTGTACCTGGGTTAGAGGTATCAGGGGAAGTCGTTGCAGTAGGGGCTGAGGTAAACGCCTATCAGGTGGGGGATCAAGTGTGTGGACTTACCAATGGTGGTGGTTATGCGGAATACTGTGTGGTGCCTGAATCTCAGCTGATTAATATTCCTGCAGGGGTGAGTCATATTCAAGCTGCTGCAATTCCAGAAACATTTTTTACCGTTTGGGCGAATATTTTTCAAATGGGCAAAGCTAAAGCAGGGGAAACGGCTTTAATCCATGGCGGAACCAGTGGGATTGGAACAACGGCATTGATGTTGTGTAACGCATTTGGCTTAAAAACTTTTGCGACTGTTGGTTCAGATGAGAAACTAAAAGCAATTCAAGATTTGACGCATGCAATTAATTATAAAACGGAAGACTTTGAACAGGTCATTCAGCAAGCGACGGAAGAAAATGGTGTAGATATTGTTTTAGATATGGTTGGAGCGCCTTATTTAGCTCAAAACCTGAATATACTACGTCGTGATGGACGTTTGGTTTATATCGCATTTCTTGGAGGAGCTAAAGCCGATGGCGTAAAATTAGGTCAAATCATGATGAAGCGTTTAACCATTACTGGCTCAACCATGCGTGCACGTACCACAGCAGAAAAAGCCAAAATCGCTCAAGATTTAAAGACACATGTTGCGCCGTTATGGGCAAAAGGTGAATGTCTACCGATGATTTATAAAACTTTTAATTTTGATGAGATTCAAGCGGCTCATTTGGCAATGGATGCAGGTGATCACATTGGTAAAATTGTGGTGAAAGTCTTGGATTAATCTCAACCACCTATGTTCGATTGAGTCAGCGCTGAGGATGAATAATCTGCTTCGTCCCAACAGACTGTAGATTATTCATCTGCTAACCAATTCTTAGACTGTTCATTGCTTGCGTCCAATCTTGGCAAGAACAGCGCGGACAATCTTGAAGTGGTTGCTGAAGTTCAGTACAGAATCCACAATGTGTACACGCATATATTACGCTAGGTTTTACCTTGTATATTGATTGAGCTTGATCTGGAAAAATTGGTAAGCCATATTTAACTTGCTCATCGGGATAAAACAAAATACTGAAATTCCCATCGGACTCTAATAGACCGACTCGAATTTGACCTAAATGCTCAACAGATTGACGACGCATTTCCGAAAAGAACTCATCATGCGACATATTACCTCGCTTGAATGCTTCAAGGACGAGCATGCCATCTTTAACGATGTAGCAGGATTTACCTTCGACTAAGTCTTCGAAAGGCTGATATTTCATCATTAACCACGTTGTGGTGCGGTAAAGTAAGATGATCACACTCATGACGACTACGGCTTGAATTAAGGGTAAATCCTCCGTAAACATTGGATCTCCAGCAATTGATCCAAGACAAAGAATAATGGCAACTTCAAAGATGGAGAGTTGTCTAACCCCTCGCTTGCCTGTCAAACGAAGAAACAGAATGATCAGTAAATACATCACCACACATCGGATTAAAATCTCGAAAACAAATACCCATGTGGTGTCGTAAAAAAAGATAGAAGCAAAATCCATTTGTTTCTCAATTTTCTAGGTGATTCTACTTAAGCTATCAAGCGCCAAAAAAAAGAAATACAGAATTATTGTCGAATTATTATGACTTTATGTAGATGTGGTGCGTGACTTGAATATTAAATCATGTTGTTTAAAAGATAGGGAGTGGAATTACAGTTGTTAATGTTAATCAGGATTTTGAATATATGAGATAAGGTTGGCATTTTTTATTCATTACAATGAGCTGAAATGTTTGTTATGTATTTGTAATATTCTGTTATATTCTTATGGTTGCATGTTTCGGTGTTTAACCAAGAGTTAAGGTGTATTTTGGATTCATTCCGTAATCGCGTTCTGTTCATATTTGCTGGGTTAACCATTATCCTTGGGATATGCGTATCGCTGTATATTGGAAATATCGCATCTCAGCACTTGGCTAAAGCCAGTGGACAGACCCTACATGTCGCAGCAAAAAATATCAGTAATGCCTTGGCAACTTCTCTTGCCGAACGCGAGCGCGAAATGGTGCTGCTCAGCCAATCTCCTTTCTTTTCAGAAGCAAATCTAGATGATCCACGTGTCCGTACACGCTTGGAACAAGTCAAAAATGCGTATGTCTATTATGCTTGGATGGGGGTAACGGATTTAAACGGTGATGTTCAAATCGCTGCGGATGGTATTCTTGAAGGTGAAAATGTTTCTTCACGGCCATGGTTTAAGGCAGGTTTACAGGGTACATACTTAGGTGATGTGCATGAAGCTGTGTTATTGGCAAAAAAAATTCAAGCTTTAAATCCTCATGAGCCGATGCGTTTTATTGATTTCGCAACACCAATCTATGATCCAAATACTCAAAAATTAAAAGGAGTGTTAGCTGCACATGCAGATTGGGAGTGGGCACGTCATATTCTCAATAGAGCTTTATCTCAAACAGCATCTCAGCGTGGCATAGAAGTCTTTATCTTAAATAAACAGGGTGAACTGCTGTATCCATTTAAAAGTATTGGACGAGTCCAGCCACCTCAATTTCAAGTCAACGATGCACTTTATTATATTGATGATTGGAATGAAGGACAGGATTTCTTAACCGCAAATATTGCGGTGGAGTCCGAGACTAAAAGTGATATTGGTTGGCATGTGGTTATTCGTCAACCTTTGGCGATTGCTTTGGCTGATATGCGTGATTTGCAGTTCAAAATCTTTCTGATTGGTTTATTCGTCTCGCTGTTTATCTTTTATGTGATTTATCAACTTGCCAATAAATTGAGCAGACCCATTGAGGCTTTAGCCAAATCGGCTTATGCGGTCGAACAGGGAGACGTGCATACGGCATTTCATAGTCAAAGCAGCATCCGTGAAATCCAAGGATTATCACATTCTCTACAAAGCATGACGCAAACCTTATTGGAACAAAAACAACAATTACTTGATGCAAACCAATCTCTAGAGCGTAAGGTTCAAGAGCGCACTCGAGCACTTGAATTGGCTAATCTTGTGTTGATTCGATTGTCACGACATGACGCATTAACAGGTTTACACAATCGCCGTGCTTTAAATGAGCAACTTGAATACTTGTTTGCTCAACATAAAAGAAATCAAATTGGCTATGCAGCACTTATATTGGATGTCGATTATTTTAAGCAAGTCAACGATCAATATGGTCATGATCAAGGGGATCAAGTGTTACAACAAGTAGCAAAAATCCTTGATCAAGCAACACGTGAAACCGATTTTGTGGCACGTTATGGTGGTGAAGAATTTGTAATTTTATTGCCTGCAACACATCTGATGGGTGCGCAAGTTTTGGCAGAGAAAATTCGTACATTGGTGGAACAAGCTGTTATTTTGGCAGAGAAAACTTTGACCGTCAGTATTGGTGTCAGTGTGACTGATCTCAACGATGCTGATGCTTATGCCATTCTTAAACGAGCAGATCGACATCTTTATCAAGCAAAAGCCAATGGTCGAAATCAAACTGTGATCGATGCTTAAATAAAGCATCCACATTTTGTTAAACTCAGTATTCTCTCATTGGACTAAACACCTGACGTGACTTCATTCGAAATTCAATCCAGTTCTTCTGCACAACTTGTTCAAGATCATAAGCTACGGGTTTTGATTAATCAGATTGAGCAGCAAAAATTACAATTATCCGCATGGCAACACGCCCAAGAAGAAATTCGTACCTACACGCAGAAGAAACTTATTCCTGTCTATCGTGATGTTTATAAAGTGATGTTTCAGCAATTACAAAGTCTATGGAATAGCCTAAGTCAAATAGATTTAAATAAGTCGTCTCAAAAGGTTGTGGAAGAGAAGTGTTTTAACTTGACCCAAATGTTGAGCAAATCAAATATGCTCAATGAAACTCAACTTGAGACAGTTGAAAAATTCCATATTTATTTCGAACAGGTGTTTGCTCAACCACGAAATAAGCAAGATAAAAAGAACAACTTCGAATCTAGTCAAACACCAGATGCTCATGGTGAACAAAATGATTCAACGATTGATGACGATTCGTTATGGGACAAAGCGCAGTATCAACAAGCAAGGCAGCAAGCCAAACTTAAACGGCAGCAAGATAAACAAGCCGAAGCAGAAAAGTTAGTGAATCAATCGCTAAAAACCGTATATTTAAAGATTGCCTCGATTATTCACCCTGACCGTGAGCCTGATGAGTCGAAAAAAGCGGAAAAGACCGAGCTGTTACAGCGTGCTAATGAAGCCTATGAACAGGAAGATTTGTTCTATTTATTGAAACTTCAGCTTGAAGTTGAGCAAAGTAAAAATGGTTCAAATAAAGGTTTAACAGCGGAGCAAGTTAAGTTTTATCAGCAGGCTTTAGAAGCACAAAGCCAAGCATTAAAAAAGCAAATTCAGGAATTGATTGACTCGCTTGTGTGGTCAAATAAAGCCAAAATTGCGGTGAGGAAGTCGAAAGGGCAATTGAATATTACGGACTTATATAAGCAGATTGATGCGGATGTGTCTGCGGTGAAGCAACAGCTTAAAGCGGAAAAGCAAAGGTTGATGTATATGGGGAAAAAGACTGGGTTGGAGATGTTGTTGGAGCATGGGGTGCTTTAATGCTTTTCTCCCTCTCCCTTTGGGAGAGGGTCGGGGTGAGGGTTACTGATTTAAAATCTCTGATAAAAATGGATCATTTCTGACATATGTTTTCCAAAACGCTGAAAAGGGATAATTAGGTTTGAGCATATTACTTATTCTTTCGACTAGATCATCTTTTTCTCTTTGCAATAAACGATTTAAACCATTTTTTAGTTGGAAACGTAAATTTTGCAAATAAGCATGTTCTTCCAATATCTTTTCTTTCAAATATTGATGGCTCACTTGCTGATTACCACTATTTGCATTGTTATAGCACTGCTCTAATAATGCTATGGTTTTATTTGTGAGTTCAAACAAATCAGAATCATTATTTAATGCATTGATTAAGATAATTTTACCATTTGGAACGCTTGGTGCTTCTAAAGAAATAGCCGTATCTACATTATGGCTTTCTTCACAACAATCTAGTAATTCCTTATGTCTTGAGCCTTTAATACTATTGCAGTGAGAGCAAGCATAATAAAGATTATTCCAATCGGTTCTTAACTTTTCACTTTTGTTAAGGTGTGGCACAAAGTGTTCTACATTGATATAACCGAAATCTGCTTGTTCACACAAATAACATTTAGATAAGAAATCTTTTTTCAATTGTTTAACTACAACTGGATCTGTGTAATCCGAATTAGTCCAATCTTCGGGTCTTTCTGATCGTATAACTTTAAACATCAAGATCACCTAGTTCTTGATTGTCTAATAAATGATTTAATGCCTTGAAGTAAAAAGATTTAGATTCAACATCAAGTTGTTTTGCGAATGGTGAAATATTTTTTAAAAGATCTCTAAGTTTCTCATAATTATTAGGATCTTTATTTAAAATTTCAGCGATAGCTTTAATTTCTGATTCTAATTGTGCCGATTTTATTTCTACATGGAATAAACCTTTAATAACCGATTCGTATGAATAGCGACTTAAATCTTCTTCAAAAAATTCACCACTAGAAATGTCATAAACTACAGTATCATTGTCTGTTGATGTAATAACAAAAGGAGAATGAGTGCTTACAATAAATTGAATATTTGGAAATGAATCTTTAAAGAATGGGAGAATTAACTTTTGAAGTGATATATGTAAATGAGCATCTATTTCATCAATTAATACAATTCCCTCTAAATCAGAAGGTGTTATATCAAAAAATTCCGTTCTTAATAAAAGATCAGCAAAAATATCAAAAATTGCTTTATATCCAGAAGATAAATTTTGGAAAGTTGTGTAGTTTTTTCCATTATAAATTTCAAATTTTCTTTCTTCATTTTTGAAAACTAACAGTGTTTTTTCGTTTTCAAATAATTTTTTTAAAGAAATTTCAAAATCGCTAAACCAGTTCTCAAATTTTTTCCCTTTGATTTCATTTTGTTCAATACCTTTAGCAAAAGCTTCAGATGTTTTTAAGTTGACAAGATGTTGTTCTAGACGGCTACCTATATTTTGCCTAAATGCGTTTCTTGCTCTTTCAATTTCAGTATTAGACAGAGTAGTTTGTGTAGACTCATCAATATGAATCTCACGCATAGCATCAAAATTTCTAAAGATTGCTTTATATTCTTTATATTTATTTTTGAACTCTTCAAAGTTTATTGTTTCAATATTAAAACCAGTTTCAAGTAGTTTTAATTTTCCTTGATATTCTTTGACTAGATTCTTTAATCCTTGGGAATCTGGATTTGAAGGCCCTAACCGGTGAATCTCTGACTGCCAATGAGAAATATTATTTTTATATTGTTGTTGATTATCATTTAATGAATCTAAATCATTATTTAAAGTTTCAAAAAGCTTATTAAGGAAACTTGTTTTTCCGCTACTATTTCGTCCAGTGAGAATCAAATTTCTCCCATTTAATGGAATATTGATGTCATAAAGGTTTGCATGTGGAATCTCTCCACTAATGTTTACTAAATACTTCATATTTAAAATTATAAAGGGCTGAATAATCAGCCCTTTATACACAAATTAGATCAAACTAACAACAAATTAAAGCGCTGCAATCTGCTCCATATTCGCTTTAATCTTCGCTAACTGATCAGCAAACTCAGCAAGTTTTACTTTCTCGCCTTCAACCACAGCCGCAGGTGCTTTAGCCACAAAACCTTCATTCGCAAGTTTAGTTGCAATTTGGTCATGCTGTTTTTGAACCTTGTCTAAGTCTTTTTGTAGACGACCCAACTCCGCTTTCGGGTCAATTAAACCCTTCATTGGAACGAATACAGACACATGACCGACTACAGAAGATGATGACAATGGTGGTTGTTCAGCATCAGCCAAGAACGTAATGCTTTCAACTTTTGCCAATGCTTTAAACAATGGTTCAATACGGGCAATCTGTGCTTTTTCTGCATCAGTTGTGTTTTGAAGTAGAACAGGCAACAAGCGAGCATTACCTAAGCCCATCTCACCACGGATGTTACGTACCGCACCAATCAAACCTTGAAGCCACTGCATATCTGCTTCAGCTTGTTCGTTGTTAAGCGCTTGGTCAGCAACAGGGTACTGTGCCAACATAATCGTTTCGCCAACGATGTTGAGTTTTGGCGCAAGTGTTTGCCAGATTTCTTCTGTCAAGTAAGGCATCAACGGATGAGCCAAACGTAAAGACGCTTCCATCACAGAAAGAAGAACACGACGTACTTCAGCTTTACGCTCAACCGATACATTTTCATCATTCAGAACAGGTTTCGTCAGCTCGACATACCAGTCACAGTATTCATTCCAAATGAACTCGTAAATCGCTTGTGCAGCCAAGTCTAAACGGTAGGTTGCAAATGCGGTTTGCACCGCTTGTTCTGCTTTTTGTAGACGGCTTATGATCCACTGTTCAGGCAATTCCCAAAGGTCTTGACGCACTTCTTGGCCAATCACTTGCTCTTCGCAGTTCATCATCACGAAACGCGTCGCGTTCCAGATTTTATTCGCAAAGTTACGGTAACCTTCAACACGCTTCATGTCGAACTTAATGTCACGACCCGTGTTTGCAAGCGCACAGAATGTGAAACGAACCGCATCTGTACCGTAAGATTGAATACCTTCAGGGAATTCTTTACGAGTCGACTTTTCAATCTTCGCCGCTTGTTTCGGGTTCATCAAACCTGTGGTACGTTTTTGTACTAAAGTTTCAAGATCAACACCGTCAATCAAATCTAATGGGTCAAGTACATTACCCTTAGATTTAGACATCTTCTGACCTTCGCCATCACGTACCAAACCGTGTACATACACAGTTTTGAACGGCACTTGAGGTGTACCATCTTCATTTTTCATGAAGTGCATCGTAAGCATAATCATACGAGCAACCCAGAAGAAGATGATGTCGAAACCTGTTACAAGAACATCAGTCGGGTGGAAGGTATTTAAGAAGTAGTTTTCTTTATCTTTCGCTTCGTCACCCGTCCAACCTAAAGTTGAGAATGTCCAAAGCCCAGATGAGAACCATGTATCCAATACGTCTTCGTCTTGATCTAGTTGAACATCTGCAGGGATGTTGTTTTTCGCACGAACTTCATCTTCGTTACGACCGACATATACATTGCCTTCTGCATCGTACCAAGCAGGGATACGGTGACCCCACCACAATTGACGAGAGATACACCAGTCTTGAATGTTGTTCATCCACGCCATGTACATGTTGCTGTATTGCTCAGGCACGAACTTAATACGACCATCTTGAACCGCTTCAATTGCAGGTTTCGCAAGTGGTGCAATCTTCACGTACCATTGGTCTGTGAGTAACGGTTCAACAATTACACCTGAACGGTCACCACGAGGTGGCTTCAATGTATATGGTTGAATTTGATCTAACCAACCTTCAGTTTCCGCTTGTTCAACTAACTTTTTACGTGCTTCAAAACGCTCTAAACCAATGTAGTCTGCAGGCGCAGGAATGGTTTTAGAAATTTGCTCACCCGCTTTTGCGATATATTCAAACTCAGCCAACACTTCAGCATTTTTGTTGAAGATGTTGATGATTGGCAATTCGCAACGTTTACCCACTTCATAGTCATTGAAGTCATGCGCAGGGGTAATTTTTACACAGCCTGTACCGAATTCTTTGTCTACGTATTCGTCTTTAACGATCGGAACCGCACGACCTGTGATTGGTAGGATAATGTTTTGACCAACTAAGTGTGCATAACGTTCATCATCAAGTGCAACCGCAACTGCTGTATCACCCAACAAAGTTTCAGGACGAGTGGTTGCCACAACAATGTGATCTTTACCATCGTGCGTGCGAAGTGACTTATCTTCAAAGAAATATTTGAAGTGCCAAAGTGAACCTTGTTCTTCTTTATCAGACTCAACTTCTAAGTCAGAAAGGGCGGTTTGTAATTTTGGATCCCAGTTTACAAGGCGTTTACCACGGTAGATCAAACCATCTTCGTGAAGTTTTACAAACACTTCTTTAACAGCGTTTGATAAACCTTCATCCATGGTAAAGCGTTCACGTGACCAATCAACAGAAGAACCTAAACGACGAATTTGACGGGTAATATTACCGCCAGATTGTTCTTTCCATTCCCATACTTTATCGATGAACTTTTCACGACCCAAGTCATGACGGCTTACGCCTTGCGCGCCCAACTGACGCTCTACAACCATTTGCGTTGCGATACCTGCGTGGTCAGTCCCTGGTTGCCAAAGCGTGTTAAAACCTGACATACGCTTATGACGTGTCAAAGCATCCATGATGGCATTGTTAAAACCATGACCCATGTGCAAGCTACCAGTGACGTTTGGTGGCGGAATCATGATACAGAAAGACTCGCCTTTTTCAGACGGCTTAAAGTAACCGCGTTCTTCCCAAGTTTGGTACCATTTTTTCTCGATCTCGGTCGGATCGTAGGTTGTAGCAATATTTTGCGCTGAATCAGTCATAGTTCGAACAGATCAAAAGTAGATAAAAAATTGCATCTATTGTAGCAAAAAAAATGCATGGAGAGGCACGTTAAGCAAATGCATTCTCGTTTCAAATCACACACAATCGAACAGTAATTGATTTTGAATAACACTAAAGCCAGCGTCAACTCGCGGAATCGGCCTGACAATAAAGGATAACAATAGCATGACCTATACTATTTCTTTGCGCTTACAACCTGAAACTTATCAGCAATATCAAACTATTCACCAAAAACTCAATGCAGGAGATCGTGAAGCGCAAGCTAAAATTCTTGGAGATAATCTGTCCAAAATTGCTTGTGAGATTATTGATCAAGCCTTT
Source organism: Acinetobacter sp. Ver3 (assembly GCF_000632455.1). Taxonomy (GTDB): domain Bacteria; phylum Pseudomonadota; class Gammaproteobacteria; order Pseudomonadales; family Moraxellaceae; genus Acinetobacter. Next base: position 41,975 of record NZ_JFYL01000019.1, read on the forward strand.
GGCACACTGGTCAAAGATTCTAATGCAAAGGATCAAGACTCAGCAAAAGTATTGAAACAAGTGCAAGATGCAATCTTGAAATACATGCCTTGGTCGGTATCTTTTTTTGGTAATGATCGCTTAACGCCTATGGTGAATCATGTACAAAGTTTGATGTATGAACAAGATGGAAAATACTATATTTCATACCCAGTTGAAAAAGTTATTGTGAATGAGTTACTGGGCTGTGCAGAACGTATGCGTGAAGGTCAAAATCAATATGTTGCTCCCGGATTAAAAGCCTTCACTAAAGTGGTTGATCAAGGCGTTACGAGCTTAATTCGTGAGCCTAAAAAAATGCTGAAATTTAATATGGTGGTGGATAAAACCTTAAATGGTGTGATCAGTCTGACCACAGGATTAGGGTACAAGCGATTTGAAAATTTAAGCAAAATTCATGATGCACAAAGTATCGTGAAGTACTTTGACCATTTTCTGGTTTTTCTTGATAATGAAGGACAGCAAAAAGCAAAATTAAATGCTTAAACCATAAGGATAAAGGGAATGGCAAAGTTGGAACAGCTTGATCAGAAAGTGGTGTGGATTACAGGTGCATCATCAGGTCTTGGTAAAGCGTTGGCTGCTGAATGTGCCAGTTTAGGGGCACAGGTTATTTTGACGGCTCGTCGTTTTGAAGAGCTGGAAACGGTAAGGCAGTCTTTGGCACACCCAGAACGACATATTTCCATTAAAGCGGATATCACAGATGAATCACAAGTTCGTCATGCTTATGAACAAGTTCTCCAACAAAAAGGACGTATTGATTGGTTAATCAATAATGCAGGTCTATCACAACGTGCATTAATTAAAGACACGACCATGCAAACTGAACGTGCGATCATGGAAGTTGACTATTTCTCTCAAGTTTTTTTAACCAAAACGGTTTTGCCGACTTTTCAGCAACAAAAGTCAGGACGAATTGCCTTTATCTCAAGTGTCGCTGGGTTATTGGGCACACAATATCGTGCGACTTATTCGGCAGCCAAAGGTGCGATTCATATGTGGGCGAATAGCTTACGTGCTGAAGTTGCGCAAGATGGTGTGGGTGTCTCGGTAATTTTCCCAGGATTTGTGAAAACCAATGTGTCCTTTAACGCATTAAACGGTGAAGGAAAGCCCCAAGGTTATCAAGATGAGGCTATTGAAAATGGTTTAGAAGCAGAGGAATTTGCTAAACAAACCGTACAGGCATTATTGAAAGGGGATGAGTATATTGTCGTGGGTGGGGCAAAAGAAAAATTAGGCGTCTTTATTTCACGGTTATCACCAGCAATACTGTATCGAATGATCCGAAAAATGAAAGTAAAGTAAATTTTAATGATCATGCAATTATCGATGAGAAAAATTTAATCAACTATGTTTGGGTTTTTATCTCAATGATCATGCGAGTGATAAGGGATTTAAAGACTCCTCAAGTAAAGTGTACGGCTTGAGTGACTACTACATACTTGTAGAGAAAAAGAGAGACTTTTAGTCTCTCTTTTGTATAGCAGTTCCGTAAGCGAAAACTTCAACCATTCCACCTTGAAGACCTAAATCAGTGGTGCTGAGTCTTAATCCTAAGATTTCAGTTGCACCCATTTTTTCTGCTTCAAGTTTAAGTCTAACGATAGCTTCACGTCTTGCACGTTCAACAATACTTTCATAACTGCGTAAGCGTCCACCAAAGAAATTTTGGATTTGCGCAAGTACAAACTTAAAATAATCATGCGAAATCACAACATTACTGCTGATCATTTGTCCATGGTTTTCAGAAGTTTTAAAACGCTGACTATCTAACTTGATATAAGCTAAGCGCGCTTCTTGTTCATCAAGTTGCTTAAGATGCTTTTGTTCATTATAGCGACCAAATCCAAATCCAAGACAAAATAGGATGAGAAAGATGACCACCTGAAAAATGATACCATCCATAACGAATCCTTAAGAGGTGAATGGATCAGGAATTTTAGGTGCATTCGGTGTAACATACACAGCTGTGCCATAAACAAATAATTCGGAAGCACCTTGGGTAATATTGGAAGTTGAGAAACGAATTCCGACAATCGCATTCGCCCCTAAGCCACGTGCTTTATCAATCATACGGTTCATTGCTTCTTGACGAGACTCTTCAAGTAATTCCGTGTATGCGGTGAGTTCTCC